>JALUWJ010000036.1 GCA_027019605.1 Henriciella sp. | reverse complement strand
GCCTCTCTTGCGCTTGAGCTCGCCCGCAATGGGTATTTTAACGGCCAGTGCTTGCGTTTAGACGGCGCCATCCGCATGGCGCCGCGCTAATCTGACGAGAATGAAACTGGCGGATCAAGCCCGGAAACGGGACGGCTGATCCTATCCTACTGCAAACCTATTGACGCGGTCAGGCCTCAAAAATGGCTTGACAGTTCATGTGCGCCATGAAAAATGAACATGTTCATTTAATTAAAGTGCTTTGCTCTGATCAAGCGGTCTAAGTGAATAGATCAGCGCACGCGCACTAAAGAATTTGAGTTTTACAAGGCAGGTCGTAGTGTCGAATAATCACAACCTTTCGGGTAATCGCAAAATCCCAACGCATGCGAAATTTGCGCGTTTTCTGGAGACGTGGCTCGGTGCGCCGCTGACCTTGTTAGAGGTTTTCCTGCAATGGGCACTGGTCAAGCCAACCCGTTGGATGTGGCGGCATCTCGATCATTGGTCCTATAAGCTTGAAGGGACTTTGCTGCGTAAGAATCTGTCCAACACCTTGTTTCCGTTCACCCTCATTCTCTCGTGTTGGGTTGGGTTAAAACTGGTTGAGAACGGGATTACCAGCCTGACCTTGGTTGGGTTCGTCTTGCTGCCCATTCTTTACGGGCTGTATTGCGCGCCGTTTGAGCGATTGATGCCCTACAGCCGCAATTGGCTCGAGGGTGGAAACGATGCGGCTGTTGATATCATTATGTATTTCTCCGGCGCGTTTTGGAGCGGCATTTCAAAACTGATTGTCAGCGCCCTCTTCATTGTTGGGACGGTCGAGATGTTGGAGCCCTATGGTCATGATCTCTGGCCGGATCAATGGCATCCGATTATCCAGGTTGCGCTGTTCATTCTGATCAAGGATTTCTTCCGGTATTGGTTCCACCGTGCGCTCCACGAAGTGCCATTTCTGTGGCGCATTCATGCCGCGCATCATTCGGTCGAGCGACTATATTGGCTGAACGGTATTCGCGCGCATCCGCTCGAAATCATTAGCCAAGCGATATTCTACGCCATTCCACTCGCACTCGTTCAGCCCTCAGCGGAGATTGCGATGATTGCAGTGATTTTGCAGCTCAGCATCGGGATCTTCCAGCACTCAAACATCGATCTCAACCTTGGTTGGTGGGAGTACATATTCTCGATTGGCGACAATCATCGATACCATCACTACCTGGACAAAGGGATTGGTGATTCCAATTATGGCGGCGAGTTTATCGTTTGGGACATCCTGTTTGGAACCTTCCATAACCCGCGGGATGAGCGCCCACATGACCAGATCGGCATCGGCACCGCACCAGACTATCCGATGACGGTCGCTGGTCTCTATCTCGCACCGTTCATGCCAAACCAGAAGACTGTATTTCGTGAGGACGACGAAGAGACAAGCGAAACAGCGGCGAGTTCCGACCCTAGATTGCAACCAGCCGAGTGAGGCGCTCGGGGGGGCTAGTGAAAGCCCTTCAACGAACGGCGAGTATTTGGGGGCATGCGCTACCGGTCTTATGCGCCGAAGACCTGGTGCGTGCATCGGTAATGGCAGGCCACGATACGACCACTGCATTTTCGACCTCGCGAGTGAGGGAAATGGCCACTAACCAAGACCGATACTGCGAAACATACACTGACCTGAATTAAATGATTGCAAGAACTGTATTTGACTTGATCATGCGTCTCTCAAATGCAGAGAATCGCATTTGATTCTGTATTTGGGGGCGTTTGGTTTGAGTATGCTTAAAAGAGTGAGCAAATTTCTGTTTCAGTCGGCTTTTAAGGCGCAGGGCATTCCACTGCTCGTCTACGCTGTGCTTTCGCTTGGGCTGCAATCAGGTGCCAGTGCGCAGTCCGTTTCTGAGAAGTTTGGGACCATGCCCGCCACCTGGAGCGCGCAAGTCTCTCCGAATGGCAGTTACTTGGCTTTGGGGTGCAGTCCCACCGGCGTTCGCGGCGTTTGCATTTATGAGCTCGATGGGGCCGCGAAGCCGCGTCTTATTTTGCCGCCTGAAGAGGGGCGCATCCACGATGTGTTTTGGGGAAGCGATGAGTATCTGATCTACGAGCTGGAGACATTTGAACGCCTCAACACTTCGAGCGGAATGAGAGACTACAACATTCGCCGAATGATCTCCTACAGCCTGAAGACCCAGAAAACAGCAATCCTGCTTAAGAATGTCGGCGGGTTTGTCGATTTGACTTATGTCGAGTCTCGGCTGGTGAATGAGCCCGGCAAGATACAATCATCCATCGCGTTCGGATCTGGAACGAGCGAGTCGACTGGCTCGCGGCTCAACAAGGCGGCCGGCGCAAAGAGCTACATTGTCTACGATGTCGATTTGAAATCTGGCCGCGCCAAAGTGAAAGAGTCTTTTTCCGGTGACACGTTCGGCGCGGTGTATGATGCGCGCGGCGAACGTCTCGCTTTGCTTGATTGGAATCCAAAGAACAAAGACTTTGATTTGATTAGCAATCTCGATGGACGCAAAACCATATTCCACGCCCCAGATGCTCAGCTCTTGCCGTTCTATGTTGTCGGTTTGGGAGAGAACCAGGATAGCCTCATCGTCAGTTTCGATGATGAAACGCGCTACGGTTTGTACGATATCTCGTTGCGAGATGGAGCCATCTCTGAGGTAACCTATAATGGAAGCCATCTCGGTAGAGTTTCGACTTTCCAGGATCCCTTCACCAATGAAGTAATCGGCTATCGATACACCGATGATTTGCGCCGAGATATCTATATTGGCGAGCCATTCGAGCAGATCGCCAAGGATGCCGAGGACGCGTTGCAAGCCGACAGCATCGTTCTGACGTCTTGGTCTCAAGATCGAACGCTGTTTACTATTCGGGCGATCACGAAAGGGCGCCCCGACCAGTATTTCTTGTACGATCTGGAAAAACCATCCATTTCCCCGGTTGGCGGCGAAGCCCCTTGGCTGGACGCAGATCCCCTCGGTGAAGTGCGCGCTTTTGAATATAAAGCGCGAGACGGCATGACCCTGTACGGCTACATGACTTTGCCGCCAGCTGCGAGCGAAGGACCGCTTCCGCTGGTTTTGCTGCCGCACGGAGGACCGGAAGCCCGTGATACGGCGCATTTCGATTGGCTAGCTCAAGCTATCGCGTCGCAAGGCTATATCGTTCTGCAGCCAAACTTCCGTGGCTCCTCAGGATATGGGCAAGACTATAGAGACGCTGGCTTTGGCGAGTTTGGTGGAAAGATGATTGAGGACATTATCGATGCTGCTGATTGGGCGCAGAGCTCGGGGCTGGCAGCTGGCGACAAATATTGTGTCGTCGGCGCGAGTTATGGCGGCTATGCCGCGATGATGACTGACTTGCACGACCCGAACGGTGCGCAATGTGTCGTTTCAATCAACGGGGTTTCCAATCCAAGCAGCCTGGTCGGCGCCTATGATAGCGACGGCATCGGGTTTGCGTATTGGGAGCAATATATGGGCGACCAATACAAACTCTCGGATGCTGCGCGAACGGCGATGACACCTTTGGACCGAAGCAGCGAATTCACAGCCGCGATGCTGTTAATGCATGGACGCGAAGACACACGCGTGCCGGTTTCGCAATCGCGGGCGATGAACCGAAAACTCGAGAAACGGGCTAATTTTCGCTATACCGAGATCGATGGCGATGACCATTTCCTGTCCAGTACCGGGTCACGGGTTCAGGTCCTGAATGAAACGCTGGCATTTTTGGACAAGCATCACCCGGAGAATTAATGCGCCTCGGCCCAATTCATCCCGGTATCCGCCTCGACCACTAAGGGGACACTGAGGCTTAGGGCAGGGAGCGGTGCGCGTTCCATTGTCGTGCGGACCACTTCAATGGTCTTCTCTGCTTCGCTCTCTGGCGCTTCGAAAATCAGTTCGTCATGCACCTGCAGGAGCATTTTGGCA
>JALUWJ010000035.1 GCA_027019605.1 Henriciella sp. | reverse complement strand
TGGTTCAGGTCGATGAGGCCACCTTACCCGCTGGCTATGAGCCTGTCATTTGCGAGGAGAATTCGCGATACGCTGGCAGCGCCTTGTCGAAATTTGTGGATGCTCAAGGCGGAACCATTTGGCGCGCAAACTTCTACCTGCGCCGCACAGATGCCGTGACCAAGCCTGAAATCCTTGAAGTTGCGAAGACGCGCGATGAGGATTTGTACGACAAGGAATGGCTGAACGCCCAAACCCCGTCGGGCCTGGAATGGGTTTATCCGGTGACAGATCAAACTCCGCAAGGGCGGTCAGTGAATTTGGGTCTATTGCACGAACCCAATGGCCGCGTCCGTCTGGATCTAAATGGCCGACCCGTGCCAGGTCTGAACTATTCCGGTAAAGATCTGTCAGCGACCCGGCATGTTGCGATTTCACGCTGGGCAGGCGTTGATATTCAGCGCGGCGAGAATGTCTTTGTGGCGCGGTTGTACGATGCTGAAGGAACGCTGATTGAACAAAGTGTTCGTAAAGTCTGGTTTGTGGATGAAGTTAGCCGCGCCAGCCATGTCGACGATCAATCCATCCTTGTCGCAGATGGCCGAACCAAGCCGCGAATTGCTTTGAGACTGGAAGATGGCGACGGGAACCCCGTACACGAAGGACGCCGTGCGGAGATTAGTGTCGCTGACCCTTATCGGCTCGCGCAGGAAGCAGAGGAAGAGTTTGAATCTCCGGTCAATGCCGCGTTCTCTGCTGTGTCAGGCGTTCGTGTCGGCGCAAACGGGATTGCTTACGTCGAGCTCGAGCCGACGCTCGAATCCGGGCGTGTGCGGCTGCAAGTGCTGCTACAAGATGGCAGCTATGAGGACATTGATGTCTGGTTGGCGCCGGAAAAGCGCGACTGGATCGTGGTCGGAGTCGCCGAGATCGAAGGTATAGCGACTCGATTGGAAGATACGCAGGGCCGCAACATCGACGAATTGTCGAGTGACGGGCGGGTCGCTTTCTTCGCCAAAGGCGTCATCAAAGGCGATTGGCTGCTCACCCTCGCCGTCGACACAGCGAAGCGCCGGGGCGGCCAAGACCGCGAAGTTTTCGACGAGATCGATCCCAATGCCTATTACACATTATACGGCGATCGCACCTGGCAGTACAATAATGCGGAAAGCCAGTACCCGGTCTATGTGAAGCTTGAGAAGAACACATTCCAAGCCGTGTTTGGCGATTACGAAACCGGCTTCACCGAGACCGAGCTTGGACGCTACACACGCCGTCTCTCCGGCTTGAAAGCGGACTATGAGAGCGAAGATACATCCTTCACGGCGTTTGCTTCCGAGACCAATCAGAGTTTCCTTAAAGACGAGATCGCAGCTGACGGAACATCAGGGCCTTTCCGGTTGCGCGCTGCGCCGCTGGTGCGGTCCTCAGAGGTCATCAAGATTGAGACGCGCGACCGTTTGCGTCCGGATGTGATTGTCGCAGAGCGCTTGCTAAACCGATATAGTGATTATGAGATCGACTATACGACGGGCGAACTGTTCTTCCGTCAGCCAGTTTCTGCCGCGGATGCGGGGCTGAACCCGAATGTTATCGTGGTGGACTATGAAACGTCTGAGGCGGCGGAGCGCGGGATTACTGCGGGCCTGCGCGCTGAGCAGCGTTTTCTTGACGGTGCTGTCCAGGTGGGCACAACCTTGATCCATGAAGAGGATGCAGCTTCGCTGGAGACGAACGGCTCCAATCTTGTGGCCGCGGACCTGACACTTCGCTTGAGCGACCGGACCGAAGTGCGCGCTGAATTGGCGAAATCTGATGTAGAAACCGATGCAGGCAGTGAATCGGCAGACGCTGTCCTCGTCGTCGCGCAGCACCGAACGGAAAAACTGCTCGCCACCGGCTATTTCCGGGAGGAAGAAGAAGGCTTTGGTCTGGGGCAGCAGCTTTCATCGACAAATGCTATTCGCCGCATCGGAGCTGAATTGAGTGCGGAAATTGGATCAAAAATCAGTGAGGATGGCGCCGATCGGTCTGAGCGCCGTGTTACGGCCCAGGCCTATCAAGAGACCAATCTGAGCCAAGGGTCGAACCGCGAAGTGGCTGATCTCGTCCTGCAGCAAGAGAGCCAGACCTTTGGCGTCAGCGCCGGTGTGCGCGCGGTCTCTGAGGACTTTGGAAACGTTGCCGAACCGCGCCAGTCCATCCTGCTACTGGCAGGACTGCGCAAGACTTTTGTCGACCAGGGCCTGTCGATCAGTGCCGTGATTGAGAAACCGATCCAGGCGGGCGGTGACAGTAATGATGAGGCGTCTCTGTTTCCGGAACGCGCGGTGTTTGGGGTTGATAAGACGCTCGGCAAGCGGGTCACCGCGAACTTACGTCACGAAATCACCAATGGCTCTGACGCGTCAGGTCAAAATACAGTTGCTGGACTGACATGGGAGCCAACCGGCGGAACGCAGGTGCGCGCAAGCACGGACATGATCACCAGCGATAGCGGCCGCCGGATTGGCGCGACCGTTGGCGTGGACCAGGTCTGGCGCGTCAACGATGCCTGGACGCTCGGCGGCGGCTTTGCGCGCCGATCCAACATTGATGGCGACGATGCACCGCTCGACGTCACGGCGGATGCGGCGGTTAGCCCGCTCGAGGATGGTGTGCGCAGCCCACTGACGCAGGCCGAAGCCTATACGTCTGGTTATTTGGGAGCGAGCTACCAAACCGACAGTATGGCCGGATCAGCGCGCCTTGAAGCCAGAGACAGTGCGTCTGGTCGCCGTCTTGTTGCAGTCCTGGGCGGCGCGCGTGAGGTCACCAAAACGCTGTCATTCTCAGCTGCGGCGCGGCATCAGGATGAAACGCTCGACGGACAACCGGATTTGAAAGAGACCGACGTTCGCATCGGCGCGGCCTGGCGTGCAAAAGGTGACGGTGTCGTGGTGTTAAACCGATTGGATATTGGCCAATCGACGGAAGAAGGCGTGCAAGACCGCTCCAAGATCGTCAACAATCTCGCTGTCAACGCCATGGTGACGGACAAAACGCAAGTCTCAGTCTATCACGGCATCAAGCATGTCGAGGCTGAGTTTGCGGGCGCGACAGCTTCTGGAACGACGCATTTGGTCGGCGCGGAAGTGCGTCACGATGTGACCAAGAAGATCGATCTTGGACTGCAGACCACTTGGTCATCGAATGACGGCTCTGGCACGCAGGCCTGGTCATTTGGACCGAGCATCGGCGTCACGCCAAAAGAGAATGTATGGGTTAGCCTGGGCTACAATGTTTCTGGATTTGAAGACGAAGACTTTGAAGCTGCGAAATACCGGAGCGAAGGTCCGTATATTAAACTCAGGGCGAAATTCGATCAAAACACAGCGAAGACTGTCCTTCGATCACTCGGGTTTGATCGAGATTGATCCAGGGTTTCATAATTGAACTCAAAACCCATAAGACACGTTGAATTTTAGAATCGTGTCCAGTTTTTCCCGATCGTTTGGCGGATTTTCTTCAAATTGGAGCTCGTATGCCAGGCCTGCTCGTAAGGCCTCGGTGAGCGCAGTACTGAGCTGAGATCGCGTTGTGACGGTGGTGCTGGGGTCTGACAAGGTCAGTTTCGAATCGTGTTCGAGGCGCCAGCCTTCTAGAACGTCCCATTTGGTATCTATGGCCCCATAGACGACCAAATCCCCGTTTTCCTGTCCGTCCGTGGTTTGTTGAGAGTATCGAAAGCCCGGTCCCACTTCTCCGCGCAGTGAGAGAGATTCTTGCTGGACAAAGTAATGGCCCGCCCCTGCACCAACAAAAGCACGATAATCGAACCCAGAGAATTGATCACTTTCGAGCGAAACGCGCGTGTAGCCGAAAATGTCATCGGTCCAGAGCGTGTCCATCTGATATGATGCGCCCCAATTGTCTTGAATGCGCTGAGCGTTGGCACGCCCGACATTCGCATAGGCCTCAATACGATGAATATTGGTTTCGCGCTTTAGGTTGACTTTCAATAGTGCGCCCAGATTGGATGTATCGGTATTGCCATCGGTATAGGCTGCGTTCAGATCGATCCGTCCGTCGAGATTCTCCAGAAAGCTATACTTTGGCGGCTCGGGCGGCGTTCCTTTTACGACAAAGGCCTCGACTTTTAGGGGCGTTGTCGGGGTTTGCACTTCGGCTAAATAGGCATCGATTTCGGTATGCGCGTCTGGAAATGCGAGTTTCGCGGCGCTGACAACCGCTTCCAACTTACCTAAGTCTTCTAAACGCACTGCGGCGGATATCATGCGCCTCGCACCGATCGGAAGGGAGCCTTGTTGGATTGCGGCGGAGTCTAATACAGACACCACCGCCATGGGAGCGAAAAACGCCTCGAGCATTTGAGCCTCAGAAAGAGTGTTAATTTTTTGGAGGCGCTCATAAATGTGTGAGCGCTCTCATTTGTTCTCGCCGAAACCCTTTTCGAGAGGGTTAACGCTTCCATAATTTACGCCAAATTCGCTTGACTCACGGTCGCACCCCGAGCACCAGACGCGCCATGGCACAGGTGAAGATTTGCGGACTAACGGATACAGCGCACATTCGCGCGGCAGCAGAAGCTGGCGCCGATTGGGTTGGCTTTGTTTTGTATCCGAAAAGCCCGCGCAATCTGTTAGGCGACGGCGAGGATGGACTGGACGAGGTTGGCGGCCTGTCTGAATTTGCTCAGGATCTCGGATTGCAATCGGTGATCTTGCTCGTCGATCCTGATGAAGACCTGTTCGATGATGTCCTGCACGAGGTTGAGCCGGATGCGATCCAGCTACATGGCAAGGAAAGCCCGGACCAGGTGCTGCGATGGTGGCGCGACTGTACCGGGATTTGCGAGCTGTGGCGTGCTGTTGGGGTCGCCAATGAAGACGATCTGGAGGCCTTGGATCAATGGCGGGTCGATCGCTTCCTGATTGACGCAAAGCCGCCCGAAGATGCCGACAATCCAGGTGGCAATGGTGCCAGCATGGATTGGTCCTTGCTCGAAGGCTTTGATCCGGGTGTGCCATGGCTGCTTGCGGGCGGCCTGACGCCAGAAAACGTTGAAGAGGCGATAGGTGCGACAGGTGCGACCGCGGTGGATGTTTCCTCTGGCGTCGAACGTGCCCGAGGGATAAAGGACGAGGACTTAATTCGGGCGTTCATCGACGCCGCCAAATCTGCCTAGAAAGCAAAACCATGGATTTGAGAAACACTTGGGATCAATGGCCCGATGAAAATGGCCGTTTCGGTGAGTTTGGCGGGCGCTATGTCGCTGAAACGCTGATGCCGCTCATTCTCGATCTCGAAAAGGAGTATCGGGCCGCAAAAAAAGACCCAGCGTTCAAGGCACAGATGGATGACCTATGGGCGCATTATGTTGGCCGCCCAAGCCCGCTTTACTTTGCAGAACGTCTGACCGAGCATTTTGGCGGCGCCAAGATTTATCTAAAACGCGACGAGCTGAACCATACGGGCGCGCACAAGATCAACAATTGTCTCGGCCAAGTCCTGCTCGCGATGCGCATGGGTAAGACACGGATCATCGCTGAGACCGGCGCGGGTCAGCATGGGGTTGCGACCGCGACGGTTTGCGCGCGCTTCGGCCTCAAATGCGTGGTCTTCATGGGTGAGACCGACGTTGAGCGACAAAAACCGAACGTCTTCCGGATGAAACTGCTGGGTGCGGAGATTGTGCCCGTCTCGTCTGGCACCGGCACGCTGAAAGACGCGATGAATGAAGCGCTTCGCGACTGGGTCACGAATGTCGAGAACACCTTCTATTGCATCGGCACTGCCGCAGGGCCGCACCCTTACCCGGAACTGGTGCGCGATTTCCAAAGCGTGATCGGTAAAGAGGCGCGCGCGCAAATACTGGAGCGCGAAGGCCGTCTGCCGGACGCCGTGATGGCGTGTATTGGAGGCGGATCAAACGCGATTGGCCTGTTCCATCCTTTCATCGAGGATGAGTCTGTCCGTATGATTGGGGTCGAAGCCTCAGGCCACGGAATCGAAACCGGCCAGCATGCGGCGGCTTTGAATGGCGGCGCGCCGGGTATTTTGCACGGGAACAAGACCTACCTTCTGCAAACCGATGATGGGCAAATCATCGATGCGCATTCGATTTCGGCCGGGCTTGATTATCCGGGCATTGGCCCAGAGCACAGCTTCCTGCGCGATACGGGCCGTGCCGAATATCTAACCTGCACCGACAACGAGGCGCTCGAAGCGTTCCAGCTGTGCACGCGACTGGAAGGGATTATCCCGGCGCTGGAGCCGAGCCACGCTCTTGCGCGGGTTGGCGATGTTGTCGACACGATGGATAAGGATGGGTTGCTCATTTTGAACATGTGCGGGCGCGGCGATAAGGATGTATTCTCGGTTGCTGAAGCCCTGGGAGTTGAGATGTGACGGAGCTCACGCTTTACCGGATCACCTGTCCACGCCAACGCGTGGCCCGCGCCATCGCGGATGAGGCGGTCGAGTCGCGCGCCGCGGCTTGCGCAAATATTGAAGGGCCGATCGCTTCGACCTATCGCTGGAAAGGCGTGGTTGAGCAGGCGTTTGAATTCATCCTCTGGCTGAAAGCCCCAGTCGCAAATTTTGCAAAGATCGAGACGATTGTCGCAGAGCATCACCCCTATGATGTGCCCGCGATCGTTGCCCTAGGCTGTACGCAGGTAAATGCGCCGTATCAGGCTTGGGTTTTAGAAAATACGGACACCGAATAATGCCAACTTCCCGAATTGTGGCGCGCTTTGACAAGGTTAAAGGCGAAGGTCGCGCGGCCTTGGTCTCCTACTTGATGGCGGGCGACCCGGATCTTGAATCTTCCTATCAGGCGCTCTGTGCTGTGCGGGACAATGGTGCTGATCTGATTGAGCTCGGCGCCCCGTTCACCGATCCGATGGCGGATGGCCCGGCGATCCAGAAAGCGGCGCTAAGAGCGCTCGCGAATAAGACGACTTTGACAGATGTCCTGGCGCTGGCGAAGCGCTTCAGAGAGGACGATCAAGAGACGCCTCTGATCCTGATGGGTTATGCCAATCCGGTGCACACGCTCGGCTATGAGGCATTTGCCGAAGCCGCCGCCGATGCCGGTATTGATGGCACAATCCTGGTCGATCTGCCGCCAGAAGAAGATTTTCCGATCCGCGAAGCCTATGCCAAGCATGAGCTGTCCGTGATCCGTCTGGCCACGCCGACGACGAATGAAGCGCGCATGGCGAAAGTCGCTGAGGGCGCAAGTGGATTCCTCTACTATGTTGCGGTCGCAGGCGTAACCGGCGCGGGCTCCGCAGACCCTGAAGACATCCGCGATGGCATCGAAATGGCACAGCGTGTTTCAGGGCTCCCCGTTTGCGTTGGATTCGGCATCAAAACAGGCGAACAAGCCGCTGCAATGGCCAAGGTTGCGGACGGTGTTGTGGTCGGATCTGCATTTGTCGAGCAAGCAAGACTTGCAACTGTGTCCAAAACGCCACAAATTACGGCAGAGAAGATGGGCGAATTGGCCCGAGAGTTGAGTACGGCGCTAAAGGGTGGAGTGCCAACCTAGCAAAGTCCTAGAGTGGGCAGAGGGATGGTGACGAAATGAACTGGCTGACCAATTTCCGGACACCGGGCCTGAAAGGGCTTTTGTCTGGCAACAAAAAAGACACGCCGGATAATCTGTGGGTGAAGTGCCCTCTATCTGGTGAACTCGTATATCGCTCTGATCTTGAAGAGAGTTGGTATGTCACGCCGGCGGGTGCGCATTTGCGGATTTCGCCGCGCCGACGGTTCCGTCTGTTCTTCGACAATGAACGCTGGGAGCCAATCCCACTGCCGCCAGTGCCAGCCGACCCGCTAAAATTCAAAGACGACAAAACTTATCCGTCTCGGATCAAAGGCGCGAAGAGCAAGATTGCGAAACGCGACAAAGAAGAAGCGCCGGATTCAGGAGCGGTCGCGCCGATCTCGCAAGATGATTGTATGGCGGCGGCGTTCGGAAAGGTGGATGGGATCCCAACTGTGATCCTGGTTCAGGACTTCGCCTTTATGGGCGGGTCACTCGGCATGGCTGCCGGAGAAGCCTTTATCGCCGCGGCGCAAATGGCTGTCGCTCGCAAAGCGGCTTTCGTTGTTTGCTCAGCTTCCGGCGGTGCGCGGATGCAGGAAGGCACGCTGTCCTTGATGCAGATGCCGCGCTCAACGCTGGCCATCCAGGAAGTCAAAGAAGCAGGCCTGCCTTATATTGTGGTGCTCTGCGACCCAACGTCTGGTGGCGTGTCCGCGTCTTATGCGATGCTTGGCGATGTTCATATGGCTGAGCCCGGCGCGATGATCGCGTTTTCGGGCCCGCGTGTGATTGAGCAGACCATTCGCGAAAAATTGCCAGAAGGGTTCCAACGCTCGGAGTTTCTCCGCGAAAAAGGCGCAGTTGATATTGTCGTTGACCGGCGCGAACTGAAGGCCACCATGGCGCGTGTCCTTGGACATTTAATGCCACGCCGAAGCGTCTCGGACAAAGACGTCTCTGCTTTGCCGGTTGAAGCGCCCTCAGCCGATGCGCCAGCGCCTAAGACTGACAAGGCTTAAGCCCTATGTCAGCCGCCCTCGACGCGGCCCTAGACCAATTTGAGGGCCTGTATCCAGAAACGATAGAGCTGTCGCTCGGTCGCATCAAAGACGTTTTAGAAACGCTGGGTCGGCCGCAAGACAAGCTGCCGCCAACCATTCATGTCGCGGGCACCAATGGCAAAGGTTCGACCTGCGCCTATCTGCGCGCGATGGCCGAAGAGGCAGGCCTGAAAGTTCACGTCTACACGTCACCGCATTTGGTTCGTTTCAACGAGCGCGTCCGCTTGGCGGGAGAGTTGGTGACGGACGAAGCCTTGGTTGAATGGCTCGACCGCGTCCATGCCGCCTTGGAAGGACGCGAAATTACGCGTTTTGAAGCGACCACAGCAACCGCCTTGCTGGCGTTTAGCGAGGTCCCTGCCGATCTTCTGATCCTGGAGGTTGGGCTTGGCGGCCGGTTCGATGCGACCAATGTCATCGAGCGTCCTGCCCTCAGCGTGATCACGCCGGTCGATTTCGATCACAAGCAGTTTTTAGGCTCTGACTTGGCGAAGATCGCAGGTGAAAAGGCTGGGATCATCAAACCGAATTTGCCTGCTGTCTCAGCCATACAGGCGCGTGTGTGCGGTGATGTGATCCGTAAGCGGGCAGCCGAGCTAGACGCGCCTTTAACGATGCTTCGGATGGAAGATATTGAGAAGGTTCCGGAACGCGTTGCCCTGCCTGGCACGCATCAGCGCTATAATGCGGCCTTGGCCGGGCTCGCGATGCGTACGCTGAAACAGCCCGCGATCCCGGACAGCGCGATTTGGGCGGGCGCACAATCAGCTGCGTGGCCGGCGCGGATGCAGAAACTTGCCAGCGGTCCCGTGACGGCGATGGCGGGCGGCGCAGAAGTTTGGCTTGATGGCGGTCACAATCCACACGCAGCGACAGCGATTGCAGAGCTGCTGCGGGAAATGGGGGGGCGGACGGTCATGGTCACCGCGATGATTGCCAGCAAAGACCATGGCGGGTTTTTTCATGCGTTCAAGGGCGTCATAGATGCAGTCTACACGATGCCAAACGCACCGGGGCATGCCGGCGCAGAGCCGTCTGCCTTGGCCGAGACAGCCGGCGCTTTCTTGCCCAAAGCCGTCGCTCATAACTCGCTTCAAGCGGCGATGCAGGTCGCGGCAGCGGAGAAGCCAGACCGTATTCTAATCGGTGGCTCGCTGTATCTTGCGGGCGAAGTGCTCGAGAAGAATGAGCAGCTGCCGACCTAAGCGTTTTTGATCGTCAGCCCACCATCCACTGGGATCGCCACGCCATTCAGATAAGAGGCTGCCGGCAAGCAGCAGGACAGCGTGATATGCGCTACCTCTTCCGGAATGCCATAGCGGCGTAGAGGCACGCGGCGCTTCGCGAAGATCACCTTGTGCTCATCCGGAATTGAGGCGTTGATATTGGTTTCAATCGGTCCGGGGCAGATGCAGTTGCAAGTAATCCCATCGCGGCCGAGATCGTTGGCCATGGCACGGGTCAAACCGATTACGCCATGTTTTGCAGCAACATATGGTCCGTTGCCAGGCGTCGCGCCAAGGCCTTCGGTGGACGAGATATTGACGATCCGTCCGCCAGTCTCGGTTTGTTTCAGATAGGGCAGGGCGGCCCGGATCAGGCGCTGGTGGGCTGTCAGCATCACGTTCACGCTGTGATGCCAGATCTCTTCGTATTGATCTTCTGAGGGCTGGGTGAGGCGCGCGAATCCCGCATTGTTGATCAGGATATCAAGTCCGCCAAACGCCTCTGCCGTCGCAGCGACTGCCGCTTTGATCGCACTATGATCGCTGACATCTAGCGCCATCGCGCGGACGTCTTCATATCCGGCCTCTCGGATCTCTGCGGCAACCGCTTCGACGCCGTCTGCATTCATATCCGTGGCCATCACTTTGGCGCCTTCGCGCGCAAATAGATGCGCGGTGGCGCGGCCCATCCCGCTTGCCGCGCCAGTGATGAAAACAGTCTTTCCTGCGACCGACCGGTCGAGGTCTTTGTACGGGATCATGGGGAACCTCCTCAGTTTCTGGGCAGGCTATCGGAAACGCCGCACAAAAAAAGCCCCGCCGTAGGGCGAGGCTAGATGTTTGGAGCTTGTTTTATGGGCGCCCCACCAATCCATGGAACGGAGCGATGGTTGGTTTTGAAGGGGCGCTAGTGCGCCGAAAGAGTGAGAATTTCAAACCGGGTGACGCCGCTTGTTAGGTATTTGACATTGTCTTTGAAGCCTTGGGTCTCGCCGAATTTGGCAAGGCCTTCCTGCGTGTCCCACTCGACCAAAGTCACTTGACCAGGCGCGCCGTCTTTCAGCTTGTGGGACTCAAACTTCGGATCAAACATTTTGTAGATAAAACGCCCACCGACTTCTGCGACCGCTTCTTTGATCCCATCCATATAGGTATCGTAATCATCCGGGTTCTCGGGGTTCGTCCAGGCCATGGCGATTGTGTAGGTTTTGTCGGCCTTGAACGTGAGGGTTAGATCTTCTTCCAGTTCATCTGTGAAGATCCGCAGATCCTCCCAGGCCTTTGGCCTCAGCGCTTTGATCGCTGGCCAGTCGGCTTCCATTTCGAGGGACGCTTCCGCCGCCTGACTTGGCCATGAGAAGAAGATGATCCCTTCAGATTTATGTTGCCCGACCGGCGCCGAGGTGACCTTCAATTGTCCCTCGCGTTTCAGGCCGTATTGCTGGGCCAATGGGAAGGCGCTTTGATAATATTCAGCCCGCGCTGCATCTGCCTGATCTCCCTTATTGGGAATGACTGAAATGATCGAAAGCAGCTCGCCGCGCTTAAGATCGATCGTCAAGGGTGCAGCTGGCTGTTCGGCGGCTGTTTGCGGCACATCGCTTTGCGCCAAGCTGGTGCAGGATGTCACCATCGTGGCGGACACCAAGCAAGCTAAGAGCGCTTTCAGTGCGCGTTCGAGCGGGGATTGAAAAAGCATATCACCTCCATTCCGTATGAGGTTTGAACCCTCGTTCTATGATCGCAATTTACATCTGTCGCGGATTGATTTTCTGCCTCAATGGTGCAGATATGCACCAATGAGTGAATGGGATCAGTATCGGCTTATTCTCGCCATCCACCGCGCGGGTACAATTCGAGGCGCTGCGGAACGGTTGAACGTCAATCATGCCACGGTGTCTCGTCGGTTGGCGCAAATCGAAAACCGGTTTGAAACGCCCGTTTTCAACAAGGTCACCGGCGGATATCGCGCATCTGAGCTGGGGTTGGAGCTTGTTGCAGCGGCGGAAAACATGGAGCTGATCGCACTTGCGGCTGAGCGCAAAAGCCGTGCCGCAAACGCCAATTTGTCCGGGCCGATCCGGGTTTCGATGGGGGAGCCGATTGCCCAATATCTATTACAGGATGCGCTGTTGCAATTTACCCGTATGCATCAGAACATTGAGTTGACGATAGAGACCTCGATCAATCTTGTTGACCTCAATCGCTCAGAGGCGGACGTGGTCATCCGGTCAACGCCAAACCCGCCAGACCACTTGGTCGGCCGTCGACTGTTTCCGTACTTTTTATGTGAGTATGCCGCCACAGGATACTTGGACAAAACGCGGCCAGAAGATCGCCGCTGGCTCGCCTTTTCGCGAAGTGTTTCAGGACCAGACTGGATCGCGGAAAGCGCCGTCCCGGACGCGCCAATCGGTTTGAGATCAGATGATCTGGTTTGGTTGCTCGGCGCCGCCAGGGCCGGTCAGGGGATGATCCGAACCGCGTGCTACATGGCAGATCCTGATCCAGGGCTACAACGATTGCCGGGTGCAGAACCTCTCGCGGCCCAGGATCTTTGGGTGCTGACACATCCCGACCTGAAAAACGCGCCGCGGATCAAACATCTCATGCGGCACCTGGCTTCGGCTTTGGAGGATCAGCGCGACCTTATTCAGGGCAGGATCTAGTCCAATAAAGAAGTGCCCGCGCACAAGCCACGGGCACTTTTAAAAGTTGAAACCTAGGATCGCGTCAGCGCGATGACCTTAAGTATTCTCTTTGATCCATTCAGAGATTTTCTGCTTAGACATGGCGCCCGGATGGGTCGCTGTGACTTTGCCTTGCTTGAAAATCATCAGGGTTGGTAATCCGCGGATGCCGTATTTCGACGCAGCCATTGGATTGTCGTCAACATTGATCTTCGCGACTTTGATATCGCCGCTCAGTTCGTCCGCAACAGCATCCAGATGCGGCGCCATCGCTTTACATGGACCACACCATTCAGCCCAAAAGTCGACAACAACAGGCGTGTCGCTGGCAACGGCATCATCAAAGGTCTCGTCGGTAATATGTTCAGCGGCCATTGTGACCTCCTTTAAATCTTTCGTGCGGCATAAAATAGGGACTCTTCGCGCGCGTCAAACCCCGCTGTCTACACGGTTTAGTGATTCTGACAGTTCGTCGCTAGGGATTTCGATCAGCCGCGGGCCATCTGTGTACAAGAGCGCGCACCGAACCGGGCGATCGGGGTAAATATCGGCCAGGACCGCGCGATAGGCGGCGAGCTGAACGCGGTAGGCGAACTCAACTGCTGCAGCATCCGTCGGTGCGGGCCGGTCGGTCTTGTAATCAATGATCAGAACCTCATCAGAGCGAATGATCAATCGATCGACGCGGCCATTCACCATCCGCCCGCTTGGCAAGGTTCCAACGATCGCCGCTTCACTGCGCCCACCTGGCGCAAACACATTCGCAAAACTCGGATCTTCAAGCGTGTTAAGCGTGACCGCTAGCATCTCCTCGATTTCGGTTGGCGAGATCTCTGGTTCGCGGGCCAGGAATTGTCGCCCCGTCTCTTCGCGCTTGTCAGCTTGGATCTCGGGCAGGGTTTGCAGGAGCGCGTGAATGAGGCGCCCGCGTTTCAAGGCGGCTGCGCGCCCGGTGCCAAAAGGCAGGCTGACCGCCGATTGGTCTTCTGTGAGGCGAGACGGCGCGGCGAGGCGCTGCGGCGGCTGCGCGGCCGGGGCAGCACGCTTTAGCCAGGCTGGGCCTTCAGGTTTAGTAGCGCCATGGAGCGGCGTGGTAGCGACCAGACTTGGTTCAGGGCCAAACGCCATCGCTGTTTCGGTGTCGTCTTCATCAGGCGCGTCTTTACCCAACAATTCGCGCATCGCCAGAGCGCACCAGCGATACCAGGAGGATTTCGCGTATCCGGTTTTGCTGTTTCGGGCGCCGGCGCCAGCGATGATGAGGCGGTCTGACGCGCGTGTCAGAGCCACATAGAGCAAGCGCCGCGACTCGCGTTCTGCGGCTTGATTGGCAGCCTCTCGCAAAGCTGTTGTGGCGGGCGCATCGGTGCGCGTGGACGGGCTGTAAAGCGGCACGCCCTCAGCGTTGAAGAACAGCGCGTCGCCAACCGGTTTTGTGGCGCTGGTTGTATCCGGGACGATCACCACAGGTGATTGCAGGCCTTTCGCGCCGTGCACCGTCATCACGCGGACGGCCCCTTCAGGTTCGCCAAGTTCGCGCTTCAGAACGGTGTCTTGGCGTTCGATCTCTGCCAGGAAGAGCTGCAAACTGCGGGCGCTAGTCATATCATAGCCGAGGGCTTTCGAGACCAAAGCCTGGATCGGGTCTCTGACCGGCTCACCGAGGCGTTGTATCAGTTTATCCCACCCGCTGAGCCCGCCAGAATCACGCTGTGTGAGCACCTGGCTTAGAAACTCAAATACAGGTCGGTTTCGATTTAGAATTAACCGATCGCAAAATTGCTTCGCGGCTTGGAATACCGGGTCTTCCGTGGTCCTAAGCTGGTCCCAAAGCGTGCACTCATTGGGGCGATTATGCGCCAAGGCGAATAGGTGTTGATCATCATCGACCAAGCCGCAAAACGGACCGCGCAATATCTCCGCCAAGGTCAAATCATCGCTGGGCTGCAGGGCGAACCGGATCAGGTTGAGGCAATCCTGAACCCCTAGATTATCCAGCAAGCGTAACCGGTCAGCTCCCGCCACCGGTATATCTTCCTGTTTCAAACTCTCGATCAACGCATCGAACAGATCATTTCGGCTGCGCACGAGAATGAGAATGTCATCGGGCTGCGTTGCCTCACGCGTCCACCCGCCATCGCTCTGTTCGCGCCATACGGTTTCGCCGCGATCGAGCATTCGGCGAATTTGCTGCGCGATCGTGCGGGCGAGGCGTCGGCGCGGCGCATCTGCAGGAACATGGTCGGTTGGCGCGGTCCAGGCAGAGTCCTCGCCATCTGATCCATCCGGCAATTCGAGCGGCCAGACCTCGACGCGTCCGGGTTGGTTCAAGCGGCGTGGGGCATGCGGCGTGAGGTCGGCTTCACGATGCGGCAATGGATCCGTTGCGGCATCATCCAGCGGCACAATTGAGCGCACTTCGTCGACGAACCGCAAGACCTCGGGCGTCGATCGGAACGACATCGCCATTTCCGGCAGATTGACAGATCGATCTTCGTCCGCAGCGACAATTTCTTCGCGCCGAACAAACCCTTGCCGCTCCTGCTCGAACTTTTGCTGATCGGCGCCCTGGAAAGAATAGATGGATTGTTTCGGGTCGCCGACGACAAATTGCGTGCGCGGCTCCGCGAGCCGGTCGCGGCCGAGGCCGGATTGAAATTCTTGCACAATCGCGTTGATCAGGGCCCATTGCGGCGGGCTTGTATCTTGCGCCTCATCCAGCAGCAAGTGCGTCAGACCGCCATCGAGCTTGTACAGCACCCATTCCGCGGCGCTGGAATGCGTGAGCAGCGCATGCGTGTGGGAGATAAGATCATCAAAATCGAGCGCGCCGCGCAGCCGTTTCTCGCGCTTGTAAGCTTCCAAAAGCGGCAAGCCGACCTGCATGAGTGCCAGTGTCCGAGCGGCCAATGCGCTCGCTTGCAGCGCGCTCTGTACGGCTTTCATGCGTGTGATCTCACGCCCCTCAGGTGCGCCGGTTTTCAGGCTGCGGCTAAACAAGTTTTCGACGATCGGGCCCGCCTTCGCGGTGTAAGGGTTGCTGCCAGAAGGAAAGTCTCTTTTTGCTCCGGCAAGTACGCGCATATAGACGTCGTAGCGATCTTGCGAATCTTGCATGGTCGAGAGCGTCATTAGCGCTTCTAAGAGCTTTACATCGCCTTTGCCGGGTTTTTCGATGCACTTCAGGTCGTCTATAGCCTCGGCGCAATCCCTATCAGGAAAGTCTGAGACCATCGCAGCCTGCAGAATTTCGGCTGTTGAGCGTCCATCGCTGCCACTGGCCGCTATGACGACTTCCGTTAGTTCTTTTTCGGAACCTGCAATCCTGTCGAGCGCTTGCAAGGCTTGGCGATGCGGACGAAGCGCGTCCAAGGCAGCACTGACGCCGAGTCCGCCTGTCGCTTCGGCCAGCGTGGCGAGCGTTTCTGGCGTGAGAGATGCCGCGGAATCCAAGCCAGAAGCGAGAACTGCCCGCCACAACTCATTCGCTTCATCTTCTTCGATCGCTGAAAATCCAGGAGAGACGCCTGCTTCGAGCGGGAAGCGTCGTAAAATCCGTGCACAGAAGGCATGGATGGTTTCAATCCGAAGACCGCCGGGCGTTTCCAGCGCACGCGCGAACAATCTGCGGGCTTCGCGCAAGTCATCATCCGTATACGAATTAGCGTCACGGCCCTCCAATTGTTGCAGCGAGCGGCGCAGTTTGTCATCTGATGCAACCGCCCAATCACCGAGCCGCTGGTACAGTCTCGCCAGCATCTCATTCGCAGCGGCTTTGGTGTAGGTGATACACAGGATCGAGTCAGGCAGCGCGCCGGGGCGTCCATCCGGTCGGCGCAGCAGTAAGCGCGCAACGCGGTCGATCAGGACCTTGGTCTTTCCTGACCCGGCATTCGCTTCAACCCAGGCCGATTGGGCTGGGTTCGCCGCCTCGGCTTGCGCCCGTTTCGCCGCCTCAAAAGCGGTGGTGTCAGGAGATTTCACCGTCTCAGTCATGGGTGCTCAGACTTGTCCATTCGCTGCGCCGGGCAAGCCGTGTATAGGCGCTTTCATAGGCGACGCGTTCCGGGCGCGGCGCGCTCAAATATGGGTGAGAAGGATCGGCAAACTGGGTCAATACGCTCAGCAAGCCAAGTTCTGCCTCGGCGATAATGTCGGTCATCGACTTTGCTTCGATCTTGGCGCGGGGAGCTGCCTCTCCGATATTTTGGACATCGAAACTGGTGCCAAACCGGATATAAGTCAGGGCCTCAATGTCGGTTTTGCCAAGCTCTTTGTATCCGCCATTGCGGGCGATAAGGCCTTGCAGCGGCATTTGCGGGCTGAGACCTGCGCGGACTTGTTTCTCGCTTGGCGGACGCCCGGTTTTGAAATCCAAAATTGCGACGCCGCCGCTCGTGCGCGTTTCAATTCGGTCGGCGGTCCCTTTCAATTTGAACGGTTCGCCAGCAATATTGAGCTCAATCTCACCGCGTAATTCTGTATACGGAACACCTGAAATGGCATGAATTTGCTCGCTGCGCCAGGCGATGTATTCGGCGCAGACTTGGCGGCGAACATCCCTGAGCGAAATCAGATCGGCTTCGTCCACGCCGCCGCGGCGCAACTCTTCCTCCAAGACGCTCAAAAGCGCCTCTGGCTGCTCTGGAAAATCTTCAAGCTCGAACCGTTCCAGAGCTTTGTGGACGGCGGTTCCGCGCACGCGCACATCGGCCGGAAGGTTGAGCGGATCCAGCGGTCGCAGGCGCAGGACATATTCGCAATAAATGGCATACGGGTCGCGCACCAATTGTTCGATCCGGGTGACTGAAAGCTCTTTGGGCCGGGCCGAGCGCGGCGGGCGCGGCACTGGTTCTGCAGAAAATCCCTCGGGAAGTTCCGGCGCCGTTTCAATGGCTTGCAACCAATCCAGCGGGTTGGCCATTTCAGGTGGTCCAAGAACGGTTTTTGCGTCATCGCCCAGGGCGCCGCGTGCCAAAGTCTGAAGGCGCCACAACCAGCGCGATGCGATCGCGGGTTTGTCGTCGCGGCGATGGCTGGTGAGCAGGGTCACATTCGGCGCCGACGCAAGCTGGGCAAAGTCATGCGCCGACAGCCCGACCCGCTCATCCGGGTCTGACAATCCGATCTCACGGCGGAATATACGCGGCAGGAAGGCATCGGCTGGCGGCTGCTCCGGCCAAACCCCTTCATTGAGCCCGGCGAGGATGATCCGATCTGCGGTTTGCAGACGAGCTTCAAGCGGGCCCCAGATTGCCAGCCTAGGATGTGGCTGCCCGTCTGATACGGTTTGCAGCTGCGCTTCAGCGCTGAGCAATTCATTCCAAGTTGCAGCGGGCTGCTCGCCGAGCGGCGTGGTCAAGACGGCCAGGTCTTGAAACAGTCTGGACAGGCTCGCACCATCCTCACCGGCCCAAGGATAGGGATCGAGGCTTGCCGCTTGAGCAAGTTCGGCAATCGCCTGCAACCAAGCCTCGCCATCCAGCGGCCGCTCGGCCAGAGGCTCGAGCTTCAAGGCGGCCGGCGAGAGCGTTTCTAGAATCTCATTGTCGGGAATGTGTTCGAGAAGCGCTTCCCAAGTCTGCCAGACGCGTGGTCCTCGCAGTGCAATATCCAGCGCGCCAGTTGCGGTTGGTTCGAACCGGCTACGCGGATGATTGAGAACAGACATCAGGGCGATTGGGTTGGACAGATCGACCAGCCATTGCGCCACCAAGAGCGCCAAACTTCCCGCGTCGGTTTGCGGCAATGATCGTCCCGCAGATGGCGGCACATGGACATCCCAGCGCGTCAGCATCGCGCTCACGCGCCGCGCCAGGCCCGCATCCGGCGTCACCAACGCTGCCGTCTCGCCCTCGGTTTCGAGCGTTTCGCGCATCAAGATCGCCGCGAGCAAAGCCTCTTCGCTTTCATCGCTGGCTTCTATGACGGTGAGCCCATTGAGCGCTTCGCGAACGAAACTTGCCGCATCTCCATCCGGCGCGATCTGAGCGAGGTTTGAGGTCCAGTCCGCTGTGTTCTGGGCGGGCGCCAAGGCTTGATGGATCAGTCTGCGCCGTGCGGGTGTTTCCGTTGAGCGCGTGAGCGATGACCAAGTCGACACGTCGCGCGTCTCCAAGTGCAGCGCCGTCAATGTGCTTGCGAGTGAGAATTGCGGATGTGAGGGCGTTTGCAGGATTTGCTGCAGTGTTTCGTCAGTCAGTTCCATGTCCAGGCCGGGTAAGACGACATAGCCGTTTGGAAGTTCCAGGGCGGTCTTCATCAGCAGGCGACTGGCCGGGGTCGCGCCGGTTGAGCCGGCTATAATGACGGGCGCTTGCGGCGGCGACTTTTGCCATTCCGCAACCATCGCTTCTGCCGCCGCGAGCCGCCGCGCATAAGGATCCATGGCGCGCAACGTGTCGAGTTCGACGGGCCATTGGTCGGTGATGATTTTCAGAAACTCGAGCGATTTTTGCCAATGCGTGGCGAGCTCAGCGTTCGGCACCAATGTGTCTAGCTGATCCCAAGCGACGTCGCCAGATAACGCCGCTTGGTCGAGCAGGCGGGCCAATTCGCGTGCAGCAGACAGGCAGGATACAGCCGGCATTCCAGTGCTGGTCGCCTCGAAATACGCCATGACGAGCCGGGTGAGACGCCCAAGCCGCTCCGCTGGAGAGATGACCGGGGGCAGTTCTGCGAGCGCGGCTTCAGCGCTGGGGGGCGGGTCGCTGGTTTCGAGGTCGCCGAGCGCGCGGATCATCGGCAAGAGACAAGCTTTACCCCCAGCGGCGCGATGAATGGCGAAGGCCAGAGCGCGTTCTGATCGCCGGTTTGGGACATAGATCAGCGCGTCAGCGAGCGCTTCAGGATTGTTTGCAAGGTCGAACTCTGAGGCCAGAGCGTCGGCCAGATCACCGAGAAAATCCGATCCCGCCGGGATCGAGAATATACGCTTATTCTGGTCTCCGGAGTCGAACGTCATGCGCCATGACACCGAAGCCAGAACTCAGCATCCTTCAGGGCCTGAGGGTCGCCAACATGCAGCCAGAAGCGATCTAGCGGAACGCCATGCACGCGGCCTTTTGGCAGCAAATCGTTCCAGATCCGATTGGCGGAAAACGGCTCGACCGGCGCGCCATCGTAAAGTTGCGGCTTTAGGATACGCAGCCCGGCATAGGCCCATGGCGCGGAGGGCGCTTCACCGCGGCGTGATAGAACACCTGACGGATCACGGAAAAAGTCGCCTGCGCCCGGAAACCCGAGACATCTTTTTGTGTCCGCCAGCAGGAGTAGCTCATCCATGAGTTCCTTATCGAAACTTTGTGCGAGTTTTTGAAGCGGATCCGCGCCGCTCGGTTCCCAAAAGGCATCTGTGTTGACAACAAAGATCGGATCGTCACCCAAAAGCGGCCGTGCGAGGGCCAATCCGCCGCCGGTCTCCAAGACCTGCTTACGCTCGTCAGAGATGACGATTTCCAGGTCTTTGCGCGCCTCTAGGTGCGCTTCAACCAGATCGGCGCACCAATGCACGTTCACAATCGCTCGCTGCACGCCTGCACCGACCAAATTGTCGAGCAGCCGGTCGATCATGCTGCGCCCGGCCACCTCAAGCAAAGGCTTCGCGGTAGCATCTGTGAGGGGCCGCATGCGTGTGCCAAGACCCGCGGCCAACACCATAGCGGTATGAGGCATCTCAATCATCGCAAAGTCTCCATTATAGAGGGCGCTATGTCGGCCACGAAAGCGCGCATCTCGGCCGCGCTTGGGTGCTCAAGATTTCTGGCGAGCATCAGCTTCTGGCGCGGCATGAATGTTTCATAGCGCGGTTTGCCATCGCGCTTCATCAGACGGGCGAACACGCCGGCAATGCGCAGCGCATTCAATGTCCCGATCACGGCCATGCGTTCGCGAAACCCGGCCTCGTCTTTCCCGGTCTCCGTCAGATATGTGTGAATGGCTGTGTCGGCGGCCTCGTTTGACACCTCACGCCGCGCATCTTGGGTCAGCATGGCCATATCCCAGGCATCCCAGCCGAGCACGGCGTCTTGAAAATCCAGCAAGCCAACCTGTTCATCCGGCAGCCAAAGCAAGTTCTCGGCGTGATAATCGCGCAGCGTGAATTCTCGCGG
>JALUWJ010000034.1 GCA_027019605.1 Henriciella sp. | reverse complement strand
AACAAAGTCTACTACAATTCCCTCGGCGGCGAGATTCCAAAGCCTGCGCCTGACGTGGATGTAGAAGAGGAAAGCATGGGGGAGGTCAGCCCCGGCTGATAATCGCCTTTGCATCACTTTAACTATGAACAAGGCCGCCTTCACTGCGAAGGCGTCGATCTGAATGAGGTTGCCGATCAGGTCGGCACGCCGGTCTATGTCTATTCGACTGCCACATTGCGTCGCCACGCGCGGGTCATCGCCGCAGCGTTTGACGGCATGGATTGTTTGATCGCTTACTCGGTGAAAGCGAATGGGAATTTGGCGGTTCTCAAAACGCTGGCGAGCGAAGGTTGCGGCGCTGATGTTGTCAGCGGTGGTGAGCTAAAACGCGCGCTTGCGGCAGGCATTCCGGCTGAGCGCATCGTCTTCTCCGGCGTCGGGAAAACCCGCGACGAGATGGCCCTCGGTCTTGAGCAAGGCATCCACCAATTCAATGTCGAAAGCGGCGCTGAGCTTTTGGCTCTGTCTGAGGTTGCAGCCAGTCTTGGGAAAACCGCGCCAGTGGCCTTGCGGGTGAATCCAGATGTCGCGGCGGGCGGTCATCCAAACATTTCGACCGGCAAGGCAGGCGACAAGTTCGGCGTGCCCTGGACAGACGCGCCAGGCCTGTACGAACAGATGAAGTCACTCCCTGGTGTGAAAGCCGTTGGTGTGGACGTGCATATTGGTTCGCAAATTGGCGAGCTTGAACCGATGCGCGCGGCCTTTGAAAAGACGATTGGTCTGGTCAAAACGCTGCGCGATAACGGTCATGATCTGACGCGGATTGATCTCGGCGGCGGTCTCGGCATTCCTTACCAAGCCTCCGATAACCCGGCACCGCCATCTGACTACGCGGCGATGATCCATGACGTGACCAAGGATCTCGGACTGCAAGTTGTATTAGAGCCAGGCCGAGTGATCGCGGGCAATGCTGGCGTGATGGTCACGGAAGTCCTGTACCACAAGCCAGCGCCGGACCGGACCTTCATGATTGTTGACGCTGGTATGAATGACCTGATGCGCCCCGCTCTCTACCAGGCTCATCATGATATTGTTCCGGTCAATCAGCCGGCGAGCGAAGGTGAGCAGGTCGAGTATGACATTGTCGGGCCGATTTGCGAGTCGACCGACAAGTTTGCCGCCAAGCGCGAAATGCCGGCGGTCGAGCCCGGTGAGCGCATTGCTTTTATGTCATCTGGCGCCTATGGCGCGGTGCTCTCAAGTCAGTACAATGCAAGACCGCTCGTGGCGGAAGTGCTTGTTGATGGCGACCAATTTGCGGTGGTCAGACGGCGCCCAAGCTTCGAGCAAATGATAGAATTGGAGCAAATGCCAGATTGGCTGACATAAACCGCATTCCGGGCACCAAACGCCTCATCGACCTAACCTATGGACGGTTACGGCGATTGGAGATTTGGCGGGCATGGTGGCCGTTTTTAGCGTTTGTCACATTGTTTCTGGTCGCCGCAATTTCTGGTGCATTTGAACGCGCGCCAGCTGGATTGGCAGCGATTGCAGCGCTGATCTTCTTTGTGGGCGCGGTGATTACGGGATGGCGCGGCTTTTCGCGATATCAAAGCCCAAGCCGCAAGCAAGCGATTACAGCGCTCGATCAGCAATCTGATTTGCGGCCGTTGGCGTCTCTCGCTGATCGTCCAGCCAGGCCAGAGGTGCAAGGCGTTCGTCTTTGGCGCGCGCATGAGGAACGTCTCACCGATGCGGTGCGACGCCTTAGAGTGCCTGACTTTAGCGCGGTCTGGCCTACGCTCGATCCGCTGCGATTGCGGATCATATTGCCGCTCGCGCTCGCAGGTGTACTGGCCCTGAATTTCGACCAGGCCAGCTCGCGGATCAGCCAAGCCCTGAACCCAGACTATGGCAGCCTGTTTGGCGCCGAGAATGTGCGTATCGAAGCCTGGATTGCCCCGCCTGAACATACGGGTCGCGCGCCGCTCTTCTTGAAGGCGGAGCAAACTGAAGCGCGCGTCCCGACCGGGTCTGTCATGACCCTGCGCGTGCAAGCCCCGTCTGCGCCAAAATTGAGGATCAAGACTGGGCAAGGCCGGGAGAGCGTTCGATTTGAAGCAACCCCGGATGGGGCCTATGAGGCGACCGCAACGATCGCGGTGGACAGCTCGGTTTCAGTACATTGGTGGGGCGAGCGTAAGGCGTGGACCGTTCTCGCCTCGCCCGATGCGCCGCCCGAGGTCCAGTTCGTCGACCTCCCTGTATTGGGAGATGGCGACCGCACCGAGTTTAGCTGGACCGTCAATGATGATTATGGCGTTTCGCGACTTGAGCTTGCGATCAAACCTGCTGGTGAAGACCGGGAGCCTGATCGGGTTGTGATTGAACTAGGCGGGGTCGGGCCAAAGCAAGTCGAAGACGAATCGAAGCTCGATCTGACACGCAATCGTTGGGCAGGCGCACAGGTCGATGTTTGGCTGGTCGCGACCGACGGTGCCGGGCAGGTTGGTCTCAGCGATCCTTATACATTCAAGCTTCCCGAAAAACTGCTGCTCCAACCGATTGCCAAGGCGATCCAAGATGTCCGCGTTACGGTTTTACGCGAAGATGAGGCTTATTCAGAGAGAGAGCCAGCAATCGATTCGACGCAGGCAGGCGCTTATTATGTGTCCGCGACCCAGCGCCTTGAAGCGGCGCCCGCGGGCGTTCAACGCGGTGCCGTCATGCTTGAAGCGGTAACCTATGAAGCGCCGCGCTACTTTAAAGATGTGCTTGTCTATTCCGGTCTTGAGACCGCGCGGTTCGCGCTCGAGGCCGCGGTCTCAACTGACGAAGCAAAATCGACCGAACCGTTGCTTTGGTCGCTGGCCTTGCGCGCTGAGTACGGATCCGCCGCCGATGCCTATGCGGCGCTCATGGCCGCGAAAAAAGCGCTGGAAGACGCGCTGCGGGACGGTGCAAGCGAGGAGGAAATCAAACGCCTGATGGAGGCGTTCAAACAAGCCGCTCAACGATATATCGCTGCCAAGATGGCGGAAGCCTTGGCGAATGGTCTGGAGGCTGCGCCCAGCAATGAAGACAGCGCTGAAGGGCCAGGTGGGTCAGGGCTGGGCGGCCAAGGCTTTGCCGATATGCTCGATGCGCTGGAAGATCTAACCGAAACCGGCGCTACGGATCAGGCAAGACAATTGCTCGCCGACATCACCAACATGCTCGAGAACTTGGAATTCCAACAGGGATCCGGCTCTGGTGAGGGCTTCCCTGGAATGCCAGGTGAAGGCGGTGAAGGCGAGGATGATGACTTGCCGGAAGAAGAACGCGAAATGAGTGAAACGCTGCAGGAGCTTTCTGACCTGCTGCGCGAACAGCGTGAACTCAATGATGAAACTCTGGCCGAGCAGCGCGGCGAGCGCGGGCAATCTGGCCAGGGACAAGCCGGCTCCGAATTCGGTGAGGGCGACGTCCCTGATTGGATGCAAGGTGACGGCGAAGAAGGCTCGCTCGCAGAGCGTCAGCGGGAGCTTGCGGACCGCTTAGAAGAGCTTGCCGAAAACGGTCTCGGATCGGGAGAGGAAGACGGCGATGGGGCCGGGGGCGGCCTGGTTGATGAAGATACAGCCAATGCGATCGAGCGGTCACAGCGCCGCGCTGGAAATGCGCTCGAAGACGGCAATACAGGCCGCGCTATCCGCAACCAGGAACAAGCGACCCGGCAGTTGAGAGAGCTCGCTGAGGGGCTTGCTGAAGCACTAGACCAGGCACAAGCCGACAGAACCGGCGATCCGGAGCAAGCTGGTCAAAACGCTGCGGATCCGTTTGGCCGAGCTCCCATGGGCGGTGTCGACGATAGCAATAGCGTGAACGTGCCCGATGAGGCTGAGCGGCAGCGCGCCAAAGATATTCTCGATGAACTGCGCCGCCGCTATGATGAAGCCGTCGATGAAGACGAGCGTGAATATCTCGAGCGGTTACTCGACCGTTTCTAGC
>JALUWJ010000033.1 GCA_027019605.1 Henriciella sp. | reverse complement strand
GTTAAGAAGTATGCGTTCGATGATGTGACGCTGCCGCGCGATAAAGCTTGTCCTCACGTCACTTACGCTCTACCAAGACCGCATCCGAGGGGCGCGTTTGGAAGCGCTGAGATGGGGCCGGTCCGCTCCAGCACCCTTAGAACCTGATCCGGGTCGCGCCGGCGTAGGAACGGAAAACGAAACGCTAAACGCCCCGGGTCTTCAACGCATATTTGGAGGCCCCTCATGAACAAACCTGTCGACCAATCTGAGTTCGAAACCCCGGAGGTCACCACCGGGCCGCTGCCGTCGAGCCGTAAAGTCTATACCCATCCGAAAGCGGACCCGAGCCTATCTGTGCCGCGCCGGATGATCGACCTGCACCCGAGCGCTAATGAGCCGCCAGTGCCAGTCTATGATACGTCTGGTCCTTACTCGGACCCGAGTGTGACGATCGACGTTGAAAAAGGCCTCGCGCGCCACCGCACCGACTGGGTTCTGGAGCGCGGTCATGTCGAGGAATATGCGGGCCGGGACGTCAAACCGGAAGACAATGGCGGCGCCACCGGAAAATATCTCGCCCGCGAGTTTCCCATCACGAACAAGCCTCTGCGTGGCACTGGAACTGGCCCACTGACCCAGTTCGAATATGCCAAAGCCGGGATCGTCACCAAAGAGATGATCTATGTCGCTGAGCGCGAAAATCTCGGCCGCCAGGAAGCCGTCGCCAATGCCAAGGAGCAGATCGCGCAAGGCGAGAGCTTCGGCGCGGAGATCCCGGAATTCATTACGCCAGAATTCGTCCGCGACGAGATTGCTCGCGGCCGCGCTGTGATCCCGAGCAATATCAACCACCCAGAGCTTGAGCCGCAAATCATTGGCCGCAACTTCCTGGTCAAGATCAATGCCAATA
Source organism: Henriciella sp. (assembly GCA_027019605.1). GTDB lineage: Bacteria > Pseudomonadota > Alphaproteobacteria > Caulobacterales > Hyphomonadaceae > Henriciella. The sequence continues at coordinate 3,120 of JALUWJ010000033.1, read as the reverse complement.
TCGGTAACTCCGCCGTTGCCTCCTCCGTGGAAGAAGAGGTCGAGAAAATGGTCTGGGCGACGCGCTGGGGCGCCGACAATGTCATGGACTTGTCGACTGGCCGCAACATTCACAACACGCGCGAATGGATCATCCGCAACTCGCCGGTTCCGATTGGCACTGTGCCGATTTATCAGGCGCTGGAAAAAGTGAATGGCGTTGCCGAAGACCTGACCTGGGAAGTCTATCGCGATACGCTGATCGAGCAGTGTGAGCAGGGCGTCGACTATTTCACCATCCATGCGGGTGTGCGCCTCGCCTACATCCACCTGACCGCAGACCGGGTCACCGGCATTGTCTCGCGCGGTGGATCGATCATGGCGAAATGGTGCCTGGCGCATCATGAAGAAAGCTTCCTCTACACCCGCTTCGCAGAGATTTGCGACATCATGCGCACCTATGATGTGACCTTCAGCCTCGGTGATGGCCTGCGTCCAGGCTCGATTGCGGACGCCAATGATGCGGCCCAGTTCGCAGAACTGGAAACCCTTGGCGAGCTCACCAAGATCGCCCATGCCCGCGGCTGTCAGGTAATGATTGAAGGCCCTGGCCACGTGCCGATGCACAAGATCAAAGTGAATATGGACAAGCAGCTGAAAGAGTGCGGCGAGGCGCCGTTCTACACGCTTGGGCCGCTCACCACCGACATCGCGCCCGGCTATGACCATATCACCTCCGGCATTGGCGCCGCGATGATTGGCTGGTTCGGTACAGCGATGCTCTGCTATGTGACGCCGAAAGAGCATCTTGGTCTGCCAGACCGCGATGATGTGAAAGTCGGCGTCATCACCTATAAGCTCGCTGCCCATGCCGCAGACCTCGCCAAAGGCCACCCGGCCGCACAGATCCGCGACGATGCGCTGTCACGCGCCCGGTTTGAGTTCCGCTGGGAAGACCAGTTCAACCTCTCGCTCGACCCGGAAACCGCACGCGATTATCACGACCAGACCTTGCCGAAAGAGGCCCACAAAGTGGCGCACTTCTGCTCCATGTGCGGGCCAAAATTCTGCTCGATGAAAATCACCGCAGAGGTCCGCGACTATGCTGACGGCCTCTCAGATAATGAGAAGGCGGACCTGCAACGCCAAGCCGACGAAGCCCGCAAAGGCATGGAAGAGAAGAGCAAAGAGTTTAAGACGAAAGGGTCTCAGATTTATTTGGCTTCGTAGGATTAGAAATCGCTCCAGTGGAGCGATTTCCCGAAGAAGGCCCAAGCGCAAGCGCCGGGCTGGAATTGAGCGACATCCTACCAAAACGTCGAAAGCACTCATATACACAGCGTTGGAAATTCAAATAATTTAGCATACAAATTTATCGAATCGCCGCTCTTAATTTAAGCATGAAGAATAAATCAAGCTAAGAGCTATGGGATGAACATAGAAGATCTGACCGAGGGGCTTAAATCTCAGTTTAATAGTCCGCTCTTTGTTTCGATCGCGCTTACATTTTTCGCGCTTAATTGGCAGGCGCTGTTCTTACTCTTCGTCGGAACTGGAGGCGCTGAAGAGCGTTTGATGCAGTTTAATGTAAGAACAAATATCTGGAGCTTAACTATATTCCCGTTGTTTGGCGGGTTCACAGTAGCTACATTTTCACCCTATCTCAGACTTGCATCGTCCCGACTTACTCGATGGGCATACAAAAAAAAGACGCTGCAGGATCACGATACTGACCATGAAATTTCTGTCGCGCGGCTGAATGACGAACGTGACTTATTCGTCAAACGGACCGCGTTAGCCAATCAAATCAAAGAGTATGAGCAGAGCAGGGACGAAATCTCGGATCCTGATCTCGTGCAGCAGTTTGAGGATGCAATAGCTACCACTTCAAGTAATGCGGACGAACTGACACAAATGCACGGTCCACCCGAAGAACGGATCGGAGGATACGAGTGGCTTGCAAGCTCAACTCCCAGCAGTTTGAACTTCGCCAAACAAAGGGCAAAGGATGAAGATAAACCCCTTTTCTTAGTCGCCTACGATTCTAACGCGCCTCACCATGGAGCGATTAAGTGGTCTGCTAATCACTTTTTCGAGTTGCAGGAGACACGCGATCTGATCAAAGAGCACTTCATCGTGTTTCTTTCTCATTACGTGAAGGGGCATTTCACTAATGACGTCCCCGATGAAATATCAAAAGAAAAGCCGGTCTACATCGTCTATGACACCAGAGGTAATGTTGCTAAAGTCGATCGGCTGGTCGGAAATGGGGATGATGGACTGAAGCACGTAAAGTCTGCTCTAAGTTTTTTTAACTGAACCTCAAATTTGGCAGCAAAAACGCGCTTAAACTGATTCCATCCAAGCCGCTCAGCGCGAGCCTTTATCCGGCCCTGTTTCCCGTTCCATACACTGCCCCGCATCTCTTCCTGATGAGGATCTTTCGACGAGGTGGTTCTTGGTGCTGCGGGGGAGGAAAAAGAGGTCGGCGGCCACCAGGCAAAAGGGGCAGCTCAAACGTGACCGCCGACAAAGGTCAGTCGAAGGCTGTGCAGGATTGTGGGGGGATGTGCGCGCCTCGACTGTGCTGCTTACATCGCAAAGCGCAGGCCGATTTGAAAAAATCTTTATTTTCAATGTATAGACGCGGTCCCTGAGATCCAGGTCTTGCCGATTGCAAGGCGTTCTTTTGCAATCTGCGAGGCGCTTTTTGCAATCTGCCGCAGTGCGCCAGACCGTGATGCAAAAAAAGAGGCTGCGCGAGGCAGCCTCTTTTGGGGTGACGTTCACGGCTGTTTGATCAGGCGCAAATGTCTTGGCCGCACTAACTTGGGAGACGTGCCGCCAATTCTGGTTTTCGATCGCTCGAATTTGTGACTGTATAACATAACTTTTGTATCGACACTAGCGCTCGTTCAGGGCAAAGTGAAAAAAAGAGAGTCGAAAGTCCGGTCCGATGCCGTTGTCCTCCCACAAACCTGCAACGCCGCGGCAGACGCCAAATTTGCTGCCGGTGTTGAGTGTCTCCTCCTGGCCGGACTTTCGGCAGCAAACGCTGCCACACGAAGATGCCGTTCTCTGGCACAGACCCCTCCCGGGGCCTGTTCAAGACTGGCTCGATGACATCCCGGATGAGCAATTG
>JALUWJ010000032.1 GCA_027019605.1 Henriciella sp. | reverse complement strand
CGCCTTTAAGGCGAAGATTGTCGGCATCTATGGTGCGATAGAAACATGATTTGCGCCCGGTATGGCAGGCGCCGCCCGATTGGCGCACATGCAACAAGACCGCGTCTTGATCACAGTCAATCTGAACCGAAACCACATCCTGAGTATGGCCCGATGTCTCGCCTTTGATCCACAAGGCCTGGCGCGATCGGCTCCAATAGGTGCCGCGCCCTGTTGCCAGCGTCGCGCGCAAGGCCTCTTCATTCATCCAGGCGAGCATCAAGATCTCTTTGGTGTCCGCATCTTGAGCAATAGCGGCGATCAGACCGTCAGAATTGAATTTCGGTCGGAGCTCGGAGGTTTCATCCTGCTCTGCTTTCGGTAGCGGCGGCTCAAATGACATTTTGCTCTCTCAAGGCAGCTTGATCCTCGGGGCTGTAGCCCAAGACTTCCAAGATTGCACCCGTATCTTGCCCCAGAGCTGGTCCTGCTGTGGTGATCGTTCCCGGGGTCGCATCCAATTTTGGCACAACCCCCTGCATCGGAACCTCTTTTCCGAGCAGGGGCGAGAAGATGTTTTGGATCGCTTCGCGCGCTTTCATATGATCATCGACAAGCATGTCTTTGGCCGTATTTACCGGGCCACTGGGGATCGCGTGCGCTTCGCACTGGCGCAGGACGTCGCGCATGCTTCTTTGCCGCGTCCAATCCGCGATCATGTCATCAAGCTCAAGTTGGTTTTCACCGCGGGCATCGTGCGTGGCATAGCGCGGGTCTGTGGCCCATTCGGTTCCCATCATCTGAGATAGGCGCTGGAAAAGCGTGTCCTGATTGGCGCCGATGATCACCATACCATCGCTGCACGGATAGGCGCCGGATGGAGCAATGCGCGGGAGAATGCCGCCGCTGCGCTGCCGCGTGTGCCCGCCAAGTGCATATTCAGGCAGCAGGCTTTCCATGAATGCCATGACGCTTTCATAAATCGCCGCATCTACCACCTGACCGCGCCCGGATTTTTCGCGATGGAAAAGCGCCATCATCGTTCCTAGCGCTGCGAAAGTGCCGGTCATCGTGTCCCCCAAACTGACACCGGCGCGCGCTGGGGGCCGGTCTGGTTCGCCGATCAGGTGACGTAAGCCACCTTTAGCTTCACCGACGCTGGCATAGCCAGGTTTGTGGCTCTCAGGGCCTGTCTGGCCATAACCAGAGACCCGCGTGATCACGAGACGCGGATTGATTTGATGCAAGACCTCGGGGCCAAGCCCCCACTTTTCCAGCGTGCCGGGCCGGAAGTTCTCAACCAAGACATCGGCGGTGCTGACCAACCGCTTCAAGATCTCTTGCCCTTTCTCCAGGCGAAGATTGAGGGTCAGCGATTTTTTGTTGCGCGCTATAATCGCCCAGAAGACGCTCTCATCATTGACTTTCACCGCGCCCCAATCGCGGGCGGGATCCGGGCGATCTGGCGCTTCGACTTTGATCACTTCGGCGCCAAAATCTCCAAGCAGCTGTCCGCAAAATGGCCCTGCGATCAATTGGCCGAGTTCTATTACGCGAACGCCTGAAAGCGGCGGCTGTACAATCGGTTCTGTCATTCGCCTTCAATGCCCGCTAAATAGGCGCCATGACAAGACGTATTGATATTGTAGAAGTCGGACCGCGAGATGGATTGCAGAACGATCCCGCAGATTTGACGACCGAACAGAAGCTCGAATTCATCTCCCGCCTCGAAGATTGCGGCGTCAAGCGAATGGAGTCTGGCTCCTTCGTATCGCCAAAGGCTGTCCCGAAAATGGCCGATAGCGGCGCGGTTTTCCGCGGTCTCGATCGGGGCAAGAACACCCGCCATATCGCGCTTGCCTTGAACGAAAAGGGCGTGCGGCGCGCAATTGATGCTGAGGCAGATGAGATCAATTTTGTACTGGTCGCGGGCGAAGGGTTCGGGGAACGCAATCAACGCATGACGCCGCAGCAAAGCGCGGACATGCTCGCCCAGTGCGCCCCGCTCGTGCACGAAGCAGAGATCCCACTCTCAGCCACTGTATCGGTCGCATTTGGCGATCCTTATACCGGCGAGGTGGACCCAGCTGTCGTCGCTAATTTGGCCGCTCAGGCGCAGCGCGCAGGCGTGGCAGAGGTCGGGCTGGGTGACACGATTGGCGTTGCAACACCTTGGGATGTGCGCACGGTTGTTGAGCGTGTGCGAATGGAAGCCCCTGATGTTTATCTGCGACTGCACTTCCACGACACGCGCGGCGCTGGCCTCGCCAATGTGGCGGCGGCTGTCGAAGCGGGCGTCGATGTCATCGATGCAAGCTGCGGCGGGATAGGCGGCTGCCCATTCGCACCCGCCGCGACCGGAAACGTCGCAACCGAGGACGTGGTCTATATGCTAGAACGCGCAGGGTTTGAAACCGGGCTCGATCTCGACAAACTGATTGAAACGGCCAAATGGCTTGAAACGGCCCTTGGACACCCTGTCAGCTCAAGCCTCAGCCGCGCAGGCGGGTTTCCAAGCTAGTCATTCTGAAAGTCCTGAAACGAACCAATAGACGAGGGCTACGATCAAGAGGATTGTCAACCCGCGTCGTAGCCAACGCGGGAGGCCAGACCAGGCATTTAGAATTGCCTCCCCGAACAGGTAGATCAGTCCGCCCAGCACCGCGAATCGCAGCAATCGGCTTGCAGAAAAGATCCCTAGAAACTCGCCATAGGGATAGCCTGTGGCGCCAGCGATGAGATTTATCACATAGGACGGCGCAGGTGTGGTGCCGCCCAGAAAAATGAAGGAGCCTCCGCGGTCGGCAAACCGCTCTGTATAGGTTGCCGCAAGCTCTTCTAAGCCAAGACGCGCGACAATCGGGTCAAAATAGGCGGCTCCAAGGGCATAAACGATCGAACCGCCAACGGCGCTCCCAATCACAGTGATCGCCACAAAGAGCCAAATTCGATCGCGCGCCGCGAGGCAAAGAGCGACAAAGGCAGCTTCGAACGGGAGCGGTAAGATCGTGGTTTCAGCAACCTGAACGGCAAATAGAATAGGCAGCAGCCACCGTGAATGCGCCAAAGCGACCAACTGATCCGAGAATGTCGGGCGCGGCGCAGTTTCCGCCATCTTGTCTCCTCACCTCGCCTAAAAAGGTCGATCGCCATTCACCGTCGCGCGGCGCATATGTCGGCGCTGCCCGGGATAGTCGTTTAGCGCATAGTGCCAGCAGCAGCGATTGTCCCAGAATGCCACAGCGCCTTCACTCCAGCGGAACCGGCAGGTGAACCGCTCATCGCGGGAGTGGTCGAACAGGAAATTCAAGAGCGGCTTGCTCTCGCGCTTCGTCATGCCCGCGAACCGGAGCGTGAAAGCCGGATTCACATAGAGGCCTTTGCGGCCAGACTCCGGATGCGTGCGCACCACAGGGTGTTCATACTCTGGCGCGTCCGTCGCGGTGTCAGACTGCATCGATTGGCGCGCCTGCGCCGACTGGCCTTTGGCGCTATATTCACGGCTCGCTGAATGCACCGCCTTCAAGCCACCGAGCATCTCTTTCATGCCATCCGAGAGCGCTTCATAAGCGGCGATCTGATTAGCAAACAAAGTATCGCCGCCATAGTCCGGAACTTCGACGCCATATAGAATGGACCCGAGCGCGGGCTCTTCCAGGAAGGACATGTCGGAGTGCCAACCGCCGCCGAAATTGAGCTTGTCGTCGGGCTCTTTGATAATTTCGAGGAGTTCTGGATGGCCTTCCATGCCTTTGACATAGGGGTGGACATTCAAACTACCGAACCGCCGCGCGAACCGTTTTTGCGCCTCGGGCGTTAAGCCTGCCTGGTCACGAAAGAAGATCACATGATGATCGAGAAACGCCTGATGGATTTCATCAAACTGCGTGTTCGAGAGCTCTTCAGAGAGCTGCACACCTGAAATCTCAGCGCCTAAAGCCCCGGCGATAGGGGTGATATCGAGCGTAGCCATGCGGAATAGTCTACGCTCGATATTGCGTGAGTCTATCTATTCCGCCGCGTCTGTCGGGAAGAGGCGCTCAT
>JALUWJ010000031.1 GCA_027019605.1 Henriciella sp. | reverse complement strand
TTGTGACCTTCAAACCTTCTCCGATGCTTAAAGATCGCGTCGGAGGCTAAACGCGAGACCGAAACCACATGCCTAGCTCTGCTGCTGCCCGTAAGATTGAAAAATCCGCTGACGCCTATCGATCCATCGGGGAAGCCGCTGAAGAGCTTGGATTGCAGCCACATGTCCTGCGCTATTGGGAAACCAAATTCACCAAATATGTGAAGCCGCTCAAGCGCCGCGACGGTCGCCGCATGTTCCGGCCTGAGGACATGTCTGCGTTGCGGGCCATTCAAACTTTGGTGCATGATCAAGGCATGACGCTGAAAGGCGCGAGCAAGCTACTGAACGAGCAGGGCGTCGAAAGCGTGCTTGGTGGCAATGCAAGGATTGTCGCGCCAGCAGACTCAGCTGATATTGCGCCGATGCCAAGCCCCGCGAGAGATATGCAAGAATCCGTTCGAAAAGCCTTCGAAGCTGCCGCACCGACCGTGGAAGCGACCGGCACATCTGAACGCCTCGAAACGATTCTGTCTGACCTAACCGACATTAAGGCCCGCCTTGATGCCGTGCGTTTGCGGAAGGCGGCTTAAGCGCGGATCAAACCGCGATTGCCCATTGCCAAAATTGAAGAGGTGCCTATACCTCCGGCCCTGGTTCGGAGCGTAGCGCAGCCAGGTAGCGCACTTGACTGGGGGTCAAGGGGTCGCAGGTTCGAATCCTGCCGTTCCGACCATTTCATCAAACGATCAAAGCAAAAAGCGCCGCCACGACCATCGCAACTGGGCCATAGCAGGCCAAGGTTACGAGAAAGGCATTATACCGTCGTTTTTGCATTGGATGAGGCATATCAGCTCCCATGCATAGCAGATGCCAGTCAGGATTCGGTACACGGTTTCTGCGAACTTATCACTTTGCCGTTAAAAGCTGGTTGGCAGATCGATCGAGCCCCGTTAGTCAAAGCGCGCGTGCCCTTGTGGTGAAATTGGTAAACACAGCGGACTTAAAATCCGCCGCCCGTTATTGGGCTTGCCGGTTCAAGTCCGGCCGAGGGCACCACTTTTGTTTGATCCCGTATCGCGTCGCTCACATGGATTGCGCTCAGGGCTGCAGTATATGGATATCGATGCTCGTCCCGGGGCTGCACGGTGCTTTCCCAAATCAACGACTCTCGCTAGCGATTGGGGATGGAACCGTCTTCCATAACCGTCGAAATGGCCGACTATCGGGCGGCGTCTTTCAGTGATTTCAAGCATTTGAAGGCTCTGTTTCGGTTTGCGGATTTCGGCATTGAAGCGCGGATCGCACGTACCCGGCTGATCAATTACAATGTCTTTGCCGGCGCCTTGTATGGGATCGTGCCGATCCTTCGGATGTCGACGGCCTACGCCTCAGGAACGGGTGTCTGTCTGTCGCAAGTTCTGTCAAACGACGAACCCGCCCCGATCATGGGCAAGACGGCCATGGTATCGCCGATCAATGCGACGCTCTTGGACACGGAAAAGCAGATTGCGGCTTCAGCCTTTCGGATGGCGCGGGTGAAGCTCAAAAAATAAGTGAATTGGCTGGTCAGCAGCGATTGACGCTCCGACCGCATCTCCGCTATACGCCCCGTTCACCCACTTGCCCAAGTGGCGGAATTGGTAGACGCGCTACGTTCAGGTCGTAGTGATCTTATGGTCGTGGAGGTTCGAGTCCTCTCTTGGGCACCAGTGTTTCCGGCATTTTCGGACAAAATTCTTGCTCCTGTCAGATCTGACAGGTTTTGCGGGTTGATCTGCCTTATTTTGGACCAGGGCTTGCAGGTGAATGAAGGTGGTTTTCAAGAGTATCCATCGTGACACTTAAGTCCGTATCGATCTTTATGCTCTGGCTGTCTCTTTCGCTCGGGTTCGCGGCGGCGGAGACGGTGCGCGTCTCGAGTGAGACCGCGTCTGATCGACTATTGCGTCAGATTGAAAAACAACTCGATGACCAGGCGGCCGCCGAGACCGAGTTTGAAGCACGTCGGCAGGCTCGCCGCGCAGCTGAGCGGATCGAGAGTTACTTGAACTCGAAAGCCTATTTTGCGCCAGACATTTCTTACGCGATCGAGCCGGGCGAGGCGCCGGTGCCGCTGGTGAATGTTGAGCCTGGAGTTCGGTTCAAGATCGCAGCGATCGAGACTGATCTAGGCGATGCGGTGTTGAGTGAGGCCGCCGCTGAAGCCCTCTCAAATGTCCTGATCCTGAAACCTGGAGAGATTGCTGAGCCAACCGAAGTGATCGCGCAAGAGGCGGGACTGGTCGCGGCGCTGCGTGTCTCAGGCTATGCCGAAGCGCGCGCGCTTGAGCGTCAAACCCTCGGTGACCAGGAAGCGGGCACCCTGGACCTCGTGTACCGAATTGATCCGGGGCCGCGGATCGTTTTGGGCGAGGTGATCTACCCCTCAAACACGCGGACGCGGCGCGCCTATCTCGACCGGCTTATCCCATTCGAGGCGGGCGCAGTTTACGAACCCAATCTGCTGAGCACATTTTCCAGGCGCTTGAACGCGACCCGGCAATACAGTCTCGCAAGCGTTCAAATCGACGATACGGCGCAGACTGTCCTTCCAAACGGAGATGAGGTCCGCAATGTCCTCGTGCAACTGGAAGAGCGGTCGCGTTATACAGTGACGTCCGGGACCAGCTTCTCGACCAGTGAGGGACCCGGGTTTACCGGCAGTCTTACCCGCCGCAACGCGACCCGGCGCGGCGATACGATCACCGCGACTGCGACGGTCGCAACCCTGGAGCGGGCGCTGGGCGTTGATTGGCGAATTCCCAACTTCATGGCCTTCGACCGAACCTTGGTCTTGTCGGCAGAAGGCGGGCGTGAAGAGACCGATGCGTTTGACCGAGAATCTCTAACGCTATCCGGCACCTATGAAATCCGTGCGTCGCGCAAGCGGTCGTTCACGCTTGGCGCTGGCAGTGAATTCACGCGTGAGGAAGACGCCTTTGAGCAACGCGATCAGCAAGTGCTGAGCACTTTCTTGGGCGCGCGTTTCGATTATGCAGATGATCCACTCGATGCCACGAAAGGATGGCGGGTGGATTCCCGCGCTGAGCCCGGGATCGTGATTGGCGACCGTGAGGCACAGTACTTTTCGCTGAACTCGCAATTGAGCGCGTATCAGAAGCTGGATCAGGAAGCGCGCTTTGTTCTGGCCTCCCGGATACGCTCTGGCTTTGTCTTTGGCGCGGCGCTTGATGAACTACCGGTAAGCCGGCGCTTCTTCGCTGGCGGTGGCGGAAGTGCGCGCGGGTTTGAATACCAATCGGTTGGACCGCGCGCGGCTGATGGCACACCGACGGGCGGAAAAGGGCTGCTCGAGGTCTCAGGAGAATTGCGCTGGCGCCGCGACGGGCCGCTTGGCTATGTCGCCTTTGTCGATGGTGCGAGTGTTGTGGCGAACGAATCCGCAAGCTTCAATGATGTCAGATATTCCGCCGGGATCGGGGTCCGTTATGACACGCTTGTGGGGCCGATCCGGTTTGATATTGCCACACCTGTCGATCCACGTGACGGCGATGATCCGGTGCAGATCTATGTCAGTATTGGGCAGGCATTCTGATGGCGTGGCGCTCAATCTTCGAGACGCCGTGGCGACGAGGTGGATTGATTGCTGGCCTGGTGATCTTGGGATTGCTGTTTTGCCTGCGCATCTTCGTGATGACGCCAATCGCCCACTCGATTGTCGAAAGCCGGGTCGAGGCTTTGTCTGTTCGCGAGCAAAGCGTTGCGCTGGAGCGCGTGCATGGCGATTTACTTTCCGGCATTCGTGTCGACCGGCTCAGAATTCGTGATGATGAAGGCGTGTGGCTGATCGCCGAGGAGGCGCGAGTCTCTTGGAGGATCCTGCCGCTGCTATTTGGCCGACTAGATTTGAAGGAGATCCGCGCTGAAGTCTTGCGCGTCGATCGCCGACCAAACTTAGCGCCTTCTAAAACAACGAGCCAGGCAGCTCCCTTTGATGAATACCGCATCGGCAATCTGTCGATTGCTAAACTGGCGCTGGCAGAGGGGATTGCTGGGCCGGCTCAATCTTATCAGATCGATGGCAGCCTTGAGGCTGCGGGATGGGAAGGACTGCTGCATCTCGACTTGATCCCGACCGGTGCTGGCGGAGACGAGATTAAAGCCGATATTACTTGGGGCGGCGATGCTCTGCTGGAAGGTGAGCTGGACCTGACAGGCGCCCCCGATGGCGTCATCGCGCAGCTTCTAGGTGTGCCGCAGGGCGAGACGTTCATGGCAACATTGGATGCATCAGGCGGGATGTTTGGCGGAGAGCTGAAGGCTGAGGCGCAAATTGGGCGTGAGACGGTGCTGAACTTGGAGGCGGGGGCAAACCGGCGCACCTCACAAGCCTCTGGGCGTGTCGACCTCTCGCGGTTTGAGCGACTTGCCTCGATCGCGCATCGCTTCGGCGACGATATCGAGTTTGAGGCGAGCCTGGATCAGGAACGCCACCTTTCGGCGAAACTCTTGTCGCCCGCCGGGATGTTTGAGATCGAAGGGAAGCTGGTCTCATCAGAGGCGGGGCGATCTCTTGAGAACCTCTTGCTCACTGTGAGTCAATTGGATGCGCCGCGCTTAAGCGGGGTGTCTGGGCTGACGCTGTCTGACCTCAACGCGTCTGGGCGGGTCAGCCAAATGGGCAGCAAATTCGGGTTCGACGGGCGAATTGAAACGCCTGCGTGGTCCTACGGGGATTACAGTTTTAGCGCGGTTTCAAGCGAAGGCTCGATTGAATTTATCGGCGGGACGCTGTCTGCGGACACCAGGCTTAGCCTGGCACCGGAAAGTGGCCTTCCGAACGGTGTCCGATCCGCGCTTGGGGCAACCATCCTTGCCGAGATTACCGGACACTACGCAGTACCCCGATCATTGTTGACGATTGAGAGCGCTAGCTTGCGGGGGGATAAACTGACTTTGGCGGGCTCGGGCACGATGCGATCGGCGGGTCCGATCGCGCTCACAGGAAGCTTCGGAACACGGGCCCTGTCGATCATCGAGGCGGCAACCGGTCGGTTCGAACTGACAGGTGATACGTTCTCCAATCTCGAGCTTTCCCTTGATGGAAACGCTCAACCCAAATCGAGCGCGCCGCAAATGTTGCGAGCGCTGGCACCGACGCTCACGTACGAGCTGACGGCCGCGCGCCAAGGTGATGGCATCGCGATTGAGCAAGCGCGGCTCAGATCTGATGCGCTCGCCGCGACGCTGAGCGGGAACATTGAGTCGGAGCAAGTTCAGCTCACGGCTCAGGCCGAAGCACGTCTCGGAGAACAAATCGATGGCCTGGAGGAGCCAGTGTACGCCCAAGCGTCGGTGTCTGGCACGCTCACGGAACCGGTCATCGGGCTCCATTTGAACGGTGCTTATCAAGACGACCCGGTTCTCGCCGAGCTGACCGGTCGCTTTCAAAATGGGCGCGTTCTGATTTCCGATGTCTCCGCAGAATGGCGCTTATTGTTGGCGAGCGGGCAGGGTGCGATTGAGCTTTCGTCTCCGCAAGACTCGACCTTCGACGTGAAGATCAATGGGCAGGCCCAGAATCTGTCGGATCTCAAGGCCGAGATTTCGTATGGCGCACGCGAGCTCGCGTCACAGGTTTCTGTCAGTGGATTTGCAGCTGATGGTGTCAGCGTGGAGACCGCGGATCTCGAGCTGGCGGGCGTTTGGCCGGAGTTTAGCGGCACCGCAACTTACCAAGCAGCGCTACCGGTTTTCGGTGCGCCGCAACCAGTGGCTGGGACACATCCGCTCGTTTTGAATGCCGAAACACGGTCGGTCACGCTTGAAGGAAACACCGAGATTGGTGGGCAATCTCTTTCGATACGATCGCCCCTAGAGGTCTCGGCTAATCCGGATTTGCGCATGAAAGGCGTGCTGGCGGGGTTTGGTGGTGAGATTGAACTCGATCTCGACAATTCCGGCGAGCAATCGTCACAGCTCGTTTTTAAGTCGATCGCGCTGGACGAGCTGAGCGCCTTGCTCCAGCGCCCTGGACTGATCGGCACACTGGACGGGAGTGCTGATGTGCAGCTTGGCGAGCAGGGGGCGTTCGGGTCTGCCTTCCTAAAGATCACAGACCTTTCGAGGGCGGGTTTAGAGATGGCCCGCGCCAGTTTGATCACTGATGTCCAATTGATCGATGGGCAATTGGCCGTTGCGGCCAATGTGATCCCCGCAGATGAAGGGGCATCACTCGAGGCCACACTGGACACCGCCCTTATCGACTCTGGATCTCTGTTGTCGATTCGCCAAGCGCCGGGAGCGCTGACTCCCATAAACGTAACTGGAACCGGCGACATCGCCCCGCTTTGGGCATTGGCCGGATTCGATGTGCGTTTGGCCGGTCAGTTTGCTCTGGATCTATCGAATGGAGATGGACGAAGCTTTCGCTTTAGCGGCCCGGCATCGCTCTCAAATGGTGTGTTCGAAGATGGTCTGACAGGCGCTTATCTGGAAGACCTCGACGCGAAATTGCGATTTGACCCTGAAGCCATCACGGTCGAGCAGGCCTCTGCAAGCGGGGCCAAGGGCGGCTCGATCACGGCCAGCGGAAGCTATAATTTTAACGGCAATAGCGACCTTAAGGTCAACCTGACCCGCCTTCGGGCGCTGCGCAGGCAAGACATTTCGACAACGCTTTCAGGGCAGGCAAGCGTCGAACGCCGGGATCGCCGGGCGCATATTCAAGGGGATATTCGCATTGATGAAATGCGCGTCGACCTCTCCAAACTGCCTCGATCTGGATACACGACATTGGATGTCCAATTCGACAATAGCTCTGAGGATAATGAGGAAAGTGCCCCGACCCGAGAGGTGATTTCACTGGATCTCGATGTGCGGGCCGATCGCCGTGTCTTTGTTGATGGTCCAAGCTTTGAAAGCGAATGGGGGATCGATGCCCGCGTGCGCGGTTCCCCAAATGCCCCCAACTTGACGGGGGAAGCCTTGTTGGTGCGCGGCGAAGCAAGCGTCATCGGTCAGCGGTTTGATCTGACAGAGGGACGTATCCAGTTCGCCGGCGCCCCAGCGAATAGCGAGCTCGATCTGCGCGCTGACCGAACCAGTGATGGCGTGACCACAATAATCGGTCTAAGCGGCGAACTGACCGATCCAGAAATCACGCTGAGTTCTGATCCAAGTCTGCCAGAAGATGAGGTTCTGGCGCGGGTCCTGTTTGGTCGCTCACCGTCGACCCTCAGCCCGCTTCAGGCCGCGCAATTGGCAGGCGCTGCGGCGCAGCTGGCGGGCGGGGATGCTTTCAGTCTGACCGGGGAGTTGCAGGACGCAACAGGTCTCGATCGCCTCGATTTTGGTTTCGACGATGATGGTGAAGCGCTGCTTTCAACCGGAAAATACTTGTCCGACGACATCTATCTCGAGATTGAATCTGGCGCGACGGGCGCACCGGCCGTAGCGCTGGAATGGACCCCGCTCAATAATGTTGAAGTTGATGCAGAAGTCGATCCTGAACTCGGACCTAAAGTTGCCATTCAATGGAAGCGTGATTTCGATCGGTTGCCGGGAGAATCGCGCGACGAGTAGATCGCTGTATTCAGCTTGTGGTAGTGTTTTGTTCACTCAAAGACGACATAATTAGCGCACGAATTTGATCCACGATTTGGAAGAACTCATGCGTTTCAAGCTCTGTTTGATAGCGGCTATTGCGGGGGCAGCGCAGGCGGCAGCCAATACCGAAGTCTTTCAGATCAATCGCGACTACCTTTGTGCGACGCAAACGGCCTATTATGCAGCGCCGATGTTGGCTGCATCCGGGACGTGGACTGAGGCTCCCACGCGGTTTCAGATGCGAATACAAGCATGCGAGACCTATTGTTTGCCCCAGAAAAGCAAACAGCGTCCGCTTAGCCTGCATGTCATCGATTCAGGGAAAGAGTGGGGTCAGAAGTTTGAAGGTTATCGCGGGCAAGCGAGCTTTCATTCGCTGAATGGCGGTTCCGTCACTGTCAGCGCAACTGACTTGTCTTTGACGCGCATGATGGTCGGCTCTCTGCCCGGTGCGGAAAATCAGGTGTCCTATGTCTTGTCTGCAACTTGTCACCCGATCGACCAGGCGCTTCACTATCTCCCAAATCAATAGACTCTTCGTTCGGATCCACCCGCCTATCTTTTCTCTTTGAGACTGATATGGCAGGGGGTGAACGTGTGGGGACAATGCAGGCCTGTCAAAAAGGAGTCGCAATAAAATGCATCTGGTCAATCGAGTATTGGTGACCGGCGGCGCCGGATTTATTGGCAGTCACTTGTGTGAGAAGCTGATTGCAAGGAACTATGAAGTCCTTTGCGTCGACAACTTCTTTACGGGAGCGCGAGCCAACGTCGCGCATCTGTTGGACGATAAGAGATTTGAACTCTTGCGCCATGATGTGACCTTTCCACTGTTTGTGGAGGTTGATCAAATCTACAATCTCGCTTGTCCCGCAAGTCCGGTTCACTATCAATTCGATCCCGTGCAAACCACGAAGACTTCCGTCCATGGGGCCATTAACATGCTGGGCCTCGCCAAACGAACCAGAGCCCGGATCCTTCAAGCATCAACATCCGAAGTTTATGGTGACCCAAGTGTTCACCCCCAAGAAGAGAGCTATTGGGGGAACGTGAATCCAATCGGGCCGAGGTCTTGTTATGATGAGGGCAAACGATGCGCCGAGACACTGTTCTTCGATTATCACAGGCAGCATAATCTGGACATCAAAGTCGCGCGCATCTTCAACACATATGGGCCGCGGATGCATCCCAATGATGGTCGCGTCGTCTCAAACTTTATCGTCCAAGCCTTGCGCGGAGAGGATATCACGCTCTATGGCGACGGCGAGCAAACCAGAAGCTTTTGCTATGTCGATGATTTGGTCGACGGTCTTATTGGCTTGATGGAAAGCGGCGACGGCGTCACCGGCCCGATCAATCTCGGAAACCCAGGAGAATTCTCGATTCGAGAGCTGGCCGAGCAGGTGCTGGATTTGACTGGTTCAGGCTCTAAACTGATCCATAAGCCACTGCCTCAAGACGATCCAAAACAGCGTCAACCCAACATCGCGCGCGCTAAGGCTCAACTAAATTGGGGGCCTACGGTGGAATTACGCGAAGGCTTGGCCAAAACGATTACCTACTTTGATGACTTGCTCAAGCGCTCGAGCTAGAGCATTGGAAGCGTCAAAGAACTGGAAGCGACGAGCAATATGAAACGCGCATTGATTACGGGAACCACCGGTCAGGATGGGTCTTATCTCGCAGAGTTCCTTTTGGAGAAGGGGTATGAAGTCCATGGTCTGAAAAGGCGTGCATCTTCATTCAATACCCAGCGCATTGATCACATCTACCAAGATCCACATACCGATAATCAGCGCTTTGTTCTGCATTACGGTGATCTAACGGATACGTCGAATCTCACCCGCTTGATGCGCGAGGTTCAACCCGATGAAGTCTACAATCTGGGGGCGCAAAGCCACGTCGCGGTGAGCTTTGAAGCACCAGAGTATACCGCCGATGTCGATGCCATCGGGACGCTGAGGCTTCTGGAAGCCATTCGATTCTTGGGATTGGAACAGAAAACCCGGTTTTATCAGGCTTCTACATCCGAACTTTATGGTCAGGTGCAGGAAACGCCGCAAAGCGAAACGACGGCTTTCTACCCACGTTCGCCATATGGTGTGGCGAAGCTCTATGCCTATTGGATTACCGTGAATTATCGCGAGGCATATGGGCTGTATGCTTGCAACGGCATCCTTTTCAATCACGAGTCGCCACGGCGCGGAGAGACCTTTGTGACGCGCAAAATTACGCGCGGCTTAGCGCACATTGCGCAAGGCTTGGAACGCTGCCTGTATCTCGGCAATATGGATGCGCTCCGAGATTGGGGGCACGCGAAAGACTATGTCCGCATGCAGTGGATGATGCTGCAACAGGACGAAGCGGAAGATTTCGTGATCGCGACCGGGAAACAAATTTCGGTTCGTGATTTTGTTCGCATGAGCGCGCTGGAGCTGGGCCTCAAACTACGTTTCGAGGGCGAAGGTGTGAAGGAATACGCTGTCGTCGAAGAAATTACGTCTGACAAAGCGCCGGCTGTCTCGGTCGGGGATCGCATTGTCGAAGTTGATCCACGCTATTTCCGCCCAGCCGAAGTTGAGACGCTCCTGGGCGATCCATCCAAGGCAAAAGCCAAGCTCGGTTGGGAACCGGAAATCACGGTCGAAGAAATGTGTGCGGAGATGGTGGCAGCCGATTTGAAAGAGGCGCAGCGTCACGCCTTCCTGAAAGCGCATGGCTACGACATTCCTGTCGCAACGGAGAATTAGGCGGTGTCTTCGCGACCTCGGATATATATCGCTGGCCATCGCGGAATGGTTGGGTCGGCGCTGTTGCGCAAACTAAGTGACGAAGGTACGTGCGAAATCATCACCCGCACGCGGCAAGAACTTGACCTCACCGATCAAACCGCAGTGCGCGCTTTCTTCGCCTCTGAAAAAATAGATCAGGTCTATTTGGCTGCGGCGAAGGTTGGCGGAATTCACGCGAACAACACCTATCCTGCTGAATTTATTTATGAAAACCTGATGATCGAGACAAATATCGTCCATGCGGCGCATCTGTCCGATGTTCAGAAATTACTCTTTTTGGGCTCCTCGTGCATCTATCCGAAGCTCGCCGAGCAACCGATGCGAGAGGACGCATTGCTGACCGGGCCTTTAGAGCCGACCAACGAACCTTATGCGATTGCGAAGATCACTGGGATCAAACTCTGTGAAAGCTACGCGCGGCAATATGGACGCGACTATCGGTCTGTGATGCCGACGAATCTGTACGGGCCCGGCGACAATTTTCACCCCGAGAACAGTCATGTTGTGCCAGCGCTCATACGCCGTTTCCATGAGGCGACCAAAGCGAAAGCTCCAAACGTGACGGTATGGGGAAGCGGGACGCCAATGCGTGAGTTTCTGCATGTCGACGATATGGCTGCGGCAAGCATTCACGTCATGAATTTGGCGGCGAAGACCTATGCTGAGAACTCTGATCCAATGCTCTCGCACATCAATGTCGGGACAGGTATCGACTGTACGATCCGGGAGCTCGCAGAGACCGTCATGGATGTGACCGGCTATGATGGGGAGCTCGTTTTTGACAGTACGAAACCAGACGGCACGCCGCGAAAACTGATGGATGTTTCAAAGCTTGAAAAGCTGGGTTGGAAAGCGTCCATTCCGCTCAAACAAGGTCTCGAGCAAACCTATCAATGGTTCTTGGAACAGAGCGGCCAGATCAAAAGCGTTTAAGCGCGCTCAAGCCTTACAGCGTCATACCGCCATCAACGAAGATCGTCTGACCGCAAACATAAGACGCTAAGGGCGACGCAAGAAACAGAACGCCTCCGGCGATTTCTTCCGGTTGCCCTGTTCGGCGCAGCGGGATGGCGCGCAAGGCCCCTTTAAGGCGATCTGGATTGTCCGTGGTCACCTTGGTCAGTTTCGTATCCACCAGGCCAGGGGCCACGCCGTTCACGCGAATGCCGTCGCGAGCATAGGCTTGGCCCAGCGATTTGGTCAAACTGATCGCGCCGGCTTTTGAGGCGGCGTAGGCCGGATTGCCGATATTGGCGCGAATGCCCGAGACCGAGCTGATAATAATGATCGATCCTTTTTGCGCGCTGAGGTCTGGCCGAAATTTCTCGCTGCAATGGATCAAGCTATCGAGATTGACCGCCATAACTTTATCCCAGCCCTCTTGCTCGAACTCGGCGCGCTTGTAGGCGACAATACCCTGTGAGAGCACCAAGACATCAAGCGTCCCGATTTGAAGATCTGTGTTGGCGATCGCGGTCGGCGATCCGACATCGACCTTTTGATAGACGAGGCCTGTCAGGTCTGAGCCATCTGCGGCGTCATAGTCTTCAGCCTTTGCGCGCGTGCCCCAAACCTCTACGACTGCGCCGCGCGCCCGAAATGATTGGGCGATGCCATTGCCGATACCGCTCGTCCCGCCAACGACGAGAACATTCTTGCCGGTAAAATCAGTGTCGCTCATCGAGTGCCTCCATGACTCTGTCATACAGACGATGGCAGGGGCTCCGCTCGGTCAAGCAAATCAATCCCGTTAAAAAGGCGTTCGCGCGAGGCCGAAGAGCGCATCAATATCGACCGCACTTTCAACGCCGTCGGCGAGCTCATCCAGGGCCAACTCAACGAGCGCCTCATAATTGAGGGCAGCGGTTTCAGGTGCGCCGAAACGGTTTAACCAGGCTTGCCGGAACGCGTCGTTCGCAAACGCGCCGTGCAGATAGGTGCCTTGGATCCGCCCACTCCTGGAGCGTGCGCCCTCGGTGCGTGCTCCAATCCTGGAAAAAGGGCGCACGCAATCGGAACCTGAGGTGTCTCCGATATGGATTTCATACCCTTCGATAGGCGCGCCCGTTTCAATCGAGGTCGCCTGAACCTGCGCGACCTGTTTGGTCCCGCTCATCACGGTTTCCACGTTGAGCAAGTTGAGACCTTCTGCGGTACCGGGTGCGCCGTCGACGCCGTCTGGATCATGCACCGCTCTCCCGAGCATTTGATACCCGCCGCAAATGCCGAGCACATGCCCGCCCGCATTTGCGTGCGCGATGATATCGTGGTGCCAGTTTTGCCCCTTCAGGAAAACCAGGTCGCCGATCGTAGACTTGGTGCCGAACAGAATAATAAGATCGACATCTCGCGGGATCGGCTTGCCAGGTGGGACCCATTGAAAATCAACATTGGGTTCCAGTTTCAATGGGTCTGCGTCGTCAAAATTTGCCATGCGCGAGAGCATGGGGGCGGCGATTTTAATCTGCCCGGCATTGGGGACTGTGGGCCGCTGCAAAACAACAGCGTCTTCGGAGGGCAGCTTCGCGGTCGCGTGCAACCAGGGAATGACGCCCAGACATGGCCATTTGGTGCGGTCTTCGATGAACGTCACGCCATCGTCGAATAAGCGCGGGTCGCCTCGAAACTTGTTGATCACAAAGCCATTGATCAGCGCCGCATCTTCCGGCGCTAAGACGGTTTGCGTGCCGACGACGCTGGCAATGACGCCGCCTTTATCAATGTCACCGATCAGACAGACCGGAACATTCGCGCGGCGGGCGAATCCCATGTTGGCGATGTCACGAGCGCGAAGATTGACTTCAGCCGGGCTGCCAGCGCCTTCGACGAAAACCAGATCATAGGCCTCTGTGAGCCGCGTGAAGCTCTCAAGCACTGCGTCCATAAGCGTGTCGCGCTTTGCCATATAGTCAGCGGCTTCCATCGTGGTGAGGGCCTTGCCCTGAACAACGATTTGCGCGGCGCGATCAGTTTGCGGTTTGAGCAAAACCGGATTCATATCCGTGTTCGGTTCGATCCCAGCGGCGCGGGCCTGCAAGGCTTGGGCGCGGCCAATTTCGCCGCCATCCCTGCAGGCCATGGCATTGTTGGACATGTTTTGCGGCTTGAAGGGCGCGACAGACAGACCCCGCCGTTTTGCAATCCGGCAGAGCGCTGCTGTGAGGACGGATTTGCCAACATCCGATCCTGTGCCTTGCAGCATCAGCGCCTTTCCGGTCACAGCGCACCTTGCATGATGATGCCGGACTCTGAAACGGTTGCCGAAACCCCATAGACCTCTGCGAGACGTTCAGCGTTGAGGGTCTTTTCTACGGTGCCATCGGCGACGATCCGGCCGTCTTTCATCCAGATCAGGCGAGAGGCGTGTCGCGCGGCAAGGTCAATATCATGAAGGACGAGCAGGGCCCCTCCGCCCTGGTCTACATAGGTCTTGATCAAATCGAGAATGCGGAATTGATGCCGCGGATCAAGTGCAGCGATTGGCTCGTCAGCGACAAGCAGCGGGGCGTTCGCCGCAAAAGCTCGGGCGCAGTGCATCCGGGCGAGTTCTCCGCCGGATAGCGTGTCGGCGGAGCGGTCTTTCAGATGCGTCAGATCACACGCGGAAATCGCCGCATCGACGGCCGCTTGGTCGGCGTCAGACAGTCGCCCGATTGTGGCGCCGTGACTAAACCGGCCGAGTGCAACGACATCCGAGACGCGGTTGGGCCAGGCGAGGGGACGGATTTGGGGCAGATAGGAAACGCGTTGTGCGCGCTCTGTTGGCGATAGCGATGAGACCGCTTGCCCATCTATTTCTGATCGGCCGGATGTCGGCTGAACCAGACCCAAGGCACCGCGAATAAGGCTGGTCTTCCCGGCACCGTTCGGGCCAAGCAAGACAACCAGCTCGCCGGCGTTGAGTTGTGTGGATGCGCCGTCGACCAAGGTGGTTTGCTTGGCGTGAAGGGTGAGGTCTGAAATTCGAAGACTAGTCATGCGCAGCCCGCCTCTGCATCGCAATCCAAACAAATGCTGGGGCACCAATCAAAGCCGCGACGACGCCAAGCTTGAGTTCTGATTGGCTTGGAAGAATGCGGACCAAGATATCTGCCAACATCAAAATGAGCCCGGCGAACAGGGCAGATGGGATCAAGGATCGCGCCGGATCGTGCCGGGTAAACGGCCGAATGACGTGCGGGGCGACAATGCCGACAAATCCGATGGCACCTGCGAGGGCAACAGAGGCGCCGGTAGCAAGCCCGGCACCGAGAACCGTGAAGATGCGTTGATTGCGAAGATTGACGCCAATGCCGCTCGCCGCTTCCTCGCCAAGCGTCAGCGCCGAAAGCCCTCGCCGTGTTAGGAGCAGGATAGCAGCACCGGCAATCAGAAACGGCGCCGCGAAGCCGATATCGTTAAAGCTCCGATTGGCAACCGAGCCGAGCATCCAATTGATCATATCGGCGAGCGAGAATGGATTAGGCGCCAGGTTCATCATCAAACTCATCAGGGCGCCTGCAAAGCTAGAAAGGCCCACGCCGATCAAGATCAGAGTGATTACTGATTGGGTCCGAATGGCCGCGAGCGCGAGCAGGGCGGTTGCCGCAAGCGCCCCAATGATCGCGGCGAGTGGCAGCGCCCACGGGCTGAGCGCGACTAACCCATAAAAGATCGAAAACGTGGCGGCGAGCGAAGCGGATGCCGAGACACCCAACACGCCAGGTTCCGCAAGTGGGTTGCGCAAAAGACCCTGCAGGGCTGCGCCGCTGAGCCCGAGCGCCGCTCCGACCAAAAAGGCGGTTAGCGCGCGGGGTAGGCGGATTGACCAAACCACCAGGCGATCTCCGACATCGGCTCCGCCAAACAAGGCCGCCAAAACGCGGTCCGGCGGCAACGGGGTTGAGCCCAGGAGGCAGGACAAGAAGAGGGTGATTGCGCACGCCGCGAGCAAGCAAGGAATGAGCGCGCGTTCCAACAGAGACGCTCTGCTTGCCAATTCGGTTTTAGGCTTCGACGCTGACACTCTAAAGCTTCCTCTCACGCCGTCTCGGCGCACCCTTCACGACAAATGACGCAAGACCAAATCGGCCTTGCCCCAGATAAACTCTATGCCGTTTCAAAGGAGAGGTTTCAGACCTTCCCGACCGCTGAGACTCTTCCCGGCCTCCGGACGAACGACGCGATGGCAGGTCTCCTGGCTCACCAATCTCTGCTTCAGGCCGCCTTCCCAAGACCGGGGTCTCAGTGGCATGTGGCCTGTCACTCCTGGTTGACAGTTGCGGGCACAGCGCCGGATTTACACCAGCTTCCCTCTTAGCCGCCGACTAAGGCAGCACCATCTGATCGCTTAATGCGTTAGCCCCTGAGGCTTGTCAAACAACAAGCGCTCGTCCGGTTGTCTCAAAGATCAAAGCGGCTAGGTCTAGCCGAGAATGGCCACGGTCGCGTCGGATTGGAACCCGTTAAAGTCGGTCGCCATCGCCTGACCATAGGCGCCTAGATGGCAGATCTCGATCCAATCACCTTCGCGTGTATCCGCGGGCAGGGTGAACGGCCCGGCCATCATATCGAGGCTGTCGCATGTTGGCCCGAAGAAGCGGAACGCGCTTGTCTCTGCGCTCATCTCGCCTTCGCGGTGGAGGCGGACCGGATATTTCCAGGCACATTGCGCGGCATCAAACAGCGACCCATACGACCCTTCGTTCAAATAAAGATCACCGCCTTTGCGGAGCTCAACACGGGTCAGCGTCGAGCCCCCTTCGCCGCACAGGGCGCGGCCGGGTTCGCCGATAAACTCGAGATCGCCAAAGCCGAAGATCTCAATCCCCTTGCGAATGCGGGTGAAATAGTCCTGCATTGGGGGCGGGGTCATGCCGGGATAGGCCACTGGGAAGCCGCCGCCGCAGTCCAGGCTATCGATGCGAACGTCCGCCGCCTCAAGCAGGCCATGAACATAAGACAGCGCTTTGACATAATCTGCCGGATCCATGCATTGGCTGCCGACATGAAAACAGACGCCGAGCTTGGCCGCGACCGGGCGCGCACGGCGCAGTAGATCCAACGCCTCGTGGAAGTCCGCGCCATATTTGCCATCAAGCGGCATGGTTGCAGAACCACCTTTCGGCAGCGCCAGGCGAAGGTGCAGATGTAGGTCTGCCGCGTCCTTCGTCTCGACCAGGATCTTGCCAAGCTCAGCTGCGCAATCAAATGCGAAATGGCGCACACCAGCATCATAGGCGTGACGGATGGTGCGCCGGGATTTGACCGGGTGCATCAAATAAAGCTCAGCATCGGGGCAGGTTGTGCGCACCAGATCAATCTCGCGAATAGACGCCACATCAAATCCGCGCAGGCCATTGGCCCACAGGATCTTCAGCACCGCTGGATGCGGATTGGCTTTTACCGCGTACAGCACCTTGCCTGGAAACTGGTCGAGAAACAGGTTTGTCGCCGCCTGAATGCGCTGCGGATAAAGTGCATAGATCGCGTCATCACCGTCATAAGCCGCGATCGCTTCTGCAACAGAGCTGAAGGCGGGCAGACCGAACGGACGGTCAAAATCTGGAAGAATGGTCGGTTGCGCGAGGCGCGAGGATTGAGATTTGAACATGGGACGAAAGTTCCGAAACCGCGACAATCGTCGCGAATAGAAAACAGGGTCAGATGCAAGCCCAAAGAGGCGCACATCCGGCTCAGTCGGAATTTGGCGGGCAAGTGGCCCGCTACGGCCTTATAAGTTCAGCCACGGCCGCTTGATAATCAGCGTCCTTGGCAAAAGTCCTGTGCACAGTGGTGGTATCAAACGCAACATCAATGCGCTTGATCAGGGGGACTGGTATAGGTGGGCAGGCGCCCTTCAGGGGATGAGTCATCCAAGTATCCTCGCAAAGCAAGATCGGCCCGAAACCGACATTGAAAGAGAAGACAGTTGGGCTCCCCCGTACTGACAGCTCTGTCGAGCTCGTCGTGGTTCGCTTACTTGTCAGCGGCGCATGTATGAAATCCACAAGAACAGGTCAAGGATTTTTGTTTGCGAGTGGGATGCTGGGGGCGGACATCGTTCCAGGCTCCTAAGACTAAGATTTTGTGCTAGGAGGGTGATTATGGATCGCTTCTCCTTTGTCATGGTGCTGTTTTCGATCATTGTAGGTCTTGGCATCACTGAACTTCTCAGAAATGTTGCTCGACAAATTCAACTGGGCCATCGAACCAAATTCTATTGGGTGCACGGGTTTCTAGTTGTCGCGGTTTTCGTCTCACTGCTGCAGCAATGGTGGGAAGGTTGGGATCAAAGAAATGTAGAGGCCTGGTCGTTTGACGTTATGTTGTTGATGCTGGGGGGACCGATCGGTCTCTATATCATCACGCACCTATTGTACCCTCGTCAGCTCGACGGTTTAGACCTGAAGCGATTTTACTATGAAAGTCCGCGTACACTGTATGTGATCGCCGCCGCGACTGCGATCATCGGCACGGTTTATCGCCCAGTGGCATTTGGTGATAAGATCATAGATCCCGACAATGCAGCGTCAGCAGTAATGGTGCTTGTGTTTCTCATCCTGGCGGCGACGCGCCGTGAGAAAGTTCATATTATTCTGGTGCCGATTGTGCTCGCGGCGATCTTGCTCGACGTTTTCATTTTTATCCCGACGATTGAATAAACGTGAAACCGGTGTTGCAGCAGAAGTGGACAAGATTTCTGTAAGCCCTCATCCCTTCGACTTCGCTCAGGATGAGGCTCAGCGTCCCATTCCACTCAGTAACAAACTAGACCATTCCGTCCTAGCGAGACCACCAGCCGCGTTTTTTCTTCTTTGGTTTCGCGGTGGTTTCCAGGACTGGCTCGGTTGAAATGGGCTGGGCTGGGGTGTCAGAGACAAGTTCAGGTTCGGACGCAGGTTCCAGAGTTGGTTCAGGCTCTGGCTCGCTCGCAGAGACTTCTGCTTCAACCGGTGCTTCAGTATCTTCAATCACATTGATCGGGGCGTCTTCAACCGGATCCGCTGGCGTTTCGTCGGCGGGCGTTTCGGCGGCGTCTGCGCTCTCGGTATCGGCTTGTGCCTCGTTCTCTTGAGCGGCGCCCTGATCGTCCCCGCGGCGTTTGCGGCGGCGGCGACGGCGGCGTTTCTTGCCTTCTTTCGGTTCGTCTTCGCCGGCCTCTTCAGCCGCTTTGGTTTGCGGTGCAGGTTCAGCGCTGCGCGCTTCTGGAACTGCAACTGGTTTGGCCTCTAGGCCGCCTTCCGCGGCAGGTGGCAGATCATCCGGCTCATCGCCGAGCAGGTTCGAGATTGAGAGCGCCAAGCCATCAAGCAGGGCCCCACCATCAGATGGCGGCGCGCCTGGGTCCATAGCCTCATTGTCTTTGCGACGACGGCGTCCACCGCGCCGGCCACGGCGACGACGTTTGCGCTTGCCTCCGGCTTCTTCGCCATCTTCATCAGAGCTGGCGCTGGCCTCGGCTTCATCCTCGTCCTTATCCTCTTCGGCGTCTGGCAGGAGGTGATCATCCTCGTCACCCTCGAGGAAGTCGGCACGGTTGAATTTCTGGCGTCGGCGACGTCCGCTCGAGGATTTGTCTGCATCGATCTCGAAATCGCCCGGGATCATTGTCGCCGAGGATTTGATCGCGATTGTGTAACCAGCTTCTTCTTCGATGGCTGACAGCTGATCACGTTTGGAGTTCAGCAGATACAACGCCACATCAGTTGGCGCCGTGACCGTCATGCCGCGAAGACCGCCGCCGGCAGCGCGGGCTTCGATCGCGCGCAACAATTGCAGGGCCGCGGATGGGATAGAGCGGCGACGCCCTGTTCCATCGCACGCATCACATTTTTCAGATGTGGCTTGCAAGACACCGGCACGGCGGCGCTGACGAGAGATTTCCATCAAGCCGAATTGCGAGATGCGATTATTTTGAACACGGGCGCGGTCAAGCTTCAGCGCCTCTTTCATCTTCTTCTCGACAGCGCGATTGTTCTTGTTCTCATCCATGTCGATAAAGTCGATCACGACGAGACCTGCGAGGTCACGCAGGCGCATTTGCCGGCACGCTTCTGCGGCGGCTTCGAGATTGGTGTGCAGCGCAGTTTGTTCGATATTGCGTTCTTTGGTCGACTTACCGGAGTTAACGTCAATCGCCACCAAAGCTTCGGTTTGGTTGATCACCAGATAGCCGCCAGATTTCATCTGCACGGTGGGGGAGAAGATCGAATCGAGCTGTTCCTCGACGCCTTCCTTGACGAAAAGCGGCGCCGCAGCCGTCCAGCGTTTCACTTTCTTCGCCTGTGTCGGCATCAGTGTTTTTGCGAGATCTTTGGCTTCACGATACGCGCGGTCGCCTTGCACAACGACTTCTTCAATCTCGCGATCGAACATGTCACGCATCGCCCGGTGAACGAGGCCGCCTTCTTCATGGATGCGCGCTGGGGCGACAGATTCCATGGTCTTGCTGCGGATCTTGGCCCACAGCTTTTGGAGGTAATCGTAGTCGCGGCGGATCTCAGATTTGGTGCGCTTTGCACCTGCCGTGCGAACGATCAGGCCCATGCCCTTCGGCACCTGCAGATCGTCCATAATCGCTTTCAGGCGCTTACGGTCATTGCCGTTTGGAATCTTGCGGGAAATGCCGCCGCCGCGCGGTGTGTTCGGCATCAAAACTGAGTAGCGTCCGGCCAGTGAGAGATAAGTGGTCAGGGCCGCGCCCTTGTTTCCACGCTCTTCTTTTACGACCTGAACGAGCAGGACCTGACGGCGGCGAATGACTTCCTGGATTTTGTAGCGACGCGTAATCGATGTTCCGCGAGACTTGCGCGCGCCGCGGCGACGGCGTTCAGCTTTGGCGCGTGGCTTCTTTTCGTCTTTGTCTTCAGAGTCAGCGTCAGTTTCGTCGGCGTTTTCATCAGCAGAAGCTTCAGCGCCTTCGTCATCTGAATCGGCGTCGTCAGACTCAGCGTCAGCTTTTGTTTCCTCGGCCTCATCAGCGTCCTCATCGGACTCATCGGCGTCGAGTTCTGCTTCGTCATCGTCAGACCCGTCGTCGAGATCGGCATCATCCTCGTCATCGTCGATGTCATCATCGGCGGATTCTGCAGCTTCACGCGCGGCTTCTTCAAGCAGCGCTTCGCGGTCGGCTTGCGGAAGCTGGTAATAGTCTGGGTGAATCTCACTGAAGGCGAGAAAGCCGTGGCGATTGCCGCCATATTCGACGAAACAGGCTTGCAGAGACGGTTCTACTCGCGTGACTTTCGCGAGATAGATGTTGCCTCTTAATTGTTCGCTGCCGGTTGTTTCAAAATCAAAGTCCTCGACACGTCCATTGTTGACGAGGGCGACACGGGTCTCTTCCTGGTGGACCGCGTCGATCAGCATAGTTTTGCTCATTGTAAGCTGCCTTGCAGACTGGCGGCGCTAAAGCTCGTTTAAGATACGAGCAATGGCGAGACGCGCCAGCAAATTTGTTATTAGGGACAGGCAGCAATCCAGCCCGGCCAGCTCTGTCCATAGAGCGGCTCTGAGTTCTGAATTTGGCGACCTGTAAGCTCATATTATCCGTTCCGTACCGGCGATAGTGCAGGGGGTTAGGCCTGTTCACCCGCCTTTCGGGGATTCTGTTTGGGCTCATCGCTGAGCGTGGTTCCTACATGCCCCCTTTGGCCTCCAATTAAAAGGCCTAAAATGCGGGCATGCGGATGTTTCTTGTTTTGAGTGGAATAGAACTGCCCG
>JALUWJ010000030.1 GCA_027019605.1 Henriciella sp. | reverse complement strand
GCGGCTTCAACATCGCCATCATTCTCGACCAGCGCTTTTTTCGCGTCCATCATGCCTGCGCCAGTCTTATCGCGCAGATCTTTAACGAGGGCAGCAGTAATCTGAGCCATCCTAGTCGTCCTTCTGTTCAAACCCAGTGGTGGTTAAGCTTCAGTCTTATCTTCTTCGACTTTAGCGGTTTCTTCGGTCTCAGCTTCCGCCTCAGTTTCCGCTGCTTCCGCAGCCGCAACATCGGCTTCAACCAAGGCTTCAATGTCTTCAGCTTCGCCCAAATCGATGCCGAGCCCTGCAGATGATTCGGCGAGGCCGTCCAGAACGGCATCAGCGATCAAGTTGCAGTATAGCGAGATTGCGCGAGCCGCGTCATCGTTTCCAGGGAACGCGAAGTCAGCGTCATCCGGGTCACAATTGGTATCAACGACCGCAACAACTGGAATGCCCAGTTTGCGAGCTTCTTTAATCGCAATCGACTCTTTATTGGTGTCGATCACGAAGATCAGGTCCGGCAGGCCGCCCATATTGGCAATACCGCCAAGCGCCTTGTCCAGCTTTTCACGGTCACGCTCGAGGTTCAAAAGCTCTTTCTTGGTCAGACCAGACTGCTCTTTACCAGACAGAGTCTCTTCAAGCTCACGTAGACGCTTGATTGAGTTCGAAACGGTTGACCAGTTGGTCAGTGTGCCACCGAGCCAGCGGTGGTTCATGTAATACTGTGCGCAACGCTGTGCCGCTTCGGCGACCGGCTGTGACGCCTGACGCTTTGTACCGACGAAGAGAACACGGCCACCTTTTGAAACGGTGTCACGAACCTTGACCAGCGCTTGGTGCAACAAAGGCACAGACTTGGACAGGTCCATAATGTGGATGCCAGAACGCGCGCCATAGATGAATTGCTTCATCTTGGGGTTCCAGCGGTGAGTTTGGTGACCAAAGTGAACGCCAGCTTCGAGGAGTTCACGCATTGTGAAATCAGGCAGTGCCATCTAAATTTTCCTTATCCGGTTGACCGGCATGGTCCCTATCGAGCCTCACTTGAGGATCAACACCGGGAGGACCACGCATCGGGGGTTGGTGCGCGCGTCTATACATGAATAACGCGACAGTGCAACCGCGGAGATCAGGCGCTGCCGACTCAGGCCGCCTCGTGATCCACGCGCGCAACGCCCGGCGCGGTTTTCAGCGCCCTCAGAGCTTCAATGCCGGTCGGATACGTATCCGGCAATCGCAAGGTCACGACCCGCCCATCATCAATCGGCATCCGGACAAAGATTTCGCCTCTATCGTGACCCGAAGCGCCCTTCAAGCGCGCAGCAATCGCGGCGAGGCCAGTCAGATCAGCCCCTTTTTCCAATTTTACGGAAAGCGCGGGGGCTTTCTTGGCAATTCGGGCTTGTTCGATGGGCTGAACCCGGCGCGCGGACAAGCGGATTTCTTCGTCGCGGCGGCGCACTTCAGTCAGAATGACCACGGCAGCGCCAGGCTCCAATTGTTCGCGCATATCGGCAAGCAGCTCCGGCATCACCATCAACTCGACCTCTCCGGTTGGGTCGGACAAGGTGAGGAACGCAAACTTGCCGCCATTACGGGCCGGCTTCTCAACGCGGCGGCGCACAACCCCGATCAATTCCATCGGTTTTCCGTCAACCGCGCTGTCGGCGATGTTCATCGCGTACGTAATTCGGCCCTCTTCCAAACTATCGATAATGTCATCGAGTGGGTGACCGGAGAAATAGAAGCCAATCGCTGCGAACTCTTGATCGAGCTTTTCCTGCATGTTCCAGGCAGCGGCTTTCGGCAGATCTGCACGCATCGCCGGCTCGGCATCTCCGAACAGGCCGCCCTGCCCGCCGGCGCGGTCTTCGGCAGAAGCTGCGCAGCTCGCTGCAAGCGTTGGCGCTGATTTCAACACCCGCGCCCGGTTCGGCTCCAACGTATCGAACCCGCCGGCTTTGGCGAGTTGTTCGAAACACTTCTTATTGATGTCCTTCGGGTCCACGCGCTCCGCCAGATCATGCAGACACTTATAGTCGCCATTGGCTTCACGCTCCTGAACCAGATGCTTCATCGCTTCTGGCCCAACGCCCTTCAGAGCGCCGAGCGCATAGACAATCGAGCCCCCATCAACATCGAAATCTGCGGTGGAAACATTCACGTTCGGCGCAACCACAGGGATCTTCAGGCGCCGCGCTTCTTGGAAGAAAGCTGCAAGCTTATCTGTATTGTGCAGATCGAGGCTCATCGACGCCGCCAGGAAGGCGACCGGGAAATGGCGCTTCAAATAAGCGGTATGATAGCCAATCAAGGCGTAAGCAGCGGCGTGAGATTTGTTAAAGCCGTACCCGGCAAACTTTTCCATCGTATCAAAGATATCGTTGGCAAGCGGCGCCTCGATGCCTTTCAGCTCTTTCGCCCCTTTAAGGAACCGCTCGCGCTGGGCGACCATTTCTTCGAGCTTCTTCTTACCCATGGCACGGCGCAGCAGGTCCGCTTCGCCGAGTGAGTACCCAGCAATTTCCTGCGCCATCCGCATCACCTGCTCCTGATAGACAGGCACGCCATATGTGGCTTGCAAGATCGGCTCGAGATCCGGGTGCTGATACTTGATTGTCTTCGGATCTTCCTTGCCCGAAACATAGACCGGAATGTTGTCCATCGGACCCGGCCTATACAGCGAGATAATCGCGATCACGTCTTCCAAATTGCCGGGTCGAACTTTGCGCAGCGTATCGCGCATGCCCTGGCCCTCGAGCTGGAAAACACCCAGTGTTTCGCCAGAGGCCATCAGCTTATAGGTCTCCGGATCGTCCAAACTATACCATTCAGACCCAACATCCTTGCCATCGCGCCGGATGAATTTGAGCGCGCGATCAATCACCGTCAGCGTTTTCAAGCCAAGGAAGTCAAACTTCACGAGCCCGGCGGACTCTGCCCATTTCATATTGAACTGGGTCGCAGGCAGATCTGCGCGGGGATCATTATAGAGCGGCACCAGCTCGGTCAGCGGGCGGTCGCCAATCACCACACCGGCGGCGTGCGTCCCAGCATTTCGATACATGCCCTCTAGCGCAAGCGCGGTATCCAAGAGCTCGCCGACGCGTGGGTCGCGGCTGACCTCTTCGTCAAATTTTGGTTCGTCTTCGATCGCCTCTGACAGTTTTGGAGGCTTGGCAGGGTTGAAAGGGATCAGCTTGGCGAGCCGATCAACCTGGCCGTAAGGCATCTGCATCACGCGCCCAACATCGCGCACCACAGCTTTCGCCTGCAATGTTCCGAACGTGATGATCATCGCCACCGACTCTGAGCCGTATTTGTCGCGAACATAGCGAATGACCTCGCCGCGGCGTTCTTGACAGAAGTCGATATCGAAGTCGGGCATCGAAACCCGTTCTGGATTCAAGAAACGCTCGAACAGAAGATCGAAACGGAGCGGATCCAGGTCAGTAATCGTCAACACCCAGGCAACCAGGGACCCCGCACCAGACCCCCGGCCTGGACCGACCGGAATGTCTTGCTCTTTTGCCCATTTGATAAAGTCTGCAACGATCAGGAAGTAGCCCGGAAAACCCATACGCTCGATGATGCCGAGCTCATAATCGAGCCGCTCGAAATAGGTGTCGCGATCTGCATACAGTTTCGGGGCAGCGGCGAGACGGGCTTCCAGCCCCTCTTTTGCTTGCAGTTTCAACTCATCAATCTCAGACCGTGAGCCATCACCAAAGTTCGGCAGGATCGGCTTGTGCTTGGTTGAGCGAATTCCGCAGCGCTTTGCGATCTCTGCCGTGGTCTCAATCGCCTCGGGCAGGTCAGCGAAAAGCTCTCGCATTTCAGCTTCGGTTTTCAGGTATTGCTGGGCCTCAACCTGGGGTCGGTCTTCTTGGCCGAGATAAGCACCGTTCGCGATACACATCATGGCATCATGCGCTTCGGCATCATCGGGCTTCATGAAGCGAGAATCATGCGTTGCGACGATTGGCAGATTTAACTCATAGGCGAGTTCCAAGAGACCTGGCTCGGTCTGCACTTCTTCGGGTGAGCCGTGCCGGGTGATTTCAACATAACATCGCCCCGGAAAGTTTGCGGCGAGC
>JALUWJ010000029.1 GCA_027019605.1 Henriciella sp. | reverse complement strand
CAACCATCGTTTATGAGACCCTGCGCTCGATCTCGCCGCTCGATCTTTATCTCTCTGAAGATGTGTCAGTCGCCGGAACCGATGTCGCTGATCAGGCTGAATTTGCCAAACCGATTTGGGATTATGTGAGCTCGGCGGTGACCGACAGCCGAAAAACTCGCGGGGCGGAGAAGCTGGCGTCTCTTTCTGCGACCTTTGATCAAATCGAGGCAACTTATGGCGTCGACCGGGAAGCCATCACAGCGATCT
Organism: Henriciella sp.; assembly: GCA_027019605.1. Lineage (GTDB taxonomy): Bacteria > Pseudomonadota > Alphaproteobacteria > Caulobacterales > Hyphomonadaceae > Henriciella. The sequence goes on along the minus strand of JALUWJ010000029.1, from coordinate 3,837 downwards.
GGGCGATGGAGACCAATCTTGGTTCCTATATCGGAAACTTCGACGCGCCGAATACATTGGCCAATATGGCCGTAGAGGGGCGCCGGCAACGCTTTGCGGAAAGCGAATTGACCGCCCTGATGAAAATCCAGGAGCGCGGCGAAGTTGGCCGCGACGCCCTGGTGTCAGGTTGGGCCGGCGCGATGGGGCAGACCCAGTTCATGCCGTCTACCTTCCTCTCCTACGCGGTGGATTTCGATGGCGATGGCGTCAAAGATCTTTGGAACAGCGTGCCGGACGCGTTGGCCTCAGCAGCGAACTATTTGAGCGCATCAGGGTATCAGGCGGACCAGCCGTGGGGCGTTGAAGTGCTCGCCCCAAGCGGGTTTGATTGGTCACTCGCCGATGGCGAGGATCGGCGCCTATCGACATGGGCAAGTTACGGCCTCTCGCCGATCTCGGGCAGCGCGTTCGGCGCGCCAGAGACCGCTTATGCCGAGCTCTGGCTACCTACCGGTGCCACCGGCCCGAAATATCTCCTGTTCAAGAATTTCGATGTCTACAAAACCTATAATCGCTCTGACAGCTATGCCTTCTCGGTTGGATTGTTGACCGATGGCGTCGCCGGGCTCACCGGTCCGATTGCCGCGTGGCCAACAGATTTGACCTTGCTCAACAAGCGCGAAGTGATGGTTCTTCAGAGCAATCTGAACCGTCTCGGGTTTGACGCAGGCGCCGTGGACGGCATTGCAGGGCGCGGCACCAAAGGCGCGCTGCAGCGGTTTCAAAAAGCCAACAACATTGTCCCAGCCGATGGCTATCCAACCACGGTCGCGCTCGATCAGGTCATGGCGGCGGGCTAGCTCTCTTCAGCTTCGCCGACGCCGGGCTCGATTGCTTTCCATGCGAACAGAGCCATCGAGATCAACAATCCGACACAGATCCAGAATGGCAGGGATGGATCCACGAACTCATACAAAAACAGCCCAAACAAGGGCGTGATGATATAGCCCATTCCGTTGGCGGAGATGACGAGGCCAGCCACGTTTCCTTGCAGTTCGGGGGAAACAGCGAGCGAGGCCCCGCTTGAAAAGCCCGGTCGCGTCAGGCCCTGACCTATGCCCAGGAAGAACTGGGCGAAAATCAAAGTTGCAAAGTCCTGCGCGGGGATCAGCAACAGAGCGCCGATCAAAAGCGGAAAACACCCGGTGATCATCAGCGTCTTGTTCTTGAGCTTTAAGCGCGGGATCAAAACCAGCTGCGCTGTCATCACCGCCATCGCACCGACCATAAAGGCTGGGCCTGTATATTGCGCCGCCTGCGCGCCCGTCACGTTCAGCTTATCCATCACCGCGAACACAAAAACCTGGGTCAGGATGCCGGTGACCAATGACAAAGTGACGGCATAGGCCAAGAAGGGCAGCACATTGCGCGATCGCCACAGCCCAATGGCGCCAGGAATAGCCTCAATCCTGGTCGCATCCTGAACAGGCTCACGATTCTCTGGCAGGAAATTCCACAGCAGGACCGACATGACGCTCGCCATGATGCAGGTGATCAACATCGGGCTTAGCAGACCAAAATTCGCCACAAGTACAGCGGCAAAAGCGGGCCCAACGATGGTTCCGAAACTGAACCCGGAGGTCACGAACGCGATTTCGCTTTGCCGCTCAGATGGCTCCGTCCGGTCCGCAACATAGGCTTGCGCCGCAGGGCTGGACCCGGATCCGATCAAGCCAAACACAGAACGTGATAAGGCGAGACATGCGAAAATTGCGAAGGGCGCGGTGATCAACTCCGAGATCGCTGCCCACGATGATAAGAGCAGCAAAAACATAGACACGGCATATCCCGCCAAACCGAACGAAGCGATGCGCCGACGCCCATATCGGTTCGATCGTTTACCCCAGAATGGGGAGGACAGCGACCAACACAGGGCCGACAGAGAGAAAATCGCGCCGGCCATCCAATCTGGAAGCGCAAGCGTCCGTGTCAGCGGCGGAATCACCGCGGCGATGAGCATCGTGTTGCCAGCCCCGATCGCCATCAATGAAAAGAACAACAGAAAAAACGCCCCGCGCCGATTGGGCTGGGGCGTTTGTTCTAAAGAGGTATCGTCATCACTCATGCGCCCCTTTTCGGCTCATGCGTGACAAAATCAAGATCTGATCATCGACATATTTGCCCTGCCCCCGCGTCGGCAACTCGATTGAAAGGTTCTTCTGAAATGGTCGCCAATAAGTCTTACTGATCGGACCACAATTCATGATCCAATTGCTCGGATTTGCCATTGTCTTGCTGATTGTCTCAGGCGCGCTGTTGATCAGTGGCGGCCCGGCCGTCCTGTCTGCCTTACCATTCGAGCTTGCCTTGATCGGCGGCGCAGCGATTGGAACCGTCCTGATCGGAAACTCGGCTTCGGTCGCGAAGGCAGCGTTTGGCGGCTTCGCGCAAAGTTTGCGCGGCGCGAAATGGTCGAAAGCAGATTATGCGGGCTTGCTTACCTTGATGCACGAACTGGTTCGACGCGCGCGGCGCGGCGGCATTGTCGCAATCGAGCAAGATATCGAAGACCCAGAAAACTCTGCCCTGTTTGCTAGCCAACCGCGCCTACAGAACGACCCGTACGCAATGAGTTTGATCTGCGACAGTTTCCGGCTGATTGCGCTCGACCCGTCTATGCGCGAACAGACAGCGACCTATTTGCAAGATACGGTTGCCGAAATGGTCGATGAAAGACAGCGGGCCGTTGGCGCGTTGCAAACACTGGCCGATGCGCTCCCGGCTCTTGGGATCGTTGCAGCCGTGCTCGGCATTATCAAGACGATGGCGATGATCGACCAATCCACCGCCGTACTCGGCGAAATGATCGCCTCTGCTCTGCTTGGGACCTTTCTGGGCGTGTTTCTCGCCTATGGTCTTGTCGGCCCGATCGCCAATCGGTTCGGCCAAATCGTCGAAGAAGAAGCGATTTATTTGGATACAATCGCGCGCATCATTACCGCGTTTACGCAAGATACGGCGCCGCGAACCTCAATCGAAATGGCCCGCGCCAGCTTGCCCGCTCACTTGCGTCCAAACATCTCCGATCTGGACGCGCATATCAAAGTTGTGCGCCTCGAAGCCGCCCGCAGCGCGGCCTAATTCATACTTAACAAGGCTTTGAGCAGGCGTCGAAATTTGCGCATCTCATTTAAGCCGGTGGCAAATCTGCTCATAGATACTGAAGATCTAGGGGTGCAGATTGAAAGCACAAACAGGATGCAAACCATCAAGAATGATTCGTCCCAACGCATGCCCGCTTATTGGATGCAGGGACTTCCCGGCTTATTCGCAAACGCGCTTTGTGGATTCATCGCGGTCTTTGTTGCCATCAAAGCGCTCACCTTCGAGCCGAATGGATTGCCCGGCTCGGTCGCGCTTGACCATTTCGCTCGGATCACCTCGTTCGCAGCCCTCACCGCTTGGGTGACCTTTGCAATTGGCATTCGCAGACGCGGCGCGGCAGCGGTTATTGTCCTCGCATTCGCGGCGTTTTTAGAACTCGTCATCGTTCCAATTCGGGCGACCGGGCTATCGACGATTGCGTCGGCCAATCTCGGAATCGTCTTGGCGTATGGCGCCGCGCAGCTGTATTGGCTGTCAGTCCAATCGCGCAATCCGAACAACCGATTGCACCTAGAACCAGCTAAAGACTAGCCTTCGCGCCGAACGCGTCCTATTTTCCAAGTGGATTGATTGGGGAGTCAGGGCTTGTCTCGATTTGAAGAGCTGATCTCGACCGTGTCGCGTTATCAAACGCTGGCGGCAGAAAACTACACGCGCGTGCGGTCTCTCGCAGAAGAATTGCGCGCAGGT
>JALUWJ010000028.1 GCA_027019605.1 Henriciella sp. | reverse complement strand
TCAAAGCGCGGCAGGCAAAGCCATTGCATTGAGGCGTTGGGATCGACCAAGGCCGCAACGGTGCCATTTCCAATGATTCCGAGTTCAAGCGTGTTCATTCAATTGCTCCCTCAGCCAGCGCCACACAGCTTCTGTGGTGCTGAATCGATAATCTGCGCATGTGTCACCGGGCCCCACTTTTATGCCGATACCGCCAAGTGCCTGCGCCGCTCGCATAGCGTCTTCATCGGTTGTGTCATCACCGATCATTAATGGGACCCGGCCCGCAAACGGCGCCCGCGCCATCAAGGCGGTTAAAGCCGATCCTTTGTTCGCAGAGGACGGTTTCAGCTCAATCACTCGATTGCCATGCTGAAACTTGTAGCCCGCTGTTTCCGCCGCGAGCCGCTCAGCTGCCATTGCGAGTTGTGGGCCAGCTTGCGGGTTTTGGCGGTAATGGATCGCGAGAACTTTCCCTTTTTCCTCGAGGCGGACATTCTCAAAGTCCCCCAAGAGCGCATGCACCGCGTCAACGAGACCAGACGGCGCCGTCGCACGGTCAGGGGTCGGCGCGTGGCATGGCTCAGCCACGTCTTGACCGTGTCCGCCAACCCGCCAGAGATCACCCGGCGTTCGCGAGCAAAGATCGACCAATCCACGGCCGCTGATGAGGACGAGTGCACCGCCAAGTTGCCGTGAGAGCGCGCGCAGGCAGTCGGCGCCGCCGTTTGGCAAAAACACGGTATCCGGATCGTCCTGCAAGGGCGCCAAAGTGCCATCAAAGTCCAGAAACAATGCCTGACGCGTCGACAGAGTTGGCGCGGGCTTCTCGTCTAAATTCAATCGATTATCCCGTAGATGCATTCGAAGGGGATTGCAGCGCGTCCAGGTCCTTCAGAAACTTTTTCCGCCACCAAGTGATGTCTTGCTCAACCACGATCTTCCGCAGCGCGCGCCAACGGTCAACACGTTCCTCCAACGGCATCGTCAAAGCCAGATGGATTACTTCAGCCAGTTTGCGCGTGTCATGCGGATTGACCAGTAGCGCATCCTTCAATTGTTCGGCCGCGCCCGCAAACTCGGACAAGATGAGCACGCCTGGATCGTCTTCATCCTGCGCCATGATAAATTCTTTGCAGACCAGATTCATGCCATCTCGCAACGGCGTGACCAGCCCAACGCGCGCGATCTTGAACAGCCCGGCCAGCTCTTCGCGCTCGTAAGACCGCGCTAGATAGCGCAGGGGAATCCAATCGAGGTCACCATAATCCCCATTGATCCGTCCCGCCAGGCGGTCGAGCGTTTGCCGCAGCTCTCGATATTCATCGACTTTGCTGCGCGATGGCGGCGCAATTTGTGTCACCGAAACCCGGCCATGGGTTTCTGGATAATCGTCGAACAATTGCCCAACGGCTTCAAACCGCTCGGGCAGGCCTTTGGAATAGTCCATCCGGTCGACGCCAATCACCAGATTCCGCCCGCCAAGAAATCGACCAATCCGATCCGCAGCTTCCTTGGCCTTTTCCGTCCGCGCTGCCTCGGCAAACCCCTCGGCTTCGATGCCAATTGGATAGGCTTCGATCTTGATTGTCGTGTTAAACGCCTCGTAGACACCGCCGCCCAGATCAAGGCCTTTGCAGTCTTCAATCAAATAGCGCGTGAAATTGGAGCGATCCTGTTCTGATTGCAGACCAATTACCGAATAATTGCACATGGCGCGCGCAATCCACTGATGTTCTGGCAAGGCGCGAAACACTTCAGGCGGCGGAAATGGAATGTGCAGAAAGAAGCCGATCGGGCCATCCCATCCGGCGCGGCGCATCGAGTCGCCCATCAGCAAGAAGTGATAGTCATGCACCCATACCGAGTCGCCCTCGCGAAGGCGTTCGGTGACGATGCTGGCAATACGCTGATTGACCGCCGCATAGACTTCAAACGCTTCGGAGCTGAAGGCCGCCAAGTCCAAACGATAGTGAAATACCGGCCACAGCACAGAATTGGCGTATTGCAGGTAGAATTGATCATGCTCCGCTTCCGAAAGATCGGTCAGAACGAACTCAACCCCGTCATCCTTGAGATGCTGCACTTTGCGCGATGGTTTCTCGACCACGTCGCCAGACCACCCGAACCAAACCCCGCCGGTCGATTTTAGAGATTCCCAGACCGCGACCGCCAGCCCGCCTGCGCGTGCACTCGGATCCGCGGCTGTCCGGTTCGAAATTGCAATCAGCCTACCCATGTCCCAGCCATAGCAATGCGCTCGCGCAAATGCACGCGAATACCGCCCGGATGGCGCGCGATAGACCTACCCGCGCATGTTTCATCGCCTCAGCCTGAATTTTGGGCAGCATTAAATTATTCCGCATCGACGCGCAGCGAAACAACTCGACGCAAAACGAATTGTCCCAAAGCCGCGAAACATCGGCTAAACAGAGCACAATGAGCCAGATCACCTCTCTCTATGTGCACAAAGCCCTCAGCCAGGTTCGCGGTGGAACGGAAACACGCGACCTTCTGGAAGGAATTGGGATCACTCCTGATCAGCCGATCGATCCGAAGCTGATGGTGTCTGCAAACCAATTCTATGATTTTTTCGCGGCGCTCGCAGCCCGTGACCCGGACGGCTTGTCCCTGCCGCTTCGAATCGGCGCCACTATGGTGTGCGACGAGTATGGCGCCTTTGGGTTAGCCTGGAAGTCGGCGCCAGATCTGCGCGGCTCCTTTGTCAGATCAGAGCGCTATGGCCACGTCTTGGGCAGCGCTGAAACCTATTCCCTCGAGCGGAGCGAAAAGGGCTGGTTTTTCAGTCTCGACAAAGCGGGCGACGGCCAGCTTGGCATGCAGCTTTCGAATGAAGCCAGCATGTCGGCGGTGGATGTGATCTGCAAGGAGGTCAGTACAACTGAGTTCAAGCCGCTCGCCGTTCATTTCAAACATACTGCGCGCGGCGATGTTTCTATCTATGAGGAACATTTTGGCTGTCCTGTTTATTTCGAATCAGATCGCGACGCATTGCTTGTCAGTGATGACAGCCTAAACACCCCGAACAAGTTGGGTGATCAGACCATTGCGAGTTTCTTTGATCGCCACCTGGAGCAAGAGCTAGCGGCGCTCACAAATGATGAGGGCCTGGAGCACAGCGTTCGACGCGCTGTCGCGAATGTTCTGAGCGAAGGCGTGCCGACATTGTCAGCGATCGCCTCAGAATTGGGCATCGGCGCGCGAACGTTGCAAAGACGCCTGTCTGAGCACGGCCACTCGTTCCAAAGCGTTGTTGATACAGCCCGGCAAGAGCTCGCCCAGCGATTGCTGCGGGAAACAGAATACAGCCTTGCCGAAGTCGCGTTTTTGACCGGTTTTGCAGAGCAGAGCGGATTCACCAGAGCGTTTAAGCGGTGGGCTGGAAAGACCCCACGTTCCTATCGACTGGAAACTGGTTCCCGATAATCGGCGGATTTTGTCGCGATCTGCCAAAACTCTGGCATGAGCGGGCAAGAGCGCGCACCCCATCTCTCCTATTCCTTGGCTTGCAGACACTGGAAAGGAGCAAGTCGATGAACTTCCTGCGAAAAAAGAAAAACCTCACGCTTGTTTTGGGCGGGACGGGAAAAACCGGGCGACGCGTTGCCGAACGCCTACAAGCCAAGGGGCACGAGGTTCGCGTCGGATCTCGATCCGCCACGCCCTCGTTTGACTGGGACAATGAGAAAAGCTGGGATGCCGCTCTGAAAGGTGTGACGGCGGTCTATATTACCTATGCCCCAGACCTTGCCATGCCCGGTGCCCCGGATGCGATTCAAGCGCTTGTAAATCTTGCGAAACGTCGAGGCGTCAAACGCCTTGTCCTCCTGTCAGGGCGCGGTGAGGAAGAAGCCCAGACCTGCGAGCGGATCGTTCAAAATTCAGGGCTCCAATGGACAATTGTTCGCGCCAGCTGGTTCAATCAAAATTTCTCTGAGGGCGCCTTTATCGACATGGTCCTCTCCGGCGCGATCACACTGCCCGCAGGCGAGCAAGTCGAACCCTTTGTCGATGTCGATGATATTGCCGATGTCGCGGTGGCAGCCTTGAGCGAGGATTTTCACAATCAGCAAATATATGAGGTTACCGGTCCGCGATTGATGACGCTTACCGATGTTGCGGCAGATCTCTCCCGCGCAACCGGACGCGAGATCACCTATGTCGACGTTCCGCACGAGGCGTTTGTCGCCGAGGTCGCCAATTCCGGCGCCCCTAAAGATGTCGTGTGGATGCTCGACTATCTCTTCTCCACCGTCCTCGATGGGCGCAATGCCTATCTCTGCGATGGTGTCCAGCGCGCGCTTGGGCGTCCGCCCAAGGATTTCGCCGAGTATGCGCGCGGTGTTGCGGCGTCAGGCCTTTGGAAAACAGCCGCATAAGGCCTCAACAATTCAGCGTCCCAGATGAGGAAATCGTCTGGGACCCTCCGTTCAAACCCCTCCAACAAAACCGGGAAACGAAGCCATGACCTATGACTGGACCCTCTATTTTTGCCTCTTTCTTGCGCTCTGGAGCGCCGTGATCGGAGGTGTATTTTCTGCCTTCTCTGAATTTGTGATGTCAGGGCTGCTGCGCACAGCGCCCGCTGGCGGCATTGAAGCGATGCAACATATCAACCGGACCGTGATCAAAACCCAGTTTGTTGCTGGAATCCTCTCTATCGCGCTCTTTTCAGTCCTGTTCGCGCTCTACAGTGCGACAGTTTTCGAGGGAGCAGCGCTTGTGACCTTGATCCTCGCCCCCGTGGTCTACCTGCCAACGGTTTTCTTCATGACGATCTTTGGCAACGTGCCCATGAACAACAAGCTCGATCGCCTCGATCACACGAGTTCAGAAGCAAAGACCTATTGGGTAAAGTATGGCCGCGACTGGACGCGTCTGAACCATATCCGGACGCTCGGCAGTGTGCTCACAGCCGGTCTCTACATCATCGCTGCGATCACACTGATCACGAGCGGGCAGGTCCAATCTTGAGGAGTGAGTGCATTGCTGGCCCCAACAGGCCAGCCTTATCCTTTCAGCGCCGCGCGAACGGCGTCGAGCGCGGCTTCTGCTTTCGAGCCATCCGGGCCGCCAGCTTGCGCCATATCAGGACGCCCACCGCCGCCTTTGCCGCCAACTTCAGCTGAAGCCACGCGAACAAGATCGACAGCTGAATGGGTGCCAACCAGGTCCTCGGTCACGCCAACGGCCACGGCTGCCTTGCCGTCATTCACACCGACAAACACGGCGATGCCTGATTTCATCTGCGCCTTGGCTTCATCGATCAGGGCGCGCAGATCCTTGCCGCCAACCCCTTCCGCCACGCGGGCGATCAGGTTGACGCCATTGATTTCTTCCGGTCCAGACGGCGCGCCGCTTTCGCCCGCCATAGCAAGGGCACGCTTGGTATCGGCCAGCTGGCGCTCCAAGCTTTTGCGCTCTTCGGTCAGGCCAGAGACCTTTTTCGCGACATCTTTCAGCGGAACTTTCAGCTGCTCAGAAAGGTCGACCGCCACCTGAGCGCGGCTGCGCAGAAAGGCGATGGCCTCTGCACCCGTTGCCACTTCGATCCGCCGAACGCCGGCTGAAACACCGCTTTCAGACAGGATCACAAATGTTCCGATATCGCCGGTGCGCTCGACATGCGTGCCGCCGCAAAGCTCTACTGAGTAGCTTTTGCCAGCCTCTTTTAAATCCGCGCCCATGCTGAGCACGCGCACCTCGTCGCCATATTTCTCCCCAAACAGCGCCAGAGCGCCCGCCTCTATGGCTTTTTCAGGGGTGGTGACAGCAACACCAACCGGGTTGTTCTGGCGAATGACTTGATTCACCTGATCTTCGATCGCTTCAATTTCCGCAGGTGTCACCGGCGCACCATGCGAGAAGTCGAACCGCATCCGCTCTTCTTCGACGAGCGAGCCTTTTTGAGTGACATGCTCGCCCAGGATGTCGCGCAAGGCTGCGTGCATCAGGTGCGTGGCTGAGTGATTGGCCATGATCCGCGACCGGCGCTCGCCATTGACGCTTGAGGAGACCGTATCTTTCAGGGTCAGCTCGCCCTCGACCAGCTCCCCAATATGTACATGCAAATCGCCAGCGCGTTTCTGGACATCGCGGACCACGAAACGGGCTGAGGCTGTCTCAATCACACCGTGATCGCCTGCCTGACCGCCGCTTTCGGCATAGAATGGTGTTCGATCCAGGACCAGTTCGGCTTGGTCGCCAGTCTTCAGCGTTTCCACTTGAGCGCCGTCTGCAACAATCGCCTTCAAAGCACCGTCCGCTTTCAAATCCGAGTAGCCAAGAAACTCTGTTGCACCGACTGCGTCTCGAACGCGGAACCAGACTTCGCCGGAAGCCGCATCACCGGAGGCAAAGCCCGCGGCTTTGGAGCCTTCTTTCTGGCGTGTCATCGCGGCGTCAAAGCCTGCTTCATCGACGCTCATTCCGCGCCCGCGCAGAATATCTTGCGTCAAATCAAGCGGGAAACCGTAAGTGTCGTAGAGTTTAAACGCCGTCTCGCCTGGCAAAGTATCGCCTTCGGAGAGATCCGTGCTGGCCTCATCGAGCAGCGCCAGGCCGCGCCCGAGCGTGCGCTGGAACCGGCTTTCTTCTTGCTCGAGCGCGCTTTCAATCGCTGCCTGAGCCCGGCCCAATTCCGGATAGGCTTTGCCCATTTCCGTGATCAGAGCTGGAACAAGTTTGTGCATGCCGGGCTCGCGCGCGCCAAGGATATGCGCGTGACGCATGGCGCGGCGCATGATCCGGCGCAGCACATAACCGCGGCCTTCATTAGACGGTGTGACGCCATCTGCCACGAGGAAGGCCGAGGTTCGCAAGTGGTCAGCAATCACCCGGAAAGACCCAAGCTGATCGCCAGCCGCTTTTTGCTTGTACACGTCTTCTTCAGCCGCAATCAGGTTCTGGAAAAGATCGATCTCATAATTGTTGTGGACACCCTGCAAAACCGCAGCGATCCGCTCCAATCCCATACCGGTATCGATCGAAGGCTTTGGCAGATTAACCCGATCGCCGCCCGCCTGCTGGTCGAATTGCATAAAGACCAGGTTCCAGATCTCGATGAAACGGTCGCCATCTTCTTCCGGCGTTCCGGGAGGGCCGCCCCAAATGTCCGGACCGTGATCGAAAAAGATCTCTGAGCAAGGACCGCACGGCCCGGTATCGCCCATCGACCAGAAATTGTCCGAGGTGGCGATACGGATGATGCGGTCATCTGAGAGGCCCGCAACCTTTTTCCAGATCGCGGCTGCTTCGTCATCATCGGCATAGACCGTGACGAGCAGCTTGTCCTTTGGCAGGCCGAGTTCTTTGGTGGCAAGTTCCCAACCAAATGCAATCGCATCGTCCTTGAAATAGTCCCCGAACGAGAAATTTCCGAGCATTTCGAAGAAGGTGTGGTGGCGCGCCGTGTAGCCGACATTGTCGAGATCATTGTGCTTGCCGCCAGCGCGCACGCATTTTTGCGAGGTCACCGCGCGCGGCGCGAACGGGGTCTCTGCGCCGGTAAAGATGTTCTTGAAGGGCACCATGCCGGCATTGACGAAGAGCAAGGTGGGATCATTCTCTGGCACCAGAGGCGCAGACGGTTTGCGGACATGTCCTTTGCTCTCAAAGTAAGAGAGAAATGCTTCGCGCAGATCGTTGACACTCGTCATTGAATTTCCTTTTGCCCATGCGCCCCATCACGAACGCTCTTGCCGGTGGATATATGACCATAAAAGCAACGCGCCAAGCGTTTCCGCTGGCGCGTTACATATGATGGCTTTTTCAAGCGGTTTTAGCCGGCTTCTGCCTCTTCGCCAGGGCCGCCCCCTTCGTTCAGCATGACATCGGATAAGAGGCCAGACCGCTTACGAATCTCAAGCTCGATCTCATCGCGAATATCCGGGTTATCTTTCAAGAATTGGCGGGTCTTTTCGCGCCCCTGCCCAATCCGTTCAGGCCCATAGGAATACCAGGATCCAGACTTTTCGATCACTTCACATTTAACCCCAAGGTCAATGATCTCGCCGGTTTTGGAGATCCCCTCGCCATAGATGATATCGAACTCGACTTGTCGGAATGGCGGGGCGACTTTGTTCTTCACGACTTTCACGCGGGTCTGGTTACCGATGATTTCATCGCGGTCTTTCAGCGCGCCAATGCGGCGAATATCGAGGCGCACAGAAGAATAGAACTTTAGTGCATTCCCGCCAGTTGTCGTTTCCGGGCTGCCAAACATGACACCAATCTTCATCCGGATCTGGTTGATGAAAATGACCATACAGTTGGACTTCGAAATCGAGCCGGTAAGTTTACGCAAAGCCTGGCTCATCAAGCGCGCTTGCAGGCCTGGAAGACTGTCACCCATCTCACCTTCAATCTCAGCGCGCGGGGTCAAAGCCGCAACAGAGTCGATCACGAGCACATCAATCGCCCCGGAACGGACCAATGTATCGGCGATCTCAAGCGCTTGCTCACCGGTGTCCGGCTGCGAGACCAAGAGGTCATCCAAATCCACACCGAGCTTGCCTGCATAGACCGGGTCCAGCGCGTGCTCAGCATCAACAAAGGCGCAGACGCCGCCATTTTTCTGGGCTTCGGCGACAATGTGCAGAGACAAAGTCGTCTTACCGGAACTTTCCGGGCCATAAATTTCAATCACACGGCCTTTTGGCAGGCCACCGATACCGAGCGCGATGTCTAGGCCCAAAGAGCCCGTTGGAATCGATTCGATATCCATTGCCTTTTGTTCGCCAAGGCGCATCACCGAGCCTTTACCAAAAGCACGGTCAATGTTGGCGAGTGCCGTTTCGAGAGCTTTCTGCTTATCCACGCCGGAATCCTTATCCACAAGTTGCAGGTTGGGTTTGGACATGAGTCGTTCCTTTTCGTCTATAACATACTCGGCGAAGAATGGCCCCGAGCCCGCCAGCTGACCCTTGTGTACCACATTTGTTCACGAGAACAAAGCAAAAACTTCTTGCGGATTTGTAGACTTCCTTTTGCGGCAAAGGTCAGGCATATTAGGCCCCATGTTGAAAAAGACCGACCGACAGCCCGGCGAGGCAAAGATTCGATACCTGGATGCAGACTTGGAACTGCTAAGTCCTGGGGATTACGTGATTTGCGCTGTAACCGGCCGAAAAATTCCGCTGGCCGCTCTGCGCTATTGGAGCGTGGATCGCCAGGAAGCTTACATTGACGCCGCTGCCGCGGCGACGCGTATGGTGGATGCAGACTAGATGATCTTGCGGGACTGGCTGCTGATCGGGCTGACCTGGTTCGGCCTACCCGCCCCGATGGCCGCGAATGAAGTTGAAATTGTCTGCTCTGGACAAGCTGTCCAAGGCGGCTTGTTGATCTGCGAAGCGTCTCCGGGCACGACACTGGTTGTCTCCGGCGCGAAAGGCGAAGCGCTGCGCGAGGTCGCGGTCGCCGAAGATGGCCTTGCAACCATCGGACTACGCCGCACCGAAGCCTTAGACCTCTTGATCACTGATAAAGAAGGCTGGTCGGAGCCTGTGACTATTCCTCTGCAGAAACGCGACGATCCGTTTCGAACCATTAAAGGCCTGGACTGCGATAAGGTCGATGCGAGAACGCCTGAGCAAAAGGCTCATGCCGGGCGCAGCTGGGTAAAGAAACAAGACGCGTTTGGCACGTTTCACGACGGCCCTGGCGCGCGCACAGGCTTTATCCGGCCCTCAATCGGCCCCGCTTCTTCGCCCTTTGGTCCGGCTCGAAAATATATTGGCGTCGGCAAAGATGGCGAGCCGTGCGAGAGCACATCGGTGCATCGCGGCTATGATATCGCGATCCCCATCGGCACAGACATCGTCGCGCCAGCGGCAGGAACGGTCACGCTTGGGGATCCTGATCTCTATTATGAGGGCGGCACCGTATTCCTCGACCATGGCGATGGCCTCGTCTCCGTCTTCCTGCACATGTCAGACGTTGATGTGGCTGTCGGCGATGTAGTTGCCGCAGGCGATCGTTTAGGGGCGAGCGGCAATACCGGTCGTACGACCGGACCGCATCTGCATTGGGCGGTGAAATGGCGAAACTCAACCAGCGAAGATCGCGGCAAGGATTTCTATATCGACCCCGCACTGCTCTTGGAGCTGGATCCGCTGCAATAGCGAAGCCTTTCTGTCTTACGGCAGCAGAAGGGTCGCCCCGACGGTTGTGCCGCTTTCGATGGCCTCATGCGCTTTAGCAACATCGCTAAGGGGGAAGGTCTGTCCAATCTGAGCTTTGATCGTGCCGGATCGCAAGGCCCCAAACAAAGCAGCCGCGCCGCGCTGCATGCTCTCAGCGTCACCGATGAAGTGGAATAGGCCAGGCCGGGTCAGGACCAGTGACCCTTTGCCGCCCAATGTGGTTGGTGCGATTGGTTCGGCCGGGCCCGATGCATTGCCATAACTGACCCACCACCCACGCGGCTTCAAACTATCGATCGAAGCCTGCGCGGAGGTCTTTCCGACACTGTCATAGGAGACATCGACGCCAGCGCCGCCGGTGAGGGCGCGCACTTCGGAGGCAACGTCGCCAGAGGATAGAACGACTTCCTGCGCGCCAAGAGCGCGAGCGCGCGCGGCTTTTTCCTCGCTTGAAGTCACAGCAATCACACGCACGCCCATTGAGGTCGCCCACGGCACGAGCAGTGATCCCACGCCGCCAACCGGCGCCCAGACAAGCGCCGTCTCTCCGGGCGATGCGCGGCGAACTTCAAATAATAGCATCCAAGCCGTCAGCCCTTTTAGAAGCACCGCGGCAGCGTCTTTTTCGCTGACGCCTTCAGGGAGTTTCAACATGCTCGCAGCGGCGCCCGTATAGTGGGTCGCGTAGGTCCCGCCGCCCAGATAAGCCACGCGGTCGCCCACCGCGATATGGGTCACGCCATCGCCGACGGCTTCAACCACACCGGCCCCTTCCGACCCCGGCACGAAAGGTAGTTTCACAGGGTAGAGACCCGTGCGGTGATAGGTATCGATGAAGTTAAGACCGGAAGCCGTTTGGCGAACCAAAGCTTGACCCGCCCCCGGCAATCGCGGCGCCCGCGCGACTTGCTTCAAGACCTCAACGCCGCCCGTTTCGGTCATTTCAATCACATAGGCTTCCGTCATAGCGCACCTTCTTAGAATCATTGTTGTTAGGTTCGATGATGAACATAGACCTGATCTGCGGTGTAGACGAGGCCGGACGTGGCCCATGGGCCGGGCCGGTGACAGCAGCAGCGGTTATCCTCGATCCAAACGCCCCTATCTCGGGTCTCACGGACTCCAAAAAAATCAGCGAGAAGAAGCGTTTCGCGCTGGAGCCTGAGATTAAGCAAAAAGCCGCCTATTGGTGCGTTGCACACGCGCAGCCCGCCGAAATCGACACGCTGAACATTCGCGAAGCGACATTTGTCGCGATGCAGCGCGCCATTGCGGGTTTGGGTGTTACGCCCGGCCGCATCCTGATCGATGGCAACGCTTTGCCGAAGGATCTACCGGCACCGGGCGAAGCCATTATCAAAGGCGACCTGAAAGAACCGGCGATTTCAGCCGCGTCCATCCTCGCCAAAACCGAGCGCGATCGCTTGATGGTGGAGTATGACGCCGCCTATCCGCAGTTCGGATTTGCAGGTCATAAAGGCTATGGCACTGCGGCGCATGCGGACGCTCTGCAACGCCTCGGCCCCTGCCCCATTCATCGAACCAGCTTCGCACCTGTTCGACGCGCTATGCTTAGCGAAACCTTAACCAATTAGTCGCTTTTATTAACCATTATTGGTTGGAGACGGTCCATGATCCCTTATGGCTGGCATGTTTGGCGCGGTGAAACGAACCGGCGCTATCGGTTTAAGATCACCAAGACGATTGATGCTTTGCCGGATGCTGGCGGAATTTACGTCATGGTCCGACGCACGGCATTTTTCTTCCTTAAGCCGGTTTATATTGGCAAAGCCTCGAACCTTCAGGGCCGGCTGGACGGTCACGAGCGCTGGGAAGAAGCCCGCAAGAAAGGCGCTTCAGAACGTCACTATCTGTGCATTCGGTCAGAGAATAAGCGCCAGAAAATCGAAGAAGATCTGATCCGGCGGTATAAGCCCAAACTCAACAATATGCTGAAACCGCGGGACTCCGAAGACGCTCCTAATCATGCAAGCCTGCGCAAGGGCTGGATGAGCGCCACAGAGTATTACGGGCTTAATGATCGGAAGAAGCCGTCAGCAGAGGTAAAATCTGTCGCGGAAGCGAAATCCGAAAAGCGGACAATGAGCGCGCGCGAATATTATGGCAAAGCTGGAAAAGCGGCTTAGCGCGCGTCTTCCACCGCCAGCCCCTTGAGCCTTCGCCTCTCCTCATGGCATAGGCATGCGCCATGCCTGATACCGCTTCAATTCCGACTATGCCGCCAATTCTGGCCAATGTCCCCAAGAACGTGAGCTTCAAAAAGCTCCGAAAGCGCCTAACGCGCAATGCGCTGCAGGTCATCGAGACCTATGGTCTGATCGATCGGCAGTCGGAGAAACGCCCGAAATGGCTGGTCTGTTTGTCAGGCGGGAAGGACAGCTACGGATTGCTGACAGTCTTGCTCGACCTGCAATGGCAAGGCGCTCTGCCGGTTGATCTGCTGGCCTGCAATCTGGACCAGGGACAGCCTGGTTTCCCGAAACACGTTTTGCCAGATTGGTTGGATACGGTCGGTGTCGACTATCGCATCGAGACTGAAGACACCTATTCGATCGTGACGGAAAAGGTGCCGGAGAACCGGACCTTCTGCGCCATGTGCTCACGCTTGCGGCGCGGGATCTTGTACCGGATTGCGCGCGAGGAAGGCTGTGATGCGATCGTGCTCGGACACCACCGCGACGATGCGCTGGAAACCTTCATGATGAACTTGGTGCATGGCGGACGGCTTGCGGCGATGCCCCCGAAGCTCCTGAACGATGAAGGTGATGTGATGGTGCTTCGGCCGCTCATCACTTCGGCGGAAGCGGATTTGGAGAAATTCTCTGCGGCCCTGAACTTCCCGATCATTCCCTGCAATCTTTGCGGATCGCAAGATGGCTTGCAGCGCGTCGCGATGAAACAAATGCTTGATGAGTGGGAAACCAAGAAGCCGGGCGTCCGTCAGGTCATGGCGCATGCGCTGGCGACTGTGCGCCCGAGCCACCTTCATGATCCACGCGTTTTTGATTTCGCTGGTTTGATCCCTGGCGGCCCCGGCGAAAGCGATGATGGCGTGCCGTTCTAAGCCTTGATCAAAAAGAAAAAGGCCCGGCGCTTAGAGCAGCCAGGCCTTGAAGTTTGGTTCCGTCTGGGGGAGGAAACGCCCAATCGGAGGAATGATCGGGTTTGTGTCCGGAACCTCAACACGGTCGCTATATGGGATTATTGGTTGGGATTGCAACCTGCTTCTCTGCATCTTCGTTATGCATTTCTGCATTTTTTACAGAAATGTCATAATCATTGACGCAAGGGTGAAGATCTGAACGCCTCAACTTGCCCGGTCAGGAAGTCTCGGAAGGCCCCAATTCGCTTCGACCGTTTAAGATCACTTGGGTAAATGAAATAAAGATCGAAACTTGGTCCGGTGAAGTCTTCCAACACGCGCACCAATCGTGGCACTGCACTCACCATATAGTCCGGCAAGTCGGCGATTCCTAATCCGGCCTCAACCGCTCGGAGCATCGCCGGAACATTGTTCACGGTCAGCGCCGCCTTTCGAGGCCCTGCATCATCGCGCCCCACGCGCTCTGCAAAGCTCATAGCGGTGATTGGACTGTCGATCGCGCCATAAGCAATGATGCGGTGATTATCGAGATCCCGAGGGGTGCGCGGCATCCCATGAGCTTTGATATATTCCGGCGAGGCATAGAGATTGGTCGCAACCGTCGCGAGCTTGCGTTGAATCAAATCCGCTTTGTCGGCCGCCCATAACCGGATCGCACATTCGGCTTCGAGTTTCAGCAAGTCATAGCTCTCGCCATCGTCCAGACGAAGATCGACACGCATTTCCGGGTTCTGGGTGACAAATTCCCCAAGTCGCGGCACCAGCCAGGTCGACCCGAAAGCCACTGGTGCAGTGACGATAAGCTCGCCCTGCGCAACATCTTGTTGATCGCGTAGGGCCGCGCTGGCGCCTTGCGCGGCGGTTGCCATGTCGACGGTAGAGCGGTGCAGTGTATGCCCGGCATCCGTCAGCACCAGTCCGCGCGCATGGCGCTGGAACAAGGACACACCGAGATGCTCCTCCAAAGAAGCAATCTGACGGGAGACAGCCGACTGAGAAATACCCAATCGCTCACCGGCTGCGGTGAGGCTGCCAGCTTCTGCGGCAGCGTGAAAGGATTTCAGTTTGTCCCAATCCATGACTGTCGTCCTCTCACAAGAGGTGTAACAGGTGCAAGCATATTCCGCTGCGATAGCCTGAATTCGGTGAGTTTGCTCCCAAAAACTACTGGCTGACCCAAATTATGCGCGCCAACCAGTGCACATCATTGACGTCCAGGCGGATCATTTCGCCCCCATCGACGATTGAATTGAGGTCCAGTCTGCGCGAGGTTTGCCGCGCGACCGCACCAATAAGCACCTGATCTGATACGGTTTTGCACAGAACTCGATCTTGCGCCCGGATGCTCGCTTGGCGAGAGGCAATCAGGCGATCGCCAGTGCGATACACCGGGCGCAGGCTGTCATCGACCACTTCGAGCGCAAAACACCCCTCGTCCCATTCTGTCCCCGGAAAGGCGATTGCGTCCCATTTGGGTGGTTCCGGCATGCCCGTGTCGCCGAACAATCCGTTACGCGTAACCTTTGGCAGCTCCAGGAACGGAATGGTCAAACTGGCCGCTCCGGACACCAAACTGGCGAATTCTGCGTAGTCGACGCTCGCCGCCTTCAAGGCGCGCGCGATACTTTCCGTCGAGGGCCAGCGTGGCCGTCCCCCTTTTGATATACGCTTTGATTTGTTAAAGGCGGTGGCGTCGAGTCCCGCAAGCTTTGCAAGCCCTGATGGCGTTAGTCCCTTGCGCGTTGCAATTGCATCTAATGCGCGCCATACGTCCCCGTGTTGCATGACAAAGTGTCCTGGCACCTAGTGGCTTCCAAGATAATATTCCTATCATGGGAATAATATCTTATCAACTTGGAATGGTGAAGCTTGCAATTTTCCACAAAACAGAGTGAAGACGCCGACATGGTGATGTTACAGCGAACCCGAGTCTACAAGATCCTAAGCGAGCCCGACTGGCAGGTTGCCGAAGACTTGGGCTACACTCAAACCGCCTTGGATGAAGGCGATGGCTACGTGCATCTTTCGACCCGCCAGCAAGTCGCCGAAACGCTTGCGCTTCATTATCCCGGCTACTCCAATGTGCGCCTGCTTGAATACATCGCCGAAGAGATGGCAGGCCCCGTGCGCTGGGAAGAAAGCCGCGGAGGTCAATTGTTTCCGCACCTCTACGCCGCATTGCGCATCAACGAGGCGAAACGTATCTGGATATTGGACAATGACGCAGATGGCGTGCCCAAACTGCCTCAAGATATAGACACATGAGCTTGCCTGATCTCGCCCTTCCTCTGGTCAAAAAACTCCCGCCGGAAGCTGCTCATACGGCAACAATCAAAGGCCTGAAACTTGGTATTGGCCTGCCAAACATCCCCCCATCACGCTGGAACACGCCGGTCAAACTGCCTCGGTCCGGTCTGCAATTGTGGAACCCTGTCGGTCTCGCAGCGGGGTTTGACAAGAACGCTGATGTTCATGGCCCGATGGCGAAATTTGGCTTTGGCTTTCTGGAATGTGGAACGGTGACTCCGCGGCCACAACCGGGCAACCCAAAGCCGCGCCTGTTCCGCCTCAACCAGGACCAGGGCGTGATCAATCGCATGGGCTTCAACAATCACGGGCTCGACTATTTTGTGCGGCGTTTGCGGCGCCAGCCGCCTTCGCTGACTTGCCCCGTCGGTGCGAATGTCGGCGCGAACAAATCGAGCGCAGATTTTATCGGCGATTATGAAACCGGGATCGCTGCGGTGTATCCATTCTGTAGCTATATCACGATCAACATTTCCAGCCCCAACACGCCCGGCTTGCGAGGGCTGCAAGATAAAGCGGCGCTACAGGAATTGTTAGCGCGCTGCGGCGATGCCCAATCGACGGCACAAAGCGCCCTCGAAGCCGAATACGGCGATAGTAAAAACGGCTGGAAACCCGTCTTCTTGAAAGTAGCACCTGACCTGCAAATCCAAGAAATCGATGATATCATCGAGACCGTGCGCGGCGCTGGATCTTGGCTGTCGGGACTGATCATCTCGAACACCACGCTCGATCGACCGGAAATCTTGAAAAGCGCCGACAAAGATCAATCCGGCGGCTTATCCGGCGCGCCACTGATGGAGAAATCCACTGAAGTATTGCGCGCCTTTGCGGCTGAGCTAATCGGAGAGTTTGATCTGATTGGATGTGGCGGGATCCAGTCCGGCGCCGATGCCTATCGCAAGATCCGCGCAGGGGCGCATGCCGTGCAGCTCTACTCAGCTTTGGTCTATCATGGCGCCAGCCTCATCGCACGCATCAATTCCGAGCTTGCAGACTGCCTCAAAGCGGATGGGTTCAGCTCGGTTGAGGCGGCTGTGGGGGCTGATCTGTCGTCGCCCGCATAAGCCCCGGCAGAAACCAGCCATGCGCGACAACGCGGACGACAAACATGCCCAAAAAGGCAAGCCATACGCCTGTGTTTCCAAACTGAGCGCGTAGCACCAGGTCCAGCGGAATATAGACAAGCGTAACGATCGCGGCCGCCGTCCGCAGCGCCTGTCCGCGCGTCGCGCCCAGCAGGAACCCGTCGAGCTGATATGCCAAGACACCAATCACTGGGACGAGCGCGCAGTACGGCAAGAAAGCCAGCGCTACCAACCGCGCCTCATCATCGCTGATGAAGGTGGATATGACCCAGCCGCCACCAAACCAATAGAGCGCACCAACTAAAACCGCGAAGGCGAATGCAAGCTCTGTCGTGATCCGCATCGCCCTGAGCAGCTTTCGCCGGTCCCGCGCGCCGTAGGCCTCACCAATCTCTTTTTCCGCCACGAAAGCAAAGCCGTCCAAAACGAAGGCCGCCACGGTAATGAACTGCAGCAAGACCTCATTCCCGGCGACATACTCGGTTCCAAGCTGCGCGCCGGAGCGAACGAACCAGGCAAAGCAAAGCAACATCGCCAAAGTCCGGATAAGGATATCGCGATTGGCGCTCAACAAGGCCAGAAGTGCCGTCCGATCGAACAGGCCAGCTTCCCGTTTCAAGCTTGGCCAGATCAGCGTCAGGCCGAACAGCAAAGCGACCCATTCCGCAATCGCCGTGCCCGCACCAATGCCCGCAGGCCCCCAACCGAGCCCTGCCACAAACCAGATATCGAGCGCGATGTTCACCCCGTTCATCACGATCTGCATCGCGAGCAGCGCGCCCGTGCGCCCCGTGCCAAGCAGCCAACCTGTGATTGCGTATTGCGTCAGCAGCGCTGGCGCCCCCCACACACGCGCCGCAAAATAACCATCAGCAAGGTCAACGACATCCGCCTCTGCTCCAAATGGCGCAAACACGACACGCCCAAGGATGGGCGAGATGGCGAATATGGCGAGACCAAGCGCGCCGCCAATCAACAGGCCGCGCTGCAGGGTTGCGCGCGCTTCGGCCGGGTCACCCCGCCCAAGCGCTTGGGCCACCAATCCAGTGGTCGACATGCGCAAAAAGCCGAAGCCCCAATAAATAAAGCTGAACGCAACGCTCGCAATCGCCACGGCCGCGAGATCCGTCTTATCGCCATAGAGCCCCATCACCGCCGTATCGACCACACCGGTCGCAGCGATCGCGGCTTGGGCGAGCATCACCGGAACAGCGAGCCGCATGACGCGAGAACGGGAGAGCACTGTGGCAGACATCCGGGCCGCTTAACTCGGTCCGCGCCGTCTGTCAGCTCATCGCCCCGGCTTTTTCAGCCCAACTAATAGGCAGGCGCGCATAATATCCGGTCAATCGCATGTGTGAACACACCCCGCGACGCTTCAGATCTTGTCGTTAGGGTTAATTATTTCATTTCTCCCGCATCGTCTCGGGAGGGCGAAAAAATGAAATCAATACAAAACGGGGCGGCCCGCGCGGCACGCACCCTGTCTCTATTTATGATCCTTTCAACCTTCGCAGCACCTGCGTTCGCCGATACGGGCGACACGGCGTGGATGCTCACGTCTACGGCGCTGGTCTTGTTCATGACCCTGCCGGGGCTTGCTTTGTTTTATGGCGGCCTGGTTCAGGGCAAGAATGTGCTTTCAGTCTTGATGCAATGTCTCGCCCTGGCCTGCTTGATGTCTTTGGTTTGGGTGGCCGTTGGCTATTCGATCGCATTTGGTGATGGCAACGGCGCCGCTGAAGGCGCTGGCGCCCTATGGGGCGGACTGTCGAACGCGTTTCTCGGCAACCTGACAACAGATGCGATGTCGGGCACGATCCCTGAATCCGTCTTCGTCATGTTCCAAATGACGTTCGCAATCATCACCCCTGCTTTGATTGTTGGCGCCTTTGTTGAGCGCGTAAATTTCGCCGCTGTACTGCTCTTCTCAGTGCTTTGGTTGGTTCTGGTCTATGCACCGGTTTGCCATTGGGTTTGGGGCGGTGGCTGGCTCGCCGATCGCGGCGTCGCAGACTTTGCCGGCGGCCTCGTCGTCCATGCAACTGCGGGCATAAGCTCTCTGGTTTTCGTTGCCATGCTCGGAAAACGCAAAGGCTTCCCGGAAGAAATGAGACCTCCGCACAACCCTGCTTTTGTGATGCTTGGCGCGTCAATGCTCTGGGTTGGCTGGTTCGGTTTCAACGCTGGTTCAGCCGTTGGCGCCAATGCTGGTGCAGGTCAAGCGATGCTGGTCACGCACATTTCGGCGGCAACAGCCTCGCTGGTTTGGATGTTTGTTGAATGGATCAAATTCGGCAAGCCAACCCTGGTGGGCACCGCAACGGGCACAATTGCTGGTCTTGCGACCATCACGCCCGCTGCAGGCTCAGTCGGTCCACTCGCGGCCTTCATCATCGGCACCCTGGCGGCGCTCGCTTGCTATTTCGCGGTCACGCTGATCCGCAACCGCCTCAAGATTGACGACAGTTTGGATGTCTTCGCGGTCCACGGCGTGGGCGGTATTCTGGGGACTCTGTTGATCCCATTCCTGGCTGGCGTAGGTCCAATGGCACCGGGTCTCGGTGATGCTACAATCGGCGGACAATTCGGCGTTCAAGCAACAGGCGTGATTGCTGTTTGCGCCTGGTCGGGAGTTGCCTCTGTCCTCATTCTCTTCCTGGTCAAACTGATCACGCCTCTGCGCGTCTCAGCGACAGATGAAGAGACTGGCCTGGACACAGCAAGCCATGGCGAGTCCGCTTACGGAATCTAAGCTTCAATGAGGAGGGGCTGGCCGAAACGCTAGCCCCTTGTTCTAAGCCGCTTCTTGCACAATGCGCGCAATGTCATCGCCGTAGCGGCCCGCTTTCTTCTCACCAACACCAGAGATCAAGAGCAGCTCACCGCGATCCATCGGGCGCTCTGTCGCGATTGTTGCGAGCGTCTTGTCGTGAAAGATAACATAAGGTGGAACGCCCTTGGCTTTGGCAATCTCAACCCGCCAATTGCGAAGCAGATCGAATAGTTCGCGATCCCGCCCGGAAAGATCGGAGAAGGCTGCAGCAGCTGATTTGCTCGCCCGCGACTTCACACGGCGCACCGTTGGGTCAGCTTTCAAAAGAACCGACCGCTCTCCTTTGAACACAGCTTTTGCCTGGTCGTGATCAGGGACGAAAATAAAGGGCCGCGTGACCTCACCGCCCTCTGCCAGAAGGCCTTTAAACAGCAATTCGTCGAACACTGCGTTCCAGCCTGACTTTGGTAAGTCCGTCCCGACGCCATAAGTGGATTGTTGAGATAAGTCTTCGTCAAACCCGTCTTTGGCTTGCCCAAGCAGGTGAATGATCAGACGCCCGCGCCCAATCTTCTGGCCGCAGCGCAGAACGGCTGACAGGGCCATCTGCGCCCAGCGCGTCGCATCATAGTGATCGGCAGCCTCACAGACACAATTGTCACAGACCCCGCACGGTTTTGCATCTTCTTCGCCGAAATACTGGCGCACCGATTGGCGCCGACAGGACTCGCCATTCAGGAAGGCAAAGAGTTGTCGCGTCTTGTTGATCTGAACCCGTTTGATCGCTTCTTGTGCGTCGCTTTCATGGCTCCACATCAGGCTTCGGCGTAGGTCTGCAGGGCCGAATAGCGCGTAGCCTTCGGCGGGTTCACCATCACGTCCGGCGCGGCCAACCTCTTGCCAATAGGCCTCAATCGTCTTTGGCGGATCGGCGTGAATAACGAAACGAACATCGGGTTTGTCGACGCCCATCCCGAAAGCGACGGTCGCGCACATGACCAGCCCATCCTCGAGCAAAAATCGGCGCTGCCGCTCCGCGCGATCCTCCGCCTCAAGCCCAGCATGATAGGCGAGCGCCGAAATGCCATGCCGCTCCAGCGCTTCAGCCAGCTGCTCAGTGCCTTTTCGCGTGGCGGCATACACGATCCCGCTTTCACCTTTATGGGTGCGAATAAGGCTGACCAGCCGATCGGTTTTGTTCCCGGACTTAGGCTCTGCGCCAAGCGTCAGATTGGGTCGATCAAAACTTGCGACGTGAAGGGTCGGGTCGGTGAGGTCGAGTTGCTCAAGAATGTCTGCGCGTGTTCTCGCATCCGCCGTCGCCGTCACCGCCAGACGCGGGACACCCGGAAAAGCTTCTTTCAGGCGGCCAAGCGCGCGATAATCTGGGCGGAAATCATGCCCCCATTGGCTAACGCAGTGTGCTTCATCGACGGCAATCAGTGACACGTTTAGCGCTCGCAAGGCATTGAACAGGCCGCCCGACAGACCTTCAGGCGAGACATAGAGCATGTCCATATCGCCATTTCGGGCCGCGCGTAGCGCCGCAACCCGGTCCTCATAGTCCAAGGAGGAATCAAGCCGCTCTGCTCGAACACCCAGCGCTTTCAATGCATCGACCTGATCCGCCATCAGCGCGATGAGCGGCGAAACGATGAGTCCAACCCCTTCTCGCAGCATGGATGGGATTTGATAGCAGAGTGATTTCCCGCCGCCGGTCGGCAGAACGGCCAGTCCATCCCGGCCCGACAAAACGTCGGCGATGACATCGGCCTGCAGCCCGCGAAAATCGTCATAGCCATAAACGCGTT
>JALUWJ010000027.1 GCA_027019605.1 Henriciella sp. | reverse complement strand
TCGTCCATGAGCCGGTTCAGCTGACGCAAGAATACCGCAACTTCGATTTCCTCTCGCCATGGGAAGGGATGACTTCTGAAATTCCTGGCGATGAAAAAGCGACCACCGAAGAGGAGGGCGCCTAATGGCTGATGATATGAAGTCCGTTCCAGAGGAAGATCGCACCTTTACGCTGAACTTCGGGCCGCAACACCCGGCGGCGCACGGTGTACTGCGTATGGTTATGGATCTCGACGGGGAGCTTGTAGACCGCATCGATTGTCATATCGGTCTGCTGCACCGCGGGACTGAAAAGCTGCTTGAGTATAAGACATATCTCCAGGGGCTGCCTTACTTCGATCGACTGCACTATTCCGCGCCGATGAACCAGGAGCATGCTTGGTGTCTGGCGATTGAAAAGCTGATTGGCCTCGATGTGCCACGCCGAGGCAGCTTTATCCGCGTTCTGTATTGCGAGATGGGCCGGATTCTTGAGCACTTGCTCAATATTGGAACCTTCATTCTCGACGTCGGCGCTTTGACCCCGATCACCTGGGCCTTTGAAGAGCGCGAAAAGCTGATGGGCTTTTACGAGCGCGCGTGTGGCGCACGTTTGCACGCCGCTTATTTCCGTCCGGGCGGTGTTCACCAGGACCTGCCGCAGGACCTGATCGACGATATCATGACTTGGTGTGAAGAGTTTCCAGCGATTATGCATCGCCTTGAGAGCCTGATCACTGAGAACCGCATCTTCAAACAGCGGAACGTCGATATCGGCCTCGTCGATGAAAAGACGATCATGCAGTTTGGCTTCTCTGGCCCAATGGTGCGTGGCTCTGGTCTCGCTTGGGACCTGCGCCGCAGTCAGCCCTATGAGATCTATTCAGAGATCCCATCATCTGTCTTCCCGGTTGTGATCGGCAAGAATGGCGACAATTTCGATCGCTATGTCGTGCGTATGGAAGAGATGCTTGTCTCATGTGACATCATGAAATGGTGCATTGAGAACATGCCGAAAGGGCCTGTGCTTGCGCAGGGGACGAAGGTCTCTCCGCCGCGTCGTGCTGACATGAAGAACAGCATGGAAGCGCTGATCCACCACTTTAAACTCTACACTGAAGGCTTCCACGTTCCGGAAGGTGAAGTCTATGCCGCTGTCGAAGCGCCAGCTGGTGAGTTTGGTGTATATCTCGTTTCGGACGGCTCAAATCGCCCATATCGCGTAAAATTGCGAGCGCCGAGTTTCGCACACCTGCAAGCAATGGATCACATGTGTAAGGGACACCAATTGGCGGATACATCTGCCATCCTTGGGTCTTTGGACATCGTGTTTGGTGAGGTGGACCGCTAGTGCTGCCAGTTCCAGCCTCTTCTGCCCTTTATCTGGCCTATGTGACCGGCGCTTTCCTGGCGCTGCTTGGAATCGTGTTCGCGATTGCGCCATCTCGTGGCCTGGCAATGACGAAGCATCGCGCTGAAAGCCTGCCAACGATTATGGCGGGTCGATACTTCTTCATGGTGCTTATCGCGGTCGGTGTCGCGATCACGGGCACCCTGCAGCAAGTCGCCTTTGTGTTTATGGGCCTTGCCGGCGTCGCTTTCTTTGACGCTGCCACGTATGCCCGCGCCAAAACCGCTGTGATGCCTCATATACTTGCAGGTGTCGGCGCTTTGATTGTCGCGTTTGTTGCTTTGGAGGGGCAGGTCTGATGAGTGCTTTTCCTGAGCATCGCCTCTCAATCATTACACTGGGCGTGAGAGATCGCGCCGCGATGACGGCATTCTATCAAGATTTAATCGGGTTCAAGAATGTCGGCCCGGAAGGCATGACCATGTTCGACATGGGCGGCTTCATCTTGGGTCTGTGGGAAGCTGACAAATTGGCTGAAGACGCTGGCCAGGCGCCGCGTCCGGCTGAAGGCTTCCGCAATATCGCGCTTGCTTACAACGCGCGCTCGATTGAAGAGGTCGATGGTATCTTTGCGCGTCTGAAAGAGGCGGGCGTGGAGATCACAACACCGCCACACAAAGCCTTTTGGGGCGGGTATTCTGGCTATTTTGCGGATCCTGAAGGCAATGCCTGGGAAGTCGCGTTCAACCCATTTTGGAAGTTTGATGAGGCAGGCCGTGTGGTTTTGCCGACCGGGGAGACAGCGTAATGGCGCTGAGACGATTTGATCTTGAAGCCGGGGGCGATAGCTTCGCCTTTAAACCGGAGACAGAACCAACGATTGCGTTTTGGCTCGGGAAATATCCCGAAGACAAAAAGCGTTCTGCGGTTATTCCGCTGCTCTGGCTTGCACAGAAGGACAATGCGGGTTGGTTGTCTGAACCGGCTATGCGCGAAGTCGCGGACCGGCTCGAAATGCCTTATATTCGGGTCTACGAAGTCGCGACTTTCTATACGATGTTCCGCCTGCAACCCGTTGGCAAACACC
The DNA here is from genome assembly GCA_027019605.1 of Henriciella sp. GTDB lineage: Bacteria > Pseudomonadota > Alphaproteobacteria > Caulobacterales > Hyphomonadaceae > Henriciella. Next base: position 1,757 of record JALUWJ010000027.1, on the reverse strand, counting down.
ACATCCAACTTTGCGGCACGACCCCATGCATGCTCCGTGGTGCAAATGACCTGAAAGAGGTCTGTGCCAAGAAAATCGGTAAGCCGATGCATGTCACCGATGATGGCCGCTTGAGCTGGGAAGAGGTTGAGTGCCTTGGGGCTTGCGTGAACGCGCCGATGGCTCAGATCAACGACTATTACTACGAAGACCTGACGCCGGAGAGTTTTGAGGAAATCCTCAACAAGCTCGGCAATGGGGTCGATGTCGATCCGGGCCCATTCGTCGACCGCTTGAACTCTGCACCGGAGGGTGGGCTGACCAGCCTGACTGAGGCGGGCTTGTTTGACGGGTCTCGAAACGACATTTCAGAGCTGCCTAACTTGCCGAGTGCGGCCCCCGCTGCGCCAGAGGCTGCACCAGAACCAGCGCCCAAGGCTGAAGCAAAAACAACGCTGATCAAGGATTCTAAGCCTGCGCCAAAAGCGGAAGACAAGCCGGAAGTTCTAACGGTTGCTGCTGGCGAGGAGGATGACCTTAAACGCATCAAGGGCATCGGTCCGGTGAATGAAAAAGCGCTGAACGAGCTGGGCATCTACAAGTTCCGCCAGATCGCTGCCTGGACGCCAGAAAACGTCGATTGGGTTGAAGACTTTATGTCCTTCCCCGGCCGCATTGAGCGGGAAGACTGGATCGCGCAGGCGAAGACGCTGGCAGACGGTGAAGAGACAGAATTTTCAAAGCGCGTAGATGCGGGCGAGGTTGAGTCCTCTAAAGACGAGGGGGATGAGTAATGGCACTCGCTGAGCGTCCAGACCCCCGCAAAAAGCTGATGCTTGCGGCTGGATTGGATTCGATTTTCGTTATTATTGGTGTGGCTTTGTTCCTCACCTCAGGCAGCATGCTTTGGATCATTCTCGCTCTTGTCGGCGGCGCGGCTGTGAGTGTGCCAATGATCATTTCAGCGGTTCGCGAACTTAAGGAGCAAAGCAATGCTTCAGGATAAAGATCGTATCTTCACAAACCTCTATGGGGAGCATGATCCCGGCCTTGAAGGCGCGAAACAGCGCGGGGCCTGGCATCTTACCCGAGAGATGCTGGCGCAAGAGCCAGATTGGTTGTGTAATCAGATCAAAGAAAGCGGCCTACGGGGGCGTGGCGGCGCGGGCTTCCCGACCGGACTGAAGTGGACCTTCATGCCGAAATCTGTCGGCGAGCGTCCACACTATCTGGTTGTAAACGCTGATGAATCAGAGCCGGGCACCTGTAAAGACCGTGAGATTATGCGCCATGACCCGCACCTTCTGATCGAAGGCTGTATGGTGGCGAGCCGGGCCATGCGTGCGCACGCCTGCTACGTCTACCTGCGCGGCGAATACATCGCTGAACGCGAAGCGCTCGAGAAAGCCGTGAAAGAGGCCTATGAGGCCAAGCTGATCGGCAAAGACAATGTGAATGGCTGGGATTTCGATATCTATGTCCATCACGGCGCCGGCGCTTATATTTGCGGGGAAGAAACGGCGCTGCTTGAAAGCCTTGAAGGTAAAAAAGGTCAGCCACGTCTGAAGCCGCCATTTCCTGCGAATGCGGGTCTTTATGGCTGCCCAACGACTGTGAACAATGTTGAGTCGATTGCTGTCGTGCCGACGATTTTGCGCCGCGGCGCGAGCTGGTTTGCAGGTTTTGGTCGTCCGAACAATACCGGCACCAAATTGTTCTGTGTCTCCGGGCACGTGAACAAGCCGTGTAATATCGAGGAAGAGATGTCGATCACCTTC
>JALUWJ010000026.1 GCA_027019605.1 Henriciella sp. | reverse complement strand
CGTTTGGCAGCGTCCGCGAGTTCTTGTCCTGTCGCATCACTCGAGCAATCATTGACGCAAATAATATCAAACGAAATTCCAGCCAGGGCCTGGTGCACTTCTTCCAGTAAAGGAAGCACATTGCCTTCTTCATTATAGAAAGGGATCAGAACGCTCAGCTCGGGCGTGCTCATTTCCCTGACTCAATCCTGGCAGCCAGGGCTTCAATTCGCGTCGCGGTGTCGGTCAATGCTTGCGCGGCACGTTGAACGTCTGGGCCCGCAGCTTCAGCTTGCGCGCGGTGGGCGGCGTCCAGTTCGTCCAATAGTGCAAGAGATGCGATTAGCAGCAATCGATCATCACCAATATTGCCGACCGCATTGGCAATTTCCTCGACCCGTGCATTGAGTTGCCCGGAGAGCGCGATCAATCGCGCTTCTTGTCCTGGCGCGCAGGCGACAGAGTAGGTTCGCCCTCGAAGTTTGATATCGGCTTTAGCCATTAGCTTTGCCCCTCGCGCCCAAGGGCAGCGCGCACCTCAGAAATGGCAGCGCCTAGCGCTTCAGAAGCTTCATCCGCAAGGGCTTGCAGCTCTTTCTCACGGGCCAGCGATTCATCAAGTTGCTCAGCCAGACGCGCACGGTCCTCCATCATCACGGTCAGTTCTTGACGGAGAATGGTTGGATTTCCGGATCGCTCGAACAGGCCATCGACCGCGCCTTCCAGGCGAGTCAGGGCTTTGTCCAGTCGAGATGCCGCAGCTTCGATTACGCTCATAGACCTTCGTTTGCTCTTATTACGTCGAAAACTCAATAGTCGCCGATGCTAAGTCTTGACAGCGATGGCCACGCTGTCCATTCCCCGGGCGAAATAAAACAGGACGAGAAGCATGTCAGTTTCCAATCGGGATATGGCCAACGCCATCCGCGCATTGTCAATGGATGCGGTCGAAGCCGCCAAGTCTGGGCACGTTGGTTTGCCACTTGGAATGGCCGACGCAGCAACGGTTCTGTATCGCAAGTTTTTAAAACATAATCCTGCCGATCCAGATTGGGCCGATCGGGACCGGTTCGTACTCTCAGCGGGCCACGGCTCTATGCTGGTTTATTCGCTGCTGCACCTGACAGGATACGAGAGCGTTAGCCGCGACGATATTCGCAGCTTCCGCCAGCTCGGACGGTCCACGGCGGGCCACCCTGAGAATTTTGTGACCAAGGGGATCGAGACGACCACTGGTCCACTCGGTCAAGGCATCACCACGGCGGTCGGTATGGCGATGGCCGAGCGTCACTTGAATGCGCGCTTTGGCGATGAGCTGGTCAATCACAAAACCTACGTGATTGCCGGCGATGGTTGCCTGATGGAAGGGATCAGCCAGGAGGCGATCACCCTCGCTGGGCATCTCAAGCTGTCAAATCTGATCGTTCTGTTTGACGACAATGCGGTGACGATTGATGGCGGCACGGACATGGCCGACAGCACCGATCAGTGCGCACGCTTTGAAGCGTCAGGCTGGGTCACCAAAAAGGTTGATGGCCATGATGCCGATGATGTTGAAGCCGCGCTGACCTGGGCCCAAACCCAGGACAAGCCGGTAATGCTGGCGGTTAAAACCATCATTGGTTTCGGTGCCAAGCGCGCCGGCACAGGTCCCGCACATGGTGGTCCGTACGGCGAAGAAGAAGTTGCGACGGTTCGGGAAAGCATTGGATGGCCGCACGCGCCATTTGAAGTTCCAGCAGAGATTGAAGCAGCTTGGGCTGAGGCTGGACAGCGCGCGCAGGCTGAGCACTCAGCGTGGAAAAATCGCCTGGATAATCATGCCAGCAAAGCCGAGTTCGAAGCCGCAATGGCGGGTGCACTGCCGGCCAATCTGTCAGACATCGTCAACGCCCACAAAAAGGCTGTGGTTGAAGGCGGTAAGGACGATGCGACGCGCAAATGGTCTGGCGCTGCGCTCGAGCCGCTGACCGAAGCTATTCCGGAAATGATTGGCGGCTCTGCTGACCTTACCGGTTCGAACAACACCAAGACGAGCCACACAGCGCCGCTCAGCCCTGAAAATTGGGGCGGACGTTATGTCCACTACGGCATTCGTGAGCACGCTATGGCGGCCGCGATGAACGGCATGGCGCTACATGGCGGAATTATTCCATATTCTGGGACGTTCCTCGTGTTTGCGGACTATTCTCGCGCGGCCATCCGCCTCGGCGCTCTGATGGGCGAGCGCGTGATCCACGTCATGACGCATGACTCAATCGGTCTCGGCGAAGATGGTCCAACCCACCAGCCGGTCGAGCACGTGGCGAGCCTTCGCGCGATGCCGAACATGAACGTGTTCCGCCCATGCGACGGCGTTGAAGCCGCCGAATGTTGGGAACTAGCGCTGCGAAATGAGACTGGGCCCAGCACATTGGCGCTGACCCGTCAGAAAGTGAAATCTGCGCGGACATCTCACACCGATGAGAACCTTTCGGCGAAAGGCGGCTATGTCATTTCCGACGCCGCAGATGCACAAGCGGTTCTGATTGCAACCGGCTCTGAAGTTGAAATCGCGATCGACGCGCAAGCCGCGCTCGCTGAGCAGGGCGTGCCGGTCCGGGTTGTATCGATGCCGAGCATGGACCTGTTTGAGCAGCAGTCAGAAAGCTATCAAAATGAAACGCTTGGCGGAGATTTGCCAAAGGTCGCGGTCGAAGCCGGTGTGCGGTTCGGCTGGGATCGCTGGATTGGTCATGATGGCGGTTTTGTCGGGATGTCTTCGTTTGGGGCGTCGGCGCCTTATCAAGACCTCTACAATCACTTCCACATCACAGCGGATGCGGTCGTGGCAGAGGTCCAGAAGCGCGTTTAGTCGGACTGTTTCGGAACGCCCGGTAAAAGTCGCGCAGGCGAGTAACAGATCTCGATCTGCGCCCGAGACTTTCCGGCGGCTTTGTCAGGGCTGGCCAAATAGGCCTGCAAGCTCGCCTGCGCCGCTGCATCAAATTCAGCGCGCGTCAGCTTGGTTGTGATTTGGCCGAGTGATCTGCGTTTGAAACATCGGTGCAGGTCGACATATCGCATCTCTGGGGCATCACGGCCTGTTCGCGCACGGCGAAACGCAAGCCGCATCGGATCTTTTGAGAAAGTCAGCGTGGCGGGCCAACCAGGCCCAAACGGCACAGCGACCCATGCCGCTTGTATACCGGTGTCTTTATCTAGCTCGCTAAACGTGAGCTGATAGATCATTCCATCTTCGGCAGGCTGGGCTTGCACCGACACGTACGGATGTCGCTCAAGCCGCAATCGCCAAGCTTCAATGTACCGATCGCGCTGGCGCCATGCGGCTTTGCTATCGCCGTTCGCGATGAAGGCTGAGACGGCGTAAAAATTGGACAAGCGATCCGCTATCGGTCCGGCATTTTTGAAATGCGCTGCCGCGGTTTGGATGTCGCCAAGATCGGCAGCTGCAATACCTGCAATCCGGCTGGCATCAAAGAATTCAGGCCGTTCCGGGCAGGTTTTCAAAAACGCCTCTGTGACGGCCGAAACGTGTTCAGGCGATTGCTCGACCTGCGTATCGTGCAGGGCCAATTGCCATTCCATCGCATCTTGCAAGCCGCAAGTCTGCGCACTGGCTTTGTAATATGTATTCATCGCCACGAAGCTCGTCACGCCAGCTGCAATGACCGCTCCGATATATCGCCGCACACGTCGGCTAAGTCTTTTTTTTCCGCCCATACAAGGCGTGTTGCAAGCTGAATGCCGTTTACCCTGCGAGCACGCGCTCAACCGCCCAATAGGCGCCAACCAATCCGATTAGGCCGCTGGCAGGCCAGACAATGGCGCGGCGATACAGCATCTCTGAAATGCGCGCCCGCAGCGGCCAAAGCAGAAGGGCGGCAAGCGCAATCACCGACAATTGCCCAATCTCGACGCCGATATTGAACCCGATCAGCGCGCTCCAGAATTGACCTTCCGGCAGACCGAGTGAGCCGAAGAAGCCGGCAAACCCCATTCCGTGGATCAATCCGAACGCGAACACGACCAAAGGTCGCCAGCGTGTCATGTCTTTGAACACCAGGTTTTCCAGAGCGACGAAGGCAATCGTTGCCGCGATCAAGGGCTCCACAATGCTGGCTGGCGGCGCGAAAACGCCTGCTGCGACCATGCCAAGCGTGATCGTGTGGGCAACCGTAAAGGCAGAGATCTGGATCAGTAGCGGTTTTAATCGGCGTGTGGAGAAAAACATCGCGAGCA
>JALUWJ010000025.1 GCA_027019605.1 Henriciella sp. | reverse complement strand
AGGGCCAGCGGAGTAGATTCGCGCAAACAGGCCGGACACAGGTCAGTACCAGACCAAGGTGCACCGAAAACTCAAAAAAGACCTTGCAATGCAGGAGCCATCCACACAGGACGCTCGTAGAGTCTACTTTGGATCAATCTCGGACGGTGGATCGCGAACGTATTCTTAGTCTCCGCTATATGGTCTACCGATTCTGACTACAGGCCTTCGGGAGTTTGCCGGATGAGCAGGTCCGCCGGTTCGTCGCTGTTTGGCGATTGAATGAGGGCACACGTTGAGGACTGGAAAACTGTTCGCCCAAAAGCTGGAAGATCGAATGCGTAGGGCTTTTCTGCTTCAATCATAAAGGGTCTGACGGATCCGGACCAGGTTCGAACGACCGGTTGAGGGTTTAACAAAGACGCACCGCCCGACAGAGCCATGGCCTCGACAGGGTCGCTCTGCAAGAACCAAACGCCGGATATATTCCCGATGTCGGATTCCTGGCTAGCGAGGCATTTCTGCGTGTCGGCCTCCACTTGCTCAGGTGTTCGAAAGTCCCTTACCCGCGCTTGAATGCCATTGCCTCCGCGGCCCATCCAGGCGCTCATATTCGTGACCAGGTAAGGGGCTGGATCGACGTCCTCTGAGACAAAGACGATCGGCTCGTGCTGGTGATCGCATGCCGCTGCGTCCGCGGGACCCTGTTCGAGATACTCAACGATGCCGGTTAAAATCACGCGGCGTTCCGTGTGGTCGACCTCAACGTCCAGCGAGTTTCTCTCATATACAAATCCGCCGGACTTACAGGCATCGAACGTAACCTGGACGGTCAGCGTCCGAGCAGCATGATCCATGGAAACGCGCATGCTGCCGGGATGTGCAGCCCGCAACGGCGCGCGCTCTGATGTCTGAGCTTGCGCCTCGTTAGGAGGCTCGGACGGCGATTCTTGTTTCTCAGCTTGAGCCTGGAGCGGTGATCGGGGTTGCGCCTCAGCGCCCTGGTCAAGCCCAGAAGCCGTGCAGCTGACGCAAACTAGCGCCCCTGCCAAAACAGATGCCGAATGAAACACCGAGAGATTAGTTTTGATGAACACTTTGTACCTCGCTCATTGCATATCGGGGTGTCGTGGGCGCCTCGTTCACTCTGAAGGCGCCAGGGAGAGATCGACCTGGTCTAACTGCCGACCAGTGACCGTGCGCGGCCAAGTCCTCGGTTTGCCTGCAAACCCGCGCCGCGCATAAAGTATTTTGTATTGTCCCGGCTCTGTATTCTCAAACTGAAAGACGCGCTTTGGGGTCTCCGGATTTACGCGACAAAATTTTGGCACACCGCCGGTCGGCGCCTTGAACCTGTATGCGCCGAATACCAAAATTTTGCGCTCAATCAAATTGATGCCGACCATCAAGTCATCATCCACAGGGGGCGTGAGTCCTCCAACGCAGTCCGAAAGGCTGAGGGCGACCGTCATCGTATTCGTCTCAGCGTCACGTGTCACAGTCGCTGTTGGAGAGATAGACAAGAACTCGCTTTTCGCCAGTTGCTCTGGTGGCCCAAAATCAACCTTTTGCTTCGCCAACATGCCTCGAGCGCGCTCAGGATCATAGATGATTTGGTACGTCTTTGGCTCGGGTGGATCGAACTCGAACGATTGAAATCTGTCTGCTGGCGGAACGTCTAGTGTTGGGTTAGCAGATGGCTCGAACGCGTACAATCCGGAAACCGTGATCGTTGCCGCCGCATGGTCAACGTCCACGCTAGGGTGTGGCCCGACCCGCGCGTACCCGGCAGGAATAGCCTTGTCGGGTCGTAGTTCTACGATCAAGTTTCCCGTATCGACCATTCGCGCAACGAATGGCTCAACGGGAATCTCAAGGTGTGCCGGTTCTGGTTCAGCCTCGGCCTGCCCGTCGACCTTGAGGCAAGCCACTAAAAAAATGGCTGCTACCGAGAGCATCGCGCATAGCCGAGTCCACTGCATCATCTTTCAAACCTCCGTTTCGCCGCGGTTTAATCGAGGCAAATCAGGTCGCCCGAGTTAGGATCAATGTCGAGATTCTGGCACTCGCCATTATCGACAGGCGCGTCATCGCGCCCCGGCACAGCAGCGTTGCCGCCATCGACCGGAAGCAAAACGTATTTGTAGGGCGGGATGCTCGCGACGCTTACGGCAATGCGCCCATCGGGCTGAACCTTCATCGTCGCAGTGCCAAGCAATGGCAGATCCTGACTGGTATATTCCGTCGCGCTGATCTGACGAAAGTCTTTGCCGATGACCATATTTGGACGGATCTTCAGCGTCATCGCATGCGTCCATGGATCGAGAGCATAGCTGCGACCGCGATCGATCCTGATGCGTTTGCCGAGGGTAGAGATCGTATAATCGCCATCAATCGGGAGAGCTTCAGTCGGCGGGACTTGTGTCTCATAATCCAGGAACGCGTCCATCTGTGGGATGCCGGCGGCCGCCGCGAACGCATCGCCCATTGGACCCGCAGCAAGAGCTTCAGTCCCAGCGCAACCAGCGGTCGCGAAAAGGCCCAAGGCCGCGATACCGGCGAATAGTCTTGGAGTCTGTTCAGTTTTAGCGCTCATTTTTGAGTCTCCCTCAGCGTTGAATGTCTGAGAGAAGATTACGATTTCAAAGCGGGAGCGATATGGGGGCGACTACCCAATCTCCTCGGCCACGCGCACGGGGATCTGACAGCGTGCTGTCGTGCCCTCGCCCGGCGTTGAAATCAGTTCAAATGAGCCATTCAACTCGTCTAGAGCATCTTGAACGATCGATAGCCCCAAGCCAGATCCATTAGATTGGTCGCCGCTGACGCCGCGCTGCATCACACTGTCAATTTGCTGACGAGTCAGCCCTGGGCCTGAATCGTTCACTTCTATGCTGACCGCCCCATTGGCCTGTTCGGCGGACACTGTCACCGCACCAACGGATGAGTAGTTGATGGCATTGGCAACGAGGTTGCTGACAGCGCGCATCAGCAAGACCGGGTCCGCGGAAACCGCGTCATCAATATCGAAGTGTCGATTCAATTCGATACCCTTGGCGGCGGCATCACTGACGAACATCGCGACCACCGCGTCTAAGACCAAAGTGATCGGTGTTTCACTGTCATCGTCTTGAGCGCGTTCGGCGCGTTTCGCAGCCGGCAAATTCTCGTAGGCAAGAGCCTGCAAATACTCGAACGCCTCTGACAACGGTTTGCGTGCTTCGCTGTTCTTAGGCAAATTTTCGTACAATGCGGTCTTCAGGGAGCTTAACGGTTGTAGAATATCGTGGCTGACCGATTGTAGCCGATTGCGGTAATCAAAAGCCCTTAACCGGGCGCGTTCATAAGCCGATTGGCTGTCCCGTAAGGCCTCGTTCAATCGCAGCCTTTCGCGGGTTGCTCTCAAGTCTGCCACCAATGCGGCATCGCGCTCGCGCCTGACGCTTGCAACGTTCAGAACAATCGCCGTGGCAAACGCCAGGATCTCAATCGTCACCAACCAACGCAGCGTGAATGGTATACCGCCATATGGAAAGCCAAAGGTCTCATCCAGCACCATGTAGGCGGACGCCATGGTGAGAAGCACGGCACTCATCGTAAAGATTGAGCCACCTTTTTCGCGGTTGAAGATCGCCCAAATTCCGACCGATGCATGCAATGCCAGTGAGGAGACACGACAGGTGAGCGCGATCGGCACGAAGATGTTTCTTGAATCTACACCAATCAACAGATGAACGAATGAGAAGGTGAAGATCGCAATAATCGCAACACGAAGCAGCAGATCTAATACTGGCGCCTTGCTCTTCAAATCGAACAGATTTCGGCTCAGTAACAGAATAGCGCCATAGGTCCACAAATAAATCGTATCGGTCAGATGCGCCGTGATGGCGTTCTTAGTCGGGATCACCAATTGATCGACATAGCCCTCCACAGACCAGACGGACAAAAGGCTGGCGATCAAAAATAAACCGAAGCTGACACTTAGTCGCCAGCCGGTCAGCCACCATGTCAAGATCGTCAGGAAAAAGGTCGCGCCAGTGACACCATAAAAGATCGATGCCCAAAAAATCTCGTACTTGTCTGCCCGCTCAAACGCGGCTGGATGCGAAATTCGCAACGGCAAAACGGAGTTATACAGGCCCTCATAATGAATGTAGAACGTCGTTTCCTCATTCGGCTGAAGCTCTGCATCCGCGATGAGAATCCGATGATCGACGGGCCGATTGGCGAAGGGCGCTTCGTAAGTATAGTCCAGAAACTGAGTAACCGTTTCGCCACCATCTGGGGTTAGGAAGAACTGCATACTCTTGAATGCAACTCGGCGCGTATCGAAACGCACCGTGATCGGTTCATCCTTGAAATTACGTAGTTTCACGCGAAGCCAAACAGGCTTCGAAATCGCGTCAAAGCTGATGTATCGTGTGTTCAGTTTCTGCCAGTCATCTGATTGGCTGATTTGCGATATTGGAACTGTGGGCTCTATGTCTAACAGGGCTTCTCCATACAAACCCAAAAACCGGCTTGAGAAGTCTTCAACAGGCAATTCGATAACACCGTCATTGACGGGTGGCGCCCCTTCGCGTGTTGAAAGAGCAAATAAAACAACAAGCGACATCAGGAAAATCGCGACCAGCGTGATCACACCGCGCAATGCGGGCTTTTGCTCAAAGATGCTTATCGAAGACGGGACAGCCATACGCTCACTTGCCTCTTTTCACGATCCGCGACTATGGGGATCATTACCCAAACACCGAGGTCACAGTTGTGTTTGTTCTGCGATCAGGCCTTCTCGCAGCGCATAGGCGATCAACTCGGCCAAAGAGCTCACACCGACTTTCTCCATCAAACTTGCTCGATGCTTTTCAACCGTGCGCGGGCTAATGCTCAAGCGTTCGCCAATGCCCGAATTCTGATACCCCATTGCGATCAAAGACAGGACTTCGCGTTCTCGATTTGTCAGCGCCGTCTTGCCAGTGGCGTCTTCCAAAATTTTGAGCGCGTCCCGGGCGAAATAACGCCCCCCCTGCAACACCGTTTCGAAACAGGTCTTCATCTCACTCGGGCAACACGATTTGAGCAGAATGCCTTCAACTTCGGCGTCGAGCCAGCTCGCGAGGACGCTAGCAGATGTAAACCCGGTCAGCAGAACGACCGACGTTTGTTTGCTCCAGCGCCGGGCTTCTGCCAGCACTTCGATTCCCTTCGCATGGGGCATTGCCGAATCCAGTACGAGCAAGTCCGGTTGATGCTGCTTTATCGTACTGATGGCGCTCAACCCATCGGCGACTTCCGCCGCGACTGTGATCTGCCCGATCTCGGCCAGTACATTTTTTACGCCTTCCCGAACGATCGCATGATCGTCAGCAAGAACAGCTGTTTGAATAACCTGATTGATGGCGATCCTCCCTCCCCGGAGTTTCAACGCTACTATGGCAGGATTTTGAGAGTAAAAACAAGCGATTCCGAACGACTCAATCAACTCGTCGAAGCCGGGTACGCTACTATGGTCCGAAAATGGGTATCAGCCCCCATACCGTTTTTTGCGTGATCTGCGATGATGAACTCGCATTTCTAGCTTATGGGGAGCTTTTCCATGTTCAGAGTATCAACGCAGATCTCGACACTCCTGAAAATCGCCTTCTTATGTTTGGCTGTGTTCTGGATTGGCAACGGCACAGCCTCCGCCGGATGCGGCGGAACCAATGAAAAGGCCTGCGCGGCGTGGAAAAAAGGACCGCAGTGCAGTGGCAGTTTGACCAAATACAAGGGGGTTTGCCGCAACTGGGGAAAAAAGAACAAGAAGGCCTGGCCCGCCAAGCGAATTGGCTTCCGATGCGATAAAGGGCTCGCGCCAGATGCACGGGGCAACTGTAAAACCTGCGGCCACCGAGATGGCCAACCTGCTTGCGAGAAAGCCAGAAGCGGCCCCCAGTGCTACAACTACATGGAAGCTGTGAGCGGCATATGCCGCGGACGCGGCGGTGAGGGACAGGCGCAATATTCCAGCGGCGTGTTTAACTGCAAACCCGGCTTCAATGTCGGCGACGATAATAAATGCACCGCGTGTGGGGGGCAGGATCAGATTTATTGCGAAGCGGCTCGCCCCGGCAAACAGTGCGATGATGGCCTGGATAAATATGATGGCACTTGCGGCAATTGGGGTGGCGAGAACGAGGAAGCATGGCCAGCTAAACGGATCGGGTTTCGCTGCGATGAAGCTGATCTTGCTCCAAATGCCGACGGCATTTGCGTTCCTTGTGGAGAGAATGGCCAAGTGAGCTGCGAAAAAATGCGCGTCGGCCAAAGCTGTTCCGAGGCATACTCTCAAGAAAATGATGATGGCATCTGCACCGCAGTCGGCGGAGAAGGCCAACCGATCATGAAAGGCATCGGTTTTGACTGTCGCCCTGGGTTTAACTGGCGCAAAAATTCTGCCGGTGAGAAATATTGCACCGCATGTGGTGGCCACAACCAGATTGGATGCGAAGCAACTCGGAGCGATCAAAAAGCTTGTAATTCTGGTTTCGAATATAACATCAAAAACAAACGCTGCTATCGCCGTGTCGGAAGTTTTGACGACCCGTTCTTCGTGACCAACAAGTCATCGAAGAAAGTATATGCGACGGTCCATTGGTACACCCGCAACAGCGATCTCTGGATTATGGATGAGTTTGAAATTCCTGCCGGAGCCACGCACGAATTTAAGATCTCCGGCGAGCGCAAGTGCAGCGTTGATGCACAAATCAAAGGCTCAACGGCCGACCCTTCCAATGTTGTCGCGGTCATGTTTGCCGATCCGGCAACGGATAGTTGCTGGAGGCAGCACTTTCAGGTCCTGTTCTGGGAAGAAAAAATGAGCCGCGTGAAATGGGCTGCCGAAAGCGCTTTGGTTGCGTTGGCAATAGAAGGCATGACCATGTGGGCCGGCGGGAAAGCGACCGAAAAGCTTGGCACAGGTGTTCTACCGGTCCCAGGATTGGACGAGTCACAGTCAACGGTCTCAAACTGGTTGTTTAATGTCTATCAGCAATTGCGAGATCCGGACGGAGACCTCGCAGAGTATGGCGTCACGGCGTGGGCCTACAATATTCCGCAACGCCAGGGTTGGGTGACGTATTGGGACAAGGACACGCGCCCAGAGTTTGGATTCACTAGTTCGGGCGTTCCAGATTACGCTGATCTTGAGCACCCATGCGAGGGTAGAGAGTATGTCTGGGCCACCTCGGTTAATGATGATGGTGACGTTATAGACGGACAGCGCATCTATTATGAAGGTTTGTGCGATGGCTACCAATCCCCGAGTGAAAGCACGTCGAACACTGGCTCTAGAAGCGCTCGTGCCGTTCGCGCAAGTTCGAGCGCGACGACGACCGATGGTCTGGCGAACAGCCTTTGGGTGTTTGAAGTTCAGGGCAACAAATTTTACCTGAAAGTAGTCGAAGCCCAGTCGAATGCGATCGTCGTCCAACGCGCAAACTCAACGGACCGAACGACCTATAATCTATCAAGGTCGGGTGAGTACGTGGCCAGCACAGGCCAGCGCATTGTCGTCACGACTCCATCGGCGGGGCAGTGGATTTCCGCAGACGGCTCGCAAACCTACAGCCTGTCACGCGTGAACTAAATGATGGACGCATAGTTCAAACGATCATTCTGACGGAGCGTGCGACCAGTGTTTCATTCGGCGAGTTCGGTATGAGTGTTTCACTCTTATCGCGCTCGCGCGAGCCCTAAAATCACTCCAAAGAACACTCTAAGCATCGCTCCTGCTTAGCGAAAGGAAGGTTAGGCTCGTCCGCGAGAGCGTCTTAAATTCGCCCCAGAACGGACTCTGAGGAATTCCGAAAAGCGAGCATTAGCAGACATTAGTTCAGAGGCAAAAGTAGATGCAGGGATTTGTCACAAATCCAGTTTGAACGGGCCCTATTCAGACGTTGCCGCTAACGGGATAAGGTCGTGTTTTCGACGGAAGCGGACGTAGGGCGATAAGAGGTACCAGCCTGAATTACCCATATACACGAACGGCCTGATGGATATACGAGTTGATTAAGAAGAATTGGGGGGGAACGCAATGATCCAAACCATTAAGAAGATTTGGCGCGTTATGCGCAAAGTCTTGGCCGTAATAGTGTTTCTTTTTGCGTTCATTCAATCCGGAGGGTTCATCCAAGGCCTCAACTATTTGCTCGACGGCGGCGAATTCGTCGAAGTTGGAGGCGTGATGGTTATCTCGGGGCTCATCGCTACAGCCTTAATCGTTGTCGGATTAATTATCTGGCCGGGGAAAGGGAAGCTCGAAGTTGACGAAGGCGGCTCGCCCGAATCCGTCGCCTCACCCAGACGCCCTATAAAAAACAAGCCGCAGACCACGAAAGGCGAATTGAACAAAGACGACGCCCTCTTGAAAGCCATAGAAAAGGGAAATCTCTATGGCGACGGCGTTGATGCCGATGAGATACCCGGTACGGTCGGAGCGTTTGGTCTGGACGTCAATAATCCGATCCCGGTCAAATCGGTATTGGGTGCTATCGAGTACTTGGAAAATCTAACTTTTCCGGATGGCGCCAAAGTGCGCTACAAAAGAATTGGCTCGATGAGCTCATCTCATGTCAAGCATCCAGTCGATGCTTACGAATTGGCCCGGGATTCGGGTGATGTGGTTTGTACCATTTTCCTGTCTCCATATCACAAAAGAAACTCCAACAAAAAACCAGACTTTGGAACGCTGGAGGACGAAAGCGCACCCGCAGACGATGCGATTTTTACAAGCCCATTTGAACCAACGATTGAGGTGCAATCTGTCGATGGGGTGCGTAAGTACTGTGATCGATTGTCAAAATTTTCATACCCTGACATCTGCAAAGAATTGTCGAATGTCATGTCTGCTAAGCACAATTTGATGAGCATTCAGACGCCGCTTTCTGAGTTTGCAGAAAAGCAAGCAAGCGTCACAGATTTAACCGACAAGGCATTATGGATTTGCGTTCGCGTATTCGGGCAGGACGGCGTCACAAATATCAATAAGAATAACCCGTCGCGGCTCAACGAGCTAATCAATGAACTTGATCAAGAAGTGGCCCAAAAAGACTTGGAGCCTGTGAAGCACGGAGCAATGTTGCTATCCAAACTTGGTGAGATGCTTGAGCCCGGTAAAGGCGAGCTAGCCGAACACGTTTCCGAGCCCAAGCAGTACGGCGCATCTTCCGTTCGATTCGGAGCACTTCCTAATAATGAAGTTGAGGCTTTTCAGCGAGCAAGAGACGTCGTGTTTAAGCGTGACATTGCTTCTGAGGAAGAGCGAAAAAGTCTATTTAAAGCTCGCGAAGTCCTTACCCGTCTCTATCTGGATGGTTATGGGGAAGCTTATTCGGTGCTTGGTTACATGGCAGTGGTTCATGCCGGAACAGACAGCGACGTAGATGACGGGCTAAAAATACTTCAAAACTGTTCAGATGCTGGAGATTGGGGTTCGTCCTGCCTCCTCGGTGACATTTATCATTTCGGGCTTTCCGTTCAGCATGATTACGCACGTGCTTGGCAATACTATACAAAAGCAGTCGACCAAGGCAGCGCCGCTGCCTTAACCAGCAAGGGTATCATGGCGATTCACGGTCGAGGCGTCCCAAAAAATATAGAACTGGGAAGAGAACTGCTGACCCGCGCTCACGAGCGAGGCGCGACGACAGCTAAGCAATGGTTAGCTCAATTGGACTCTCAGGATTTTTCGAAGGATTTTGATGACGAAATTCCGTTCTAACTTCGATAGCGGATCTTAGCTCAGCGTCTTAAACTCGCCCCACAACGGTCGCTCCCGGTTTCCCAGAAGCGAGCATTTGCTTACATTGAAATTCAGAGCCGCAAATCAGGCATTAAACGACGTAGTTGTGCTGCGAAGCTCGTAAAGCTCCATTCATTGAACTGCTCAGTCACCTGTGATTGGAGCGGTGATTTTCGGCATAATGTCTAATGGTTGAAGGGACTGATTACCGGAATCGTTACCAGATCGAGTGTAACCGGAGTCTGGCGTCGCATATATTGAAGCTGCCGCATGATTCAGAATTACTACGCGATGCTCCGGGAGTGGACCCGCTTCAACTAATGCATTGTAAGTCAGCAAGGCATTTTGTTTGTGCTTGTTGATTATGGCACCGTGTTTGTGCGCGCGGTAGATCCTAGCTGATCGCACCAACATGAAGGCGAATGTTCCCAGCAGAACAATTTTGCTCGCTGCCAGCTGAATCGACTCGGCGATCGTGTCTGGTCGGAGCAAACTCCATTCATTAGAGAAGAGGCTGGCCGTAGCCATGACAAACGTTCCAGCGGCCCAGTAAATCGTGTATTCTCCCCATTCTTTTGCCTTGTCTGCGTGCTCAGTTGCCGCTGCTTCAAAGTACACTGCTTGTTGCGTGACACCTTGCTCAGCGAGCTGCTTTCGCAACTCATCCTCCAGGTTGTTCAGCGTTTCAAGTTTGCTTGAAAGAAGCTCCTCGATTTCTTCAGCCCTGAGATCGAGCGAACGTTTGACGCTTCTCGCCTCGGTATCGAGCGATTGAAAGTCCACAGTACGGGCGGTGCCATATGAGATCAGTGGAGAAATCGCGGGAAAAACGGTCTTGTATAAACTCACTACCTTTTCAACGATCGAGTCGCGAGTAGCTACAGCATTCTGTTGCGCACCAACGCTGAAACTTTGAATCTCACCGAATACGGTCATCGTACCATTGGCTTGCTGAATGATCTGATTCAACTGAGCATCCGGAAGGTCCGCTAAGATATCTAGCGGTAGAAGTTTGAATAGCTCGATTACCTTCTGAGCGGGCTCTACAGCTGATCTAAAGTTAGCTTCAGCGCCTAATTCCGCACTTCGCTCTAAGGAACTCGCCTCATACTCCTGAACTTCGATCAGCCGTTTTTTGGCATCTTCATAGATTTCAGGTGATTGATGCATCTGCACCCCCAATTAAAATTTGTCCCGTCGAAATCTAGCACGAGCTAATATTAGAAAGAAGAGGGGCATACTACTTTGAGTTTAAACAGAAGCGCGTATGAGGACCATCTCGTAATGGCGCCCCTCGCTAAGCAGCTCTATGTCCGCTTCTCTAATCGGGTGTTTCAGTCAAGCTCCTGAATTTGGTTTTCCGGCGGTTTAGTTCGTCTTGCTTGGGTCACGCTTCTCTTCGCAGTCGGATGAGGGCATAATGTTTCCCTGATCCGCTGCATGCATGTGTCGGATCGGTCGTGGAGCGCCTTGCTTTTAGACGTGCTCTTAGTTGGGCACAGCAGACATAATCGGCGTCATCCACGGACCTCTTCCAAGCCGGACGATCCCGCCTGATCGGGTGGAGGTTTTACTTCATGTCTGGACCTCCATTCCGGTCAGGCGGAATTCTGTTCCGTCGGCCCACATACGATGCAGGATGACCGCAAGCTTGCGTGCGAGCGCGACCGTAGCTCGGCGACGGCCTCGCGTCCTTACCAGTCGCATGCCCCAAGTCTTCAGATGTGACGGAGCCTTAGTGCGCATCAGAAGGGAGTTGGCGGCTGAGTAGAGAGCAGCTCTTACGTCAGCGTCACCAGCGCGCGATATGTGGCCGGTCTGGTCTTTCTCTCCCGACTGGAATCGCCTTGGCGTCAAACCGAAATGTGCACCAACGATCCGAGAGGATTTGAACCGCGATGGATCATCGACAGCTGCCTTGAAGGCGAGCGCAGCCATCGGGCCAACACCTGGTGCTGTCATCAGTAGAAGGCAAACAGGATCCTTTCGCGCGGTCGATTTCACCCTTCGGTCAAGCTCAAGGAAGGCGGCGTAGAGTGATCGCCAGGCCTCAATCATAGGCATCAGCGCGTAAGCGATCTGGTCGTCGGCCTCGATGATCGGAAGCACGGTCTGTTCAAACTTGCGATGCGAAAGCGGGGTCGGCAGGCGCACCCCGAACACTCGTATCAAACCTCGGACTTCCTGCTCCAAGTCGATACACTTGCGCAGCACAGTCTTGCGCGATGTCAGCAAGGCGCGGTGATAATGACTGTCTCGGCTCTTGATGTGCACCTCGCTGAACCAGCCAGATCGCAACACCTGGGCAATCCCGCGGGCATCGTTCTTGTCCGTCTTGTTCCGCATCGCCGACAGCGCTGCTGCGACTTGGCGGGCTTCCATGCAAATCGTCTCGAAGTCGGCTGCGACCAGACCATGATAGAGATGTTGGCTCATCACGCCGGCTTCAAAGCCGACCTGTTCGATGGTTCCTTCAACAGACCGCAAACATGCGATCACGTCTTCGATCTCGAACGGGACGGTTCGTTCTAGTGCAATCTTGCCATCGCCATCAATCACGCAGATCGACACCGACCGCAGCGAGACATCTAATCCTGCAAAGTAACTCATAATCTTCTCCCATGTGTTGCAGCTCAAAGTCTGCATCTTACTGGGAACTCAACTCTCGTCAGTGAGCCCGATTACGCATGCTAATAGGAACTTCCTGCCAAGGAGCTAATGAGCTGTTCCGGGATGATCTGGAGATAGGACGCGTGCTTATTCAGCCTAGCCAACTCGATATGAGGTTCCCGACTCTGTCTGCTGCCTGCGCCAAGTGCGGAGCGTCAATGTGAGCGTAAATCTCCGTCGTCTTCGGCCTCTTATGACCAAGCAGCTTTCCAGCCATGTTCAAGGTTTCGCCAATCATGATCGCGTGGCTCGCGTAAGTGTGCCGAAGGTCATGGAGACGGATGTCTTCTGGCAGCACGACCAGCGGGCGGATCGCTCGCCAGGCTGCGTCGATTGACGCGATAGGTTTCGTTGGGTCGACTTGGTGCGGGAACACAAAAGCAGATGATGCACCTCGCTTGCGTCGATCAAGTATTGCCTTCGCCGGGCGGGACAGAAGGACCTCGCGTTCGCCCGTCTTGGTGGAAATGAGACGCAGTCGGTCGGTGCTGACTTCAGCCCAGGTCAACCGCGCGATCTCTCCCGATCGACATCCGGTTAACAGGATGAGACGGATCGCATCTGCGACGTGGAGCCAGCGAACAGGAGGCGCCTCCAACCAAGCCCCTAGCTGTGCCAGTTGCATCGCATTAAGAAGCCGCCCCCTTGCGCGCCGAGTGTTGCGTCGGATCGGTTTTGAAGGATCAGGCGTGTCTGGTGGCAGAACTCCTGTCTCGCGGGCGAACTTCAGCATAGTACGCAGGTGCGAGAGGGCCTGATTAGCGCCGCCTGGACTGGTCGTGCTGTAGGTGTGAAACCACTCGGCAATGTCGTGGGTCGTGAGGCGGTTCACGGCATGCTCTCCGAGCGCAGGCAGGATCGAACTATTGAGATATATCTGGACCGCCTTGAGGGTCGATGGCTTCCAGACTTGCCGTTTTGCTTTCAAGAACCGTTGCGCAAGAACCTCGAGTTTGATGGCCGGCTTGTCATAAGAAGCGAGTAAAGCGATATCCGGAGGCGCGTGCGCTGCGAGCAATTGGTGAGCTCGCGCCCGCGCCTCCTCAGCACTCATCGTGTGCGTATTGCCGAGCGTGACCCGTTTCGCCTTGCCATCGACCTTGAGGCGCAGGACCCAGGACTTTGTGCCTGTCGATTGAACCCGTAGTGCGAACCCACTCAATCGGTTGTCCGGGATCGCGTATTCCTTGGCGGTTGGCCGGGCAGCACGCGCAGAGAGGTCACTAAGGTAGATTGGTTCCTTTCGCATTAGTCTGCCTCCACTTCGGTCATTACTTCGCGGCGTGCCCGGTTGTAAGCGCCCACTTTCTGGCGAAGTGTAGAAAGGCTGAGACCCTGCTGGTCAGCAAAGTCACGAACGGACAGGCCCTGCGCGAGGAATGCCGCCACCATTGGTGGCGGTTCTGGCATTGTCCTGGGCGCGCTCGGTGACAGCCTCCGCTCCAGATGTTCGGCCACGCGGTCAGCGGCCTGCCTTACAGGGGCTTCCGCGAACTGAGCATACCCTGCCGTAGTTTGAAGTTCTGAATGCCCGAGCAGGCCGGAGACAGTTCGCAGCGGTTCGCCTGATGAGATGGCAACCGACGCAAACCCGTGGCGTAGGTCATGAAGGCGGAGCGTCGGAAATCCAATCTCCTCGCGGACAATGTTCCAGACCTTGGCGATCCGCGCGACAGAGATCGGCTTGTCCCTGATCGAGAATACGAAAGCGCAGGTCAGAGCTTGTTCAGAGATCAGCGCGAGCGCCGCTTTGCCCAACCAGATCGCACGCGGTCCCGTCTTGCTGTCGGGCAGGACCGCCCGGTTCGCATCCAGCATATCCCATCTCAGGAGACGTGCCTCCGACTTGCGGCAGCCCGTCAGCACCAGGAATCGAATAAGCGCGACGATCACTGGCTCGGTGTCCTTAATCCGTCTCAGGGCCTCACCAAGCCGTCCATAATCATGCTCACTCAGCCGGTGGACTTCGAACCGGTTCTTGCGTCTCCGCAGCCCTTGGCATGGGTTTGAGCCCGGTGGGCGGAGCCCCAGAATTTCAGCGTGCCGCATCATACCCGACAAAACAGCCAGCGCGCGGTTCCTAGTCCCTTGCGATCCTTGCACCCGCGCAAACCACGATGCGACTTCCTGAGGGGTGACTGACGCGATATCGCGAAAACCGAACTGAGGCAGGATCGCGCAGGCAAGAAGACTACGATGGGCCTTCAACGTTGCAGGCTTCCAGATTGGGGTGCCGTGTTCGAGGAAGCGATCTGAAAACGTCAAGACAGTGGCTTTGGGGGCTTCGGGGACAAGTGGCAACGGCGTTGTATCGCCGGTCAGTTCTGAGATCAGTGTGCGAGCCATATCCCGAGCTTGATCCACGGTCAGCGATGTGTCTGGACCTATAGCGCGCCGCACGTTTCGCCCGTCCGTCCAGATTTGAACATACCAAGCGGGCCTTCGGCCGGGGCGGCGGCGCAGAGCGAGGCCCGGAACTTCATTGTCCCATTCGAACCGGTCGGCTGAACTGGGTTTCAGATTCCTTGCGGATGGTTTGATTTTGGCAGGCATAAGATTTCTCCCGATGCTTCCCCGTCAGGACAAAAAGTTTGCACATCCTGGGGAAGCGCCAGGACACACGGGGAAGAGAAAATCCGAAAGCTCGCATGCCTGTTCGGTGACGCCCCGGAAGTCTGTCAGGGGGGATCAGTTCTTAGGGCCTCCGGAGGCTAAGGCCCTGAATGGAAACCTAAAAACAAATCCGCATCGAACGCTCAACCTATTCAAACTTGCCCCGATCTCTCCTCAACCACGGAGAACAAAAGAGGATGGTTCGTTTCACACCCCATGCACCTTTGGTGCTGACAAGTCGCGAGCGATCTTGTCTGAAACACCTACGGTGATTGATAATTGCGCTGTGTACACTCTACCGGATATGCGATTACAAAATCGCCCTCCATGCGGCTGGGAGCCAATAATCACGGGCGATTACGCCCGTACACGCTCAGCGTTCAGCTTCGGCGTCACGATCTCGATTTGAATTGCGAAGAGACACGCTCAATCCCGACATGCCTCGAGAAGATCGAAAGGCGAGCGCCGCTGACAAAACAAGCCGTTGAACTGACCGGCTTAAAGATGCTGATGAAGCTGTCGTTCTTTCGGTTTGTATTGCCTCTGGAGTGCTGCGGCTTGGTTCTATCTGTTGCTGGCGGTCTGGAAGCTTGAAGCCTAAAGCCCGAGCTTCTTGAGACCATGCCTGGAAAAGAGCAGCACGTTCGCGAGGACGCTTCGCTTGCCGTGTGCGAAGCGCGGCCAGCTCCATCCCTTTTGGCGTTCTGTATCCATGTGCTTTAGCCGCTTCCTCAATCGCTTGGCGGCGTTTTGAAAATGCTCGTTCTATATGATGAGGGATCGCGCGCATGCGAAAAGAACTGCCTTGTCGGTCGATCACATGACCCTCCCGCTCGAGGGCGTTCGCCAACTGGTTTCTATAGACCGCACCGGTTTCTTTCTGCGCTTTGTAGAGCTCGCGGCTTATGAGTGTTCCCCAGGTTCGATCGTGGCGCGGCGCGGCGTTGAAGATGAATGCATGCGTGTGTAGCTGCGGGTCTAGATCTCGGCTCGTATGGTGATGGAATCGAGCGATCGTCAGACCAGCTACTGGCTCTCGCATAGCACCGCCTTTTCCGCGCCGCGTGAGAGCATGATTGTCCTCAAGGTGTTTCGTAGCCACCGAAACAGCCTGCCGATGTGCCGCTTCAATTTTCGATCGCTCATGGGGCCTTGAAAGCGCCCACAAAACTGAAACTGATTTTGGAGCGCTATAAGTCATATCCCATCCGGGAGCATGCGATTTGTTACCCGTCTGCACGAGCGGTTCGCTTGTCTTGGGATCATTTCCATTCAAAAGCGCTTCGAAGTCTTTCCGGGTAACGTCACCATCGAGTGCGAGGCGCTCCGAACCGCGTCCGTCCCAATCGCTTTCAGCTTCGGCTTCATTTTCCTTCGTGTAGTACTCGTCTTGAGCCATGTGCTTGAAGTAAGCGACCGCGGCGCCGACGGATTTGCGCGCGGAAATTGAGGCAACCATTACGCGTCAAATCGGTCCGCGGCTTTTCGGCTGATAAAGTTCGCCATGTCGGGAGAGATGATTGGTCGCTCTTCGAGGAGCGGATTGCGCTCAGGGAGCGGTGCAAGGTCTCTCGCACACTTGGAGGTCCAGTCGGCTGGAACGCTTGCCGGGCGTTTTTCTGGCAAGTCTAGGAACGGAATGTCGACGTCATAGACATGTTGGCCCGGGCCGACCATCAAAGCCCGAATGCCGTGCTTGGTAACACCGAGATGATCGGAAAGCTCAGAAGGCGTGAGCACGTCTCTTTCTTCTCGGACGGTGGCTTTCGTGACGGACCGCTTTCCACTTGTCCAAGTCTCGCTCTTCCGTTCGACTTCCACGGTTTGTTTGCCGAGTAGACGGCTTGTGACTTCGGCGCTCTCTCCCAAGTTCATCCGAGTGATAATGTGCGTACCGATCATGCCAATCCAGGCATTGGCCTGATCAGGGCCATAGGTCTTGCGGATTTGAGAAAGATCTTGCGCGCCCAAGACCACGCTAATGCCTTTGGAACGGCCAACATCCAACAAGGTCGAGAAATGATCCATGCGCTCCAGTTGAGGAAACTCGTCGAGGAAGAGCCAGGTTCGGGTGTCTGGGTTTTCTCTCATGGCTGGAGATCCGGCGTAGCTCGCCAGCAAGCTGATGACCCCAGAGATCCACGCCTTGGAGAGTTGAGGAAATTGGCCGTCGCGCTGCAGGATGATTGGATTGCAATTGGGTAGCTCCAACCATTTGCGAATTGAAAATCCACCGTCGCTTTGTGGCCAAGCATCTCCCAATACCAAGACGATGTTCATGTGTGCTTTGAATGTCGTGAGAACACTTTGAGCGGTCTTGTTGGTCGGATCGCTTAAATATTGTGTGGCTGCGGGATAGTGCCGTTGGGCAACCTCTAGCAGCTTCTCAGCATCTGCGAGCACAAGGTCGCGTAAGGCTCCCCAACTCCAAGTGTCTCGATAGTCATTTTGCAACGAGACGATGCACGCGATGAAGATGTCTCGCGCAGCGTTAGACCACATTGGATCTGAACTACTCGGTGGAATTATTCGAGCTGCGAGTTCGCGGGCTTCCTGAGGTGTGCGGCAATCATATGCGATATCCCACTTCATTGAGCGTGCATCGTGAGGGGCGATCAATCCGCCCAAGTTTGGAATCTTGGACGTTAGGTCGCCTTTGGTGTCGAGGATAAGTGTTTTGTCGCCTCGGTGAATGGCGCCGAGCATCAGAAGGAGCATGGCAGTTGTCTTGCCTGCACCCGTGCTTCCCCAGGCAAGAAAGTGTCTGCTTTCTCGGTCGAGGCTAATGGGAATATTGAGCGGAAACTCGATACCTGAGCCTGATCGCTTGCACTCCTTGCGCGACACTTTCCGGAGCTCTTTTATAGCGGACGGGCCTCTGAAGTGAATCCGCCCGCGCACGATTTTTATCAGCTTTGGTCCGTTCGTCGTGAACCAAGCGAACACACCAAAAGAGGTCAGGCTAAGAATAGCCAAAACTGAAACGAGGTTGTGCCGCCAAATGAACGCATCTTGAGTGCCATAGTGCTGCATGGTGGCTTCGCATCGAGACCATGTTCGAACGCCGACCGGATCTTGAATCAGAGATGTCAGACGAGCCTTGCCGCACTCATCCATGAAAGTCCGATCGTGGTAGGAGAATTGCCCTGGAGCCGTTTCGATGCCAGCGCGGTAATAGTGGAAGCCGAGCTTGTAAGATCCGAAAGTCGCAGTCGCCAAAAGTACCGTTACGGCGAGGAGTGTGAGTTTCACCTTGGCCATACTACTTCGCCTCTGGCTGTAACTGGCCGCTCAGAGCGAGTAGTAGCTGTTCGAACATTTGTTCAATGCGAGCGACCGTCGCTTCGAGTTCAGATTGAGAGGCTTTCGATGATTGAATGTCTTGGATCGCGATGGCTAAGTTTCGCTCGATCTTTAGTAGCCGATTTGCTTGCTGAAATGGGTCTCCATCGGACAATCCTGATCTGATCAATTCTCGAGCTACTCCCGTGGGCGTACCCGAAATTCTGCGGGCTCGTTCGCATAGATCTTCGATGTCACTTTCAAGCAGCCTGATCGAAAGCGGGCGCGTTACGCTACTCACGGTGAATTCGTCCATCGCGATCTATGTAAGGAGCCTCGCACGCATCCATCCAACCGAGCACGGCGCGACGACGATATCTCACAGACTTTCCATATTTGAGAAAACGAGGCCCGCCTCCTCGACAGCGCCACGTCGTAAGCGTGCAAACGGGAACCCCGGTTAGTTTCGAAACCGCGGGGGTGTCTATGGCTTCATCGAGCCAGCCTGGATTATCCTCTAGGATTGCGTCCAGATCAGGAAGTTCGTCATTGTCTTTAATCATGCAGTCTACACCTCAGTCTATTGAGTCGGTAGAAGCACAGCATTGAAATCGCTTACGAAAAAGCGGAATCATTTCGTCAAAATATAACTTTGATCTGCAATCTGCGCATTGCGCTGGCAATCGTCAGCAATCGAGGTGCGTCTATTGTTTTATCATTCATCGAGCAAGCTCAAAATGCTGGTGGTTCGTTACAGACCTTCGAGAATCTTGCCCAGCTCTTTCACAACTGTCGAATGAGCTGGAAGATCGTCTTTGTTGAAATCACTGCTCGCTTCGTCGAGAACCATTGATGCTATTACCTTGTTAAGGAGGTTCTTATCGGCGCGCCTCAATTGACGCGAACGGTGTTTGATAAAAGTCCAGGCTGACTTCGGTGGGCGACCACGCGGAGTACTGCGAGACTCGTTCGCTGAAATGACTGAAGGTTTTCCCGCGGGGCTCAGAGTCAGCGCGTTATCATTCGACGCGAGCGGCCATGGAACCGATGTCCCCCTCAACCGATACCACTCTTTCAGCTTTTCCTTCGCGATGAGAGTGTCATTCAAGAAGCCCTGCACTTTGTCCGGATAGGATTCGAACGGGTGCGTGAGCAGATCGTTTTTGTATGAGGTTAACTCTTCGACTGTTTTTCTTTCCGACCCATATTCAAACCACTGATGCATCAGCGCTAGCCGCACGATAACGTCTTCACTATTAGCGCAACCATATCCGAGAAACTCCGCAGAGCCGGCCAGCATGTTGGATTTTTTATCAAACTGAGCATCGATCAGCGGGATCTGTAAGTAGCGCAATGACTGATCGATCGTCATACGATCCACAAATGGATGATGATCCAACGGCTCGCTGTCGAATGCTCCGCGAAATATGAGATGCGAAAAGCTCGTCATAAATGACGAGGAGGTCCGCTTTCCGCATTTTTGAGCTTCATAGTCGGCGAGCTCTCCGAAACTAAGGAACGCCTTATCACGCAATGGCTGGCCAGGGCGCCAAACTTTCACGGGTTTTTCTACAAACATCACGTTCTCGGTGAAGCATGATCAATGCCAATCGATCTTTTTCGGATGATGCTTGATTACACTACAAAAGTTGCTTTCGTGGTGTAATTGATGTATTACACCACGAACTCATCTTATGTGGTGTAACTAATGCCTCAAAGCTTTCCAATCTCGATCCATACGACGTATCACGACTTGTTACAGGCCCATTCAATACGTGCGATATCAGATATTCCCGGAAAGCCCTTTCTTCGCGATATGGGGGAAAAAGGAAAGTATTGGTACGCACGCCAACGGATTGGCGAAAAAACCATTCAAAAATATGTGGGGCCCGATACTCCGGAAGTTCGAGAACGGATCAGTGACGCTGCGGCTGCGAACGAGGAAACCCACGAGTTTGAACGTCGTTGTGCAAGCATGGTCGCACAATTGCGCGCTGCAGGAGTTCCGACTTTAGACCGCGACACAGGTAAAGTCCTCAACGCAATGTCCAAAAGTGGCGTATTCCGACTGGGAGGGACTTTGATCGGAACCCATGCATTCCGCTTATATAGCGCGGAACTAGGCGTGCGGTTTGAGAACACTCTCGCGGTAACAGGCGACGTAGACATCGCCGCATTTGAAAATTTGAAGCTCGTCATCGAAGATGAGGTCGATCCCGCCTTACCCGCAACTTTTAAAGATCTTAGCTTGGAGCCCGCACCGGGGCTCGACCGAAAGAATCGGCCAACCAAGTGGGTAATGGGTCGCGAAGGAACCACAGAAGTTGAGTTTTTGGTGCCCAGGATGCGTGAAGATAGTGATGTTCTCAAGTTAGAGCCGCTTGGCGTCTACGCTCAGGCACTACCTTTTCTGAATTTTTTGATTGCCGACCCAATTCCAGCGGTCGCTCTTTATCGATCGGGTGTATTTCTCCAAATACCAAAACCCGAGCGTTATGCGGTGCACAAACTAATTGTCGCAGCGCGCAGGCGTTCTTCGTCTGCTCTAAAAGCGAAGAAAGACCTTGCTCAGGCCAAGGTGCTTTTTGAGGTACTAAGTAAAGACAGGCCAGAAGAACTCTCCCAAGCAATTGAAAGCGCTCTTAGTAGGGGACCCGCGTGGAAAGAGGCTATCGATGCTTCGACGCGGAAGTCGGTTGAAATTGAGCGTTTAGTGAGTGAAGCCCTCAATTGGAGAGCGTCAATCTGAATTTGCGCGCGAGGTACTTATTGGTCTCGCTTAGATGGTGGTTTGGAGACTAAAATCACCAGCCTGCTCAGAAAACCCATTAACGGCTTATCGAAACTAGATCGTTTTACTCCAACAATTGAACAATACGGAAAATCGCATCAAAAAAATGAACTAGAATTATCGTGATGCCTAATTCGCCTGGCGATGTTCACTTTGGAGGGCTGCTTCGATGCAAGAAAACAAGAGTAAATGCGATTCCTCTCAGGAGCGCGCGTATCGGACAAATTTTGGCGACGCATATCGAGGTAAAGTTGAAGATGTCCTGGATAGCGGGCTCGTCGATGCGTGTGTGGGGAAGGTGGACTTACTCTTAACTTCTCCCCCTTTTCCGCTTGTGAACAAAAAAAGTTACGGAAACGAAACGGGGGAGACCTATCTCAGATGGCTCCGAGATTTGGCGCCAAGATTCAAAGAACTGCTCTCACCTAAAGGGTCAATTGTCCTGGAAATCGGGAATGCTTGGGAGCCTGGGGTTCCCGTCATGTCAACATTGCCTTTGGAGGCTCTATTTGAGTTCAAGAAATCTGCTGACTTGTTTCTGTGTCAGCATGTCATCTGTCACAATCCAGCTCGTCTTCCAACACCGGCAGCTTGGGTGAGCGTAGAACGCAGTCGTCTCAAAGACTCATTCACACATGTTGGACTGCTTCAGAAAAACTGGCCCATAGTTTGAGAGAGGATCGGCTCCAAAATGGAGTTGAACCATGGGCAAGAGAGCCAAGCCTGAAGAGATTATTGCAAAGCTGCGCGAGGTGGAGGTGCGCCT
>JALUWJ010000024.1 GCA_027019605.1 Henriciella sp. | reverse complement strand
AGCGAAATACAAAGACATTGTCGAAGAAGTGCGCGAAGCGCGCGCCAAAGGACAACCGGTCCTGCTTGGCACGGCGTCGATTGAGAAGTCTGAGATCGTTTCGACCTATCTGACCGCCGCGAAGATCCCGCATAAAGTTTTGAATGCGCGTCACCACGCTCAGGAAGCTGAAATTGTTGCGGATGCTGGTGTGCCCGGTGCGGTGACAGTTGCGACCAATATGGCGGGCCGCGGAACCGATATTCAGCTCGGCGGAAACCTGGACATGCGCGTCTCGAAAGCAGTTCAGGAACACATCGAAAAGACCGGCAGCGAGCCATCCGAAGGTGAGCTGCAGCTGATCACGGATCAGATCAAGGCTGAGATTGAAGTCGCCAAGAAGAAAGCGCTTGATGCGGGCGGTCTTTATGTTCTTGGCACTGAGCGCCATGAAAGCCGCCGTATCGATAATCAGCTGCGCGGCCGTACAGGGCGCCAGGGCGACCCGGGCAAATCAAAATTCTTCATTGCGGTCGATGATGATCTGATGCGCGTTTTCGCAGCAGAGCGTCTCAACTCAATCATGAAGGGCCTCGGCATCAAGGAAGACGAGGGGATTACCCACCCTTGGATGAACAAGGCGATCGAGACGTCGCAAAAGAAAATCGAAACGCGTAATTTCGACATTCGGAAGAACGTTCTCAAATATGACGATGTCATCAATGATCAGCGTAAGGTGATCTTTGAGCAGCGTATTGATTTCATGCGCGCTGAAAGTGTTCTCGATGAGATCGAAGGCATGCGCGAATCTGTGGTTGAAGGCATTGTCGCGCACCACATGCCGGAAAAAGCGCACGCTGAACTTTGGGACACTGAAGGCCTGACGGAGCGCTGTAAAGAATTGCTCGGACTCGAGCTGCCAATCGCAGAATGGGCCGGCGAAGAAGGCGTGGCGAATGTTGAAATCGCACAGCGCATCGAAGCCGCGGCGACGGAAGCCTATAATGCGAAAGCTGAACTTGCCGCCGATGGCCAGTTCCGGATGATCGAAAAGCAGATCCTGCTTCAGGTTCTCGACGGCCGCTGGCGCCAGCACCTGCAGCAGATTGATCAGCTGCGCTCTGTGATCCACTTGCGCTCTTATGGCCAGCGCAACCCGCTGAACGAGTTTAAGGAAGAAGCGTTTAAGCTGTTCTATGACATGCTTTCAGAAATGCGTCTGGAAGTGACGCGCTGGCTGATGACGGCGCAAGTGCAGCCGCCACAACCGCGCCCGGTTCCAAACCCGCCGCAGCAGACTTTTGAAACGAGTCTCGATCCCGATACGGGCATCAATCAGCGACCTGGAACGCCGCAAGCTGTGGCTGAACAGGCGCCGCATTCAATGGTGGCTCAAGCGGAAGAAAGCTGGGCGAATACGCCGCGCAATGCACCGTGTCCGTGTGGATCCGGGAAAAAGTACAAGCATTGCCACGGCGCGCTGACCGCCGACGCCAAAAAGGCTTAGTCTAAGACGCGGAAACTGGATCGAACTTGGTGTCGGGCCCTGATGCCAAGTGCGTGGCCACGTATTCACGTAGCGCAAGCGTCAACGCATTCGCATCACCGTCCAGCCGGTCCGGCGAAATCAACGGACCGAATGTCATCTCAAATGGGCTGCCGCTTTTATTGAGCAGCTCATGGAAGAGCGTAATATCGCGTAGCTCTCCGTTCACATTTGAAAAGAAATAATAGAGCCAGGAATTCTTGGCTTGCAGATTCAGGGGTTGGATGGGCGCTTTGTGCTTGCGCGCAAGGCTCACCACGGTCGGCATCCAATCTTGTTCGGTCAGGACGCCGTCAATTTTTTTGGCGAGCTTTCCAGACGGAAAGATGACGACGCATTTTTCTTCGGCGAAGGCTTCTTTTGCAAGGCGCAGGGTTTCGCGGGTTTTTGCCGGCGACCGCTTATCCATCACCCACTCGACCGGGATCAAAACATCCGAAAATCCAGGATTCACCCGTAGTGCGTCTGCATTGGCGAAAAATACGATATCCCTGCGCACACGCCGCAACGCGTCCCAAACCGCGACGCCATCCGCCAGCCCTGTGGGATGATTGGCAGCGACCACTAATCGGCCCTGTTTGGGCATTTTCTCGATATCGTTCAGCGTCAGATCAACGGCGAGTTCTTCGGTCAGATGATCGAAACTGTCACCGCCATTGAGCGTCTGCAAATAATCCGATGTCCGGCAAGCGCGGTCATATCCGAGCAGGGCATACAACATCGGTCGAACCACCGGCCAGGTCCAATGATCCACAAAACTTGGGCAACGTTCTTTTATAAGTCGATCAACAATATGATCGTCACTCGCTTCCAGCTCGGCCAAAAAGGCCGCGTGTGTCGACGCTGCTGGAAGCGTTTTGCTCGTCATAATGCCCCGTCTCCATTGGGAATCATCGTGTCTGTAATGACACTATCACAGTTCGTGCCAGCTTGGCGACGGCAACGGTCAGCGCCGCGTAATCTGTAGCATTGTCAACACTTTGGTCACTTTCGCTTTACCATCCTGTAATCCGTTGGTGGCAAAGTGGGTTTCAGAAGAGGGCTAGGCGAGGATCGCCGGGGAAACACTGGTAGAGTCGTAAGGGTATTTAGATGAAAGTTCTTTGGGTCGAAGATCACGAGCCGGTACGTGAATTATTGTTGGTGGCTGCAGACAAGGCCGCGCGTGCACGTGTTCCGGTCGATTTGGTTATGGCAACGACCCTGATGGAAGCCGAAACGCGGCTTCGACTAGAACGTTTCGATCTTGTTGTCCTCGATCTGACCCTGCCAGATAGCTTCGATGGCGATATGACCATCGCGCGCGTCGCCAATATGGGCAAACACCGCATTGCCGTGTGCTCAGCCCAGCCGGAGCGCGACCAAGCCGTTGCAACAGCGCTGAAATGCGGCGCCAATGTTGCGCCGGAAGCCATTTTCAAAGCCAAACTCCCGTTCAACCGCTTCATCCAGCGGGCTGAATCGTTCCACGACTTCCTGATTGAGCAAATGCCCGGCGCGAAGACGAAAGTTGCCGTCGCTGCCTAGGCGCAAAACCTAATCTACCATTCGTTCGAAGCGCTCAAACCCAACTCGGTTTGAGCGCTTTTTGCTTTTGGGCAGCAAAGATTGACCCGTACCTCGCTTTCGGGTTGTGTGTACCCAGAACAATACAACTTACAGCTCTGTGGGGGGCTCGATCATGCTGAAGATACTGAAATACGGGTTCATCGGTTGGATCGTATTGAGCATTCTGACATTCCCATTCTATTGGCCGTTCGTTCGGATGATGTGGGTGTTCATGCCGAACGTGGCCTCTCCAGACTTTGACCCGCCCGCAACTGTGGCCGAGGCCCGTCTGCAAGACATCGAATATCTTGCTACTCTGACGGAGTATGACCGGTCATTTTCAGACCAAGCGCAATCGCAATTTGGCGCCATGCTGGAGGCTGCAAAAGAGTCTGCGGCAGACATGACGGATGCCGAATTCTATTTGAGCCTCGCCGAAGCCGTCGCGCTTGCCGACAATGGCCACACCAATTTGAGCTATCGCCCGCAGTTTGCCGAGTTCAATACGATTGGGGCGAGATTGTACGCGTTCAATGATGGAGTCTATATCGTGCGCGCGGCGCCCGACAAAGCTGACACGATTGGCCAGCGCGTTGTTGCCATCGATGGAACACCGATTGAGCAATTGCAGTCTTCGCTTCAGGCGTATCGCGGCGGCAATGAAACCTGGCGGACGCTCTACAGCACGCTTATTTTAGAATCTCCGGATCTGTTGTCGGCGGCGGGCCTCGCAGCGGCTTCAGAGTCGATTGATCTGGCCTTGGTCTCCAAAGACGGCGCGATAGAGATCGTTTCCTTTGATGGACGCGATGCCGAAAACCCGGATGATTTGCCATGGCGCAGCGCGTGGCAAACCCTCATTCCCGATCCTGAAAATCCGGCATATCCGGGTTGGGCCCATACCTTGGACTTAGATGGCGCAAGCCGACCACGCTACCTGACTCAACCCTGGCAGAGCTTGCACTACGAGCTTGATGAGAATGGGTATTACATCCGCGCTTTGCCGGGTTTCAAAGTCGGTGAACAGTCAATCAAAGGCGTCTACAAAACGATCCTTTCAGACATCCCGAACGCGAGCCTCGACTATCTCGTCGTTGACTTTCGGCTTCATGATGGCGGCGACTACACAAAGTCGATGGCGTTTGCGAAAGCGGCCCCGAAAAAAGTCT
>JALUWJ010000023.1 GCA_027019605.1 Henriciella sp. | reverse complement strand
AGGCTTGCCAGCGCACGCACGGTCAGTATCGATTCGAACGAACGAGAGCTAAGGCACGAAAGACGACAATGTCCGAACACCGACTGGTCAGCGTGGATATTGATGATGCATCGCTTGCCGCGTCTGGTCCAGATGCGGAACATGAGCGGCGCGTTGCGATTTTCGACCTGCTTGAAGAAAACAGTTTCGAAGTCGAGGGCAAGGATATCGGTCCTTATGGGCTGAAACTGTCGATGCAGGAACGAAAGCTCGTTTTTGAGATCAAGACAGAGCAAGGCGAGTCTGTTCATGTCTTCTTGCTGTCGATGACGCCATTTCGCGGGGTCATTCGCGACTATTTCATGATTTGTGAGAGTTACTACGATGCGATCCGTAGCTCGACGCCGCATCAGATCGAAGCGATCGATATGGCGAGGCGCGGTATCCATAATGAAGGCTCAGACCTTGTGGCTGAACGTTTGGAAGGCAAGGTTAAAGTCGACTTTGATACGGCGCGGCGCTTGTTCACGCTGATCTGCGCGCTCCACCAAGGCCAAGTCCGCGGGCAAGTCCGCTAAACGTGCATGGCAGCGAAAGCTTGCTCCAGGTCCGCAATCAGGTCGTCCGGATCCTCTAAGCCAACGTGAACCCGAAGCAGAGGGCCAGCGCGTTCGTGAATCCGGTCGCCTTCGATGCGATCGAGTTGATCATCGCACGGGATAAGTAGGCTTTCATACCCGCCCCAGGAAAAGCCCATTCCGAACAGCTTCATCGCTTCCAAGAACCGATCAAGCTGGTCGTTGCTGGTCTCTTTTAGGAGGAGCGAGAACAACCCATTGGCGCCTGTAAAGTCGCGCTTCCAGAGCGCGTGGTCCGGATGGCTTTCGAGACCCGGATGCAGCACGCAGTCCACTTCTGGACGGCTCGCAAACCATCTCGCGATTTTGTACCCGTTCTCTTCATGCTGCTTGAGGCGAAGGTGCAGACTTCGTAGCCCTCGTAGTCCCGCATAGGCGTCATCCGGGCTAAGGCTGATCCCCCAATCCTCGCTGCACATGGCAATCTTGTTCGCAAGCCGGGCGCTATTCGTCAAAACGGCGCCGCCTAGAGCATCTGCGTGGCCGACGGGATATTTGGTGAGGGCCTGCATCACGATATCAACGCCGAGGTCGAGCGGTCGGATCGCGACCCCCGCGCCCCAAGTATTATCGAACAGAGTTAGAAGCTTGTGGTCTTTTGCGACCTTGATCAGTGCTGGCGCATCAATGATGTCCATGGTGAGAGAGCCCGGCGACTCGATCAAAATCGCCTTGGTGTTGTCTTGAACCAGGTCTTCAATCTTCGCGCCGAGGGTTGGGTTGAACCGGGTCGATGTATGCCCATCGCGTTGAGGCGTCGCGTACAGAACCGCCGGCTTGGCCCGTACGCGCAATCCGGGATCAGAATGTGGTCGCCAGCCTCCAGGACAGCCCCCACAGCTAAGGCGATTGATTGCAAGCCATTTGAGGTCAGGCGGCAGTGTTCGGCGTTTTCGAGAAGACAAAGCGCCGCTTCCAATTCGCGATGTACGGTCAGCCCCATCCGGCCATAAACTTTGCCATCGCCATACAAGATCTCGCGGGTCGGTAGCAAAACAGTTGAACCACGCTCAACGGGTGGGTTCACCGTTTTAACCGGGCCACGTCCCGAGCGCGTGTGAATGATCTTGGTTTTGTCTTTCATGAGGCCGTCGCAATCGGGTTATCGGAGTTTGCAGCCCATTCGCTCCACGAGCCGTCATAAAGCGCGGCGTCCCAGTTTCCAGATCGGGCCAGTGCCAGCGAAATGACCGCTGCAGAAACGCCGGATCCACAAGAGGTCACCACTTGAGACTCGAGGAAGGGACCCAGAATGGGCGCGAGGTCCTCTTTGGTCAGCATCTTTCCATCACCAGAGAGCAATGCCGTCGCCGGAACGCAAAAACTGCCCGGCATGTGCCCAGATGGGAGGTCTGCCCGCGGTTCGGGGCTGGTTCCATCAAACCGGCCTTGTGCGCGCGCATCGAGGATTTTGACATCTGCCTTTTCAACATGGCTGCGCATGGCGTTCATATCGCGCACGAGGTCCGGGCGATGGGTTGCCGCGAAGTCTCTTGGCGCAGGATGCGCCGGAACTGTTTCGATCGTTCCACCCGCAGTGCGCCATGCCTCAAGGCCGCCATCCAGGACATAGACGTGCTCATGTCCCATGGCGCGGAACATCCACCAGGCCCGCGCTGACGCGAAAAAGGAATTGCTGTCATAGACGACGACCCGGCTCTTATTGGAAATTCCTAATGCGCCCACCTTCGCCGCGAACACACCAGCTGATGGAATCATATGCTTCAAGCCGGATGAGCTGTCCGCGATATCATCGATATCGAAATAAGGCGCTCCTGGGATGTGCCCGCTCTGATAGCAGGACTTGCCATTCGGTCGATCCTTCAGAAATGGCGGGACCCAAGTCGCATCCAAGACCACCAGATCCGGCGATGCGGCTTGATCCCTCAGCCAACCTGCAGAGACGAGAGGGTCGCGTGCGCTCATCCTCAGCCTTCCAGCCAGGCTGGGACGGGAAGGTCTTTGGAGCGCAGGAATTCAGGATTAAACAATTTGTCCTGATACCGGTTTCCATAGTCGCAGAGGATGGTCACAATCGTGTGGCCGGGGCCCATATCTTTCGCGAGTTTCACCGCGCCTGCGAGATTAACGCCCGCGGATCCGCCAAGGCATAGTCCTTCATGCTCAATAAGATCGAACAGGATGTCGAGCGCCTCGCTGTCATGGACGCGATAAGCATAATCAACCGTCAGGTCTTCCAGATTTCCGGTGATGCGGCCTTGGCCGATCCCTTCAGTCATTGAGGTGCCCTCGGCTTCTAGCTCGCCATTCTTGTAATACTCGTACAGGGCCGCGCCGCCGGGATCGGCGATTCCGATTTTGACCCGGCCACCTGATTTCTCACGAAGGGCCATAGCGGTGCCAGCGAGCGTGCCACCAGACCCAACGGCGCAGATAAAGCCGTCGACCTTTCCGCCGGTTTGCTCCCAGATTTCTGGGCCCATCGTCTCGTAATGGGCTTTGCGATTGGCCTGATTGTCGAATTGGTTCGCCCAAATCGCGCCGTTCGGCTCGGTTTCATTGAGCTCTTCGGCCAAGCGTCCGGAATAACGCGCATAATGGTTCGGATTTGAGTATGGCACGGCGTCGACTTCAACGAGTTTCGCGCCGAGGTTGCGAACGGCGTCTTTCTTCTCTTTAGATTGTGTGCGCGGCATCACGATGACGACTTTATAGCCCAATGCTGCGCCGACCATGGCAAGGCCGATGCCCGTATTACCAGCTGTCCCTTCGACGATGGTTCCACCGGGTTTTAATCGTCCGGATGCTTCAGCATCACGCACCATGCCGAGGGCAGGGCGATCTTTGACCGATTGTCCGGGATTGAGAAACTCGCACTTTCCGAGAATCTCGCAGCCCGTCTCTTCAGAGAGCCGATTTAGCCTCATCAGAGGCGTATTTCCGATCAAGTCTAAGACAGAGTTCGTGGTGGTCATGTTTGGCCTTTTTGGGTTTTGCGTCACGCTAGGCTTTGCGCTGCAGTAATTCAACTGGGGTTCGGTGATCCAAATGGGAATGAGTTGCGTAGAAAGCTATAGAACAGACATATGAGTTTTGCTGAATGAATTCTGACGCTTATCACGCATTTATGCTCGATCATGTAAGCGGGGCCTTATCGGACGATATGGCGCTCGCGGCAGAGCTGCATATTCTCTTGTCTGAATCAGGCAAATCAACCGCTGATATTTGGCAATCTACGCGCGATGTGATCGGGCAATTGGAAGGCCAATCCTGTATGGTTGAGCATGACCGCCTGCCAGAAGCATTGGAACTCGCGCGCGGCGAATTCGACATGGTGCCTTGGAAGAAGGGGCTGTCAGGTGTCCACTATGCCAAACGCGGCAAGGGCAAAGGCAAATTGATGCGCTTGGACCCGGGCCAGTCAGCGCCGGAGCATAGCCATTCTGCACTGGAAGCAACGGTTGTCCTCGAAGGTCAGTTTGAAGATGGACACGGCGTTTATCAGCGCGGGGATCTGGTGCTCGGTCGCCCAGGCGTACGGCACCGTCCAGCCGCATACGGGAACGACATGTGTATTTGCTATGTGGCGCAAGATGCGCTGTCATTCTGGAGATTCAGCTGATGAAGCGATTTGCGATTGCGGGCATTATGGGGGCCTTGGTCGCATTTGGAGGACACGCCGAGGAAACCGCAGAGCTAACGTCCATGCCTGCGCCCTGGGTCGCGACCGATGGCGCTGTAATAGACTTCACTGTGCTGCGAAAAGGCAAGCCGTTCGGGACGCATACGCTGTCTTTCGATCGCGGCCCTGATGGGCAGCTGACCGTCACCACGGATGTCGACCTAAAAGTCAAATTCGGCCCGATCACGGCGTTTCGATACCGACTCGACAGCGTTGAGAACTGGATCGAAGGGCAGCTCGTTTCCTTGTCTGGCAGTTCGAACAGTGACGGACGCAAAGCGAAAGTTTCGGCCGAAATCGTTGGTGATCAATTATTGGTCGATAGCACGAAATTTGAAGGCGCTTTACCGCTGACAACCATTCCATCCAGCCATTGGAACCGTTTGCAGGTCTATCAGGACCAGATGCTGTCGACGGAAACAGGCGAAGTGTTGGACATCAGCGTCGAAAATCTCGGCGAGGATACGGTTGTCGTGGATGGAAAAGACATTGCCGCGACCCATTACCGCCTAAGTTCAGACCTCACTGTCGACCTCTGGTACGATAACCAGTCGCGCTGGGTGAAGCTTGCCTTTGAAGTGCGTGGCCAAGACATCGAATATGTCTTGAACCAGCTCTACTAATTCTACGATTTTGAGAGTGTGAAGTGGCCGACATTGATCCGGCCATTGTCGAAGCCGGCTTCGCAATAACTCAGATAGAAGCGCCACATCCGGCGGAAGCGTTCGTCAAAGCCGAGCGGCGCAATCTGGCCCCACTTTTCTTCAAATGCCTTCGCCCAGAGACGCAGGGTTTTGGCATAGTCAGGGCCGAAATAGTGCGTCTGGTCGATCTGTAAGCCTGCATCCATAACCTGCTCTCGCAGAGCCAGCTCGCTCGGAAGCATACCGCCCGGGAAAATATAGCGCTGGATGAAGTCCGCGCGCTTGCGGTAGCGCGGGAACAGCGAGTCTTGGATGGTGATGATTTGCAGCGCCGCTTTCGCGCCGGAATTCAAGCTTTCAGAGACTTTAGAGAAATAGCTCGGCCAATAGCTTTCGCCGACCGCCTCAAACATTTCGATGGAAGCAATGCCATCATATTTGCCTTCATGATCGCGATAGTCTTCCAGGCGAATTTTGACTTTCTCACCGAGTCCCTCTCGCTGAATGCGCTTAAGGGCCCATTCTCGCTGTGATGGAGAAATGGTGAGGCAGGTGACATTGGCGCCGCGCTCTTTGGCGGCGTATTCTGCGAACCCGCCCCAGCCACATCCGATTTCAAGCACAGAGCTACCGTCTGTCAGATTAAGCTCGTCCACGATACGCTCGTATTTCGCGTTTTGTGCCTGCGCGAGTGTGAGATTGGGCTGAGTGAATAGTGCTGACGAATAGGTCATCGTCTCGTCGAGCCAGAGCTCATAGAACTCATTGCCGAGATCATAGTGGGCTTCAATATTACGCTTAGAGCCAGCCTTGGAGTTTCGGTTGAAGATGTGGCGCACCATGTTCGTCATGCGCACCATGAATCCACCAACCGCCAATTGGCCTGCTGCTTCAAAGTTCTCAGAAAAGAACTCGAGGACGGAGGTCAGGTCTGGGGTCGACCATTCTTGATCCATGTAGCTTTCTGCGAAACCGACATCGCCGCCTGCGATCGCGCGTTTTGCAAAGTCGAAATTATGTACTTGAACAACCGCATTCGGGCCCGGCTCACTATGATCGAACAAAACGCTTCGCCCATCTGGCAAGTCAAACCGGATCGTTCCACGCTTTGCTCGCAGCAACATCATGCCAGCCAATCTGAATCCCGCAGGGACGCCCGCTAGTCTTCGCAAAGTCTCTGCAGAGGCGTGGATGAGATTGGATTGCTGTTCAATATCGCGATCTAGGGTGGTGAAACTCATACCGTCGTCTCCGGGATTGGCGCTGTTTTGCGAGCAGCGCTTCCTGATGTTGCAATCGTTGTACGCACAGATGACTGCTTTGGTTTTGGATGATATTTCGCGCCCTTCAGCCAAAGCTTCAAAGCCTGCCAATGGATCGCCATCGTGACCCCAAGGGTTGAGAATGGTTTGGTCAGCGCGATACCAATGAAGGCCGCGCTCGTCGCGGGCGCCGTCTTGGCGGAAATCGTCGCGACGTGCGACTGCCCAGACTCGGTCTTGGTCGCCACGACAAGGCTCAATTGCTCGTCATTTCTCTTCAGCGTGAACTCGTACGTGCCCGAGACGTCAAAGAACGGAGAGACGTGAAAGACTTTATCGGTGCCATGTTGGTGGCGCGAACTGTCCGGCGTCGCTGCGACATAAGTGTGGCTCTCGCCGAACGTATTGTTGACCTCGTAGAGGATACCTCTCAAGTCGCCGTCGGGACCGTGCCCGAGCCAGAGTGAGATTGGTGCAAACTTGTAGAAGGCGTGGCGCGGGAAGGTGACGAGACGGATGGCGCCGCCTTCAAGCTCAATTCCCGCAGACTGAAATTGATCTTCCGCCCAAGGCCGCAGGGATTCATCGCGACGCGTGCCGTGATCTTTGCGGTTGAAAGCAAACAGGCTGGGCCGATCGACGGAGAAGCTGCGCGTTTGTGCGTCTGCTTCATCCAAACGATCAATGTCGAGATCGATCAAAGCTAGCCCATATTTAAACCGATGCACGAACGGGATCGACCGTTGGTGTACGGTGTGTCCTTTGAGGATTTGAAGGGCAGGCTGCTCCGTCACGACTAAAGGGCTCCGAGGGCAATTTTATCAGTTTTCGCCGCATTGGTCACGGCGGACGCGATTTCGACACCTTCCGGCGTCCACGGCACTTGTCCGCCCAGAGAAAGAGCGCATGAGAGCCCCGACTTCAGGCCATCTTCGTGAAAGCCGCTTCCCATCCACGCGCCGGCAAGCCAAATTTTGTCGTGTCCTTGCTCGCGTTTCAGCGCGCGCACGGCGGCTTCGGCGGGGGCATCAAACTGCGGATGGGCCTTTTCCATCGTGGCGAACGTGAGTTCTGCAGCCGGCGGCGTTTCTGGATTAAGGGTGACGAAGAGCGGTGTCTCTGATGGCAAGTTCTGAAGCTTGTTCATCCAATAAGTCAGGCACATTTCTGGTGTGTTCTGTTTGATCACGTTCCAGCTCGCCCAGGCGGCCCTTTTCTTTGGCATCAGGCTTTCATCTCTGTGGAGATAGATCGTGTTTGGCCGATACCGGATAGAGCGGAGGAGGAAGGTCTTGCTCTCAAACGCTGGGTCGAGCAGCTCCAGCGCGGTGTCCGAATGGGTCGCAAGAATAACGTCATCATAGACCTCTGTCGGTCCATTTTTCAGTTCTACGCGAACTTTATCCCCGAACGGCCGGATTGCCTGAATCGGGCTGTCGAGTTTGAGGCGATCGCCTAACACGCCAGCGACTTTCGACACATAGTTGCGAGAACCGCCGGTTACCGTTCGCCATTTCGGCCGCTCTTTGTGCATCAGGCGGTGATTTTCGAAGAACTGGAAAAAGCTGATGGCTGGATAGTCCATCATCTCCGCTTCGGGCGTCGACCAAATCGCGCCGCCCATGGGCAGGATGTAATTATCGAGGAAGTCCTGATCAAAGCCATGCTTGCTGAGCCAGGATCCGAGTGAGACATCCTGGATCTTTCCTGCGTGTAACTCCTCACGCGCAAGATCGTTGAACTTCAATATCGTGCGCCAGAAGCGATGAAACTTCGGACGAAAGAGGTTTCGTCGCTGCGCAAAGATACCGTTTAAGGTCGAAGCCCATTCATAACCGTCGGGATTTGAGACGGCGAAGCTCATATCACTCGCTTCGGTTTGAACGCCGAGCGCGTCAAAGAAGCCAATCAGATTGGGGTAGTTGAGCGCGTTATAGACGATAAATCCGACATCGACGCTGATCGGCGTGCCATCATAGTCAACATCCATCGTATGAGCATGACCGCCCGCCCGGTTATTGGCTTCATAGACTGTGATGTCCGCAGTGTCCTTCAGGGCGTAAGCGGCGCCGAGACCTGAAATTCCTGATCCAATAATGGCTATGCGTTTCATGCAGCGTCTCGTCTTTCTTTAAGGGTCTCGTAGGCGTCGAGGGCGCGTTGGCGTCCGGTTTTGTGATCCACGATCGGTTTGGGATAGGTTTCGCCGAGTTTGATGCCTGCTTCGTGCAGAATGAGCGGCCCAGCTTCCCAAGGCTGATAGAGGTATTTGCGCGGCAAGCGGGCGAGTTCCGGACACCATTTGCGGACATAGTCGCCGCTCTCATCGAACTTTTCGCCCTGGGTGATTGGGTTGAAGACGCGAAAATAGGGGGCGGCATCTGCGCCTGAGCCAGCGGTCCATTGCCAGCTTGCGCTGTTGGAGGCGGGGTCCGCGTCGACCAGCGTATCCCAGAACCAATCTTCACCGTGGCGCCAGTGAATGAGCAGGTGTTTGGTGAGAAAGCTTGCGACGATCATGCGCACGCGATTGTGCATCCAGCCTGTGTGCCAGAGCTGGCGCATCCCAGCATCAACAATCGGGTATCCTGTTAGCCCCTTTTGCCATGCAAGCAGATTTGCTTCGTCATCGCGCCAAGGCATGAGGTCAAAGTCGGGCTTGAAATTTTCCGTGGCGAGATCTGGGTTGTGGTAGAGTAAGACATAAGCAAAATCGCGCCACACGACTTCTGAGAGGAAGTGATGGGCGCCTTTTTGGTCGACGTCTCCCGCGTCCATCTTTGACTTCGTCGCGCGCCAAACTTGTGTTGGTGAGATTTCACCAAACGCCAAATGCGGTGACAGACCGGAAGTGCCGTCCTCAAGGTCGGGTCGATTGCGATCGTCTTTGTAGTTCGACACAGCAGCGCCTAAAAACTTTGCGAGCCGCGTCTTCGCGCCCGTTTCGCCGGGTTCCCACGATCCATCAAAGCCAGTCGACCAGTCTGGCTGTGTGGGGTGAAGGGCCCAATCCTCTAGGCGCTCAGATTTAACCGGCGGGCTCTGGAGCGTGTCCGGCGCCCCGATGGGTTGCGGTAATTCATAATTGGCCTGAACCGCGCGCCAGTAGGGCGAGTAGACTTTATAATACCCACCTGATCCGGTCTTTTGGGTCCATGGCTCTGTAAGCACGGTGCCATTGAAGCTTTCCGCCGAAATACCGTTATCCTTTAGGTGGGCTTTGAGTTCGGTATCAATATCCCGGCCCGACTGTTCATATCGCCGGTTCCAAAACACCGCCGTTGCGCCAGTTTCCGCAATGACGTCATCGAGAATGGATTTTGCGTTACCTCTGCGAAGGGTCAGGCGACCACCGATCTTTTCAAGACTGGTGTGGAGAGAACGAAGTGACTTATCGAGCCACCATTTGGAGGCCCCACCCAAGTCTCGTCCATCGGCCACGTCTTCCAACACATAGAGGCAGATTACATTGCCGCCGCTTGCAGCAATCGCGGCGCCCAAGGCTGGGTTGTCATCGAGACGCAAATCGCGGCGAAACCACATGATTACGGGCGCTTTTGACGAGCTAGAAATGACCGATCCTCCACGCGCTTAGGCTGTATAGTCTTGTTACGACACACTTTCCCGATCGGATTTCAAAAAAATTCGGAAACTGCAGTCGGGGTGATCTGCCGCTGGCGCGCGGGCATGAAACCGACTAGGCAGGACACATGACCAAGACCGTGATCTGCATGAAATGGGGCGAGCGCTATCCAGCGCATTTTGCGAACCGGCTTTATAATATGGTGCGCCGAAACGTGACCGGTGATCTCCGTTTCGTATGCTTCACCGATGATAAGGAAGGCCTGCTTCCAGAGGTCGAATACCAGCCTTTGCCGCCGATTGATCTGCCGGAAAAGTACCGTTGGTGGCCATGGCGCAAAATTTCCCTATGGCAGGCCGGACTTGGTGGGCTGGAAGGTGAGGTTCTATTCTTGGACGTCGATCTTATCGTCACCGGCAATATGGATCCATTTTGGGAGTACCATCCCGGCAAAATGTGCATTGCTGAAAACTGGACCCAAAAGGGCATGGGGATTGGCAATACGTCAGTCTATAAATGGACCATAGGCGAGCATACTGAGATCTTCGAAAAGTATATGCGCGACAGCACGCCAATCCATGCAGAGTTTCGAGCCAGTCAGCAATATGTGTCGGCGATGATACCGGACAAAATCTATTGGCCTGAAGAATGGTGTGTGAGCTTTAAACACTCACTGATGCCAAAGTTTCCGATGAACTGGTTTCAGACCCCGAAACTTCCGGAAGACACCAAGATTGTTGCCTTTACCGGCCGACCTGACCCTGATGAAGCGCGCGATGGCAAGTGGCAGGCGCCCTTGCACAAAAAAATATACAAGCACGTCCGTCCAACCCCTTGGATCGCGGAACACTGGCGATGAGCGGCACTGACACAAGTGCGCGCGACGCGGCGATGGCCCTGATGCAGCAATACGGCGATGATGCCAGCGTGATTGCGACGCTGCGGGCCGCTGAAGTTGCTGCAATGGGCGATGTCGACGCCCTGGCGCATTGGGACGCGGTCATTCAATTTCTCGAAGAGGGGCCGGCGCCAGATCAGCTTAGCTAGGTGCGCTTAACGCCTTCGTGACTTCGCTTTTTGGTCAAATCAGGTAGAGAGATCAAATGCCCGACACTGTTCTTATTGAAAAATTTCAGGATCCGCTGGTCACCGTCAAAGGCGAAACTCGTGCGACTGTGTCATACGGAAAGACCAAGACACTTTGGTTCAACACAGGCACGCTGTGCAATATTGAGTGCGTGAACTGCTATATTGAAAGCTCTCCGAAGAATGACCGATTGGTCTATCTCGCGGTCGCAGACGTGGTTCCGTTTCTGGATGAATTGGACGCGGCGGGCGAGCACAATATCGAAATTGGATTTACGGGCGGTGAGCCATTTATGGCGCCTGAAATGCTCGACATATTGCGTGTTGTCTTAGAACGCGGCCATTCGGTGCTGATGCTGACCAATGCAATGCAACCAATGATGCGCCCGCGGATCAAAGGCGGCCTGATGCAATTGTTGGAAGACTTCGGCGATCGCATGACGATGCGCGTGAGCCTCGATCATTTCTCTGCCGAGCTGCACGATCAGGAAAGAGGCGAGGGGTCTTTTGACTTGGCGATCAAGGGGCTTCGCTGGTTGTCGGAGAACAAATTCAAACTGGCGCTCGCGGGACGAACCATCTGGGGCGAAGATGAAGAGCTGGCGCGGATTGGATATGCCGATCTGATCACCCGAGAAGGTCTGGCTATCGATCAAAGCAATCCAAGCGAGCTTGTCCTGTTCCCTGAAATGAGACCCGATGGCGATCCGCCAGAGATCACCACCGCGTGTTGGGGCATTTTGGACAAGGATCCAAACAAGCTGATGTG
The DNA here is from genome assembly GCA_027019605.1 of Henriciella sp. GTDB lineage: Bacteria > Pseudomonadota > Alphaproteobacteria > Caulobacterales > Hyphomonadaceae > Henriciella. Next base: position 10,480 of record JALUWJ010000023.1, on the reverse strand, counting down.
TGCCTCTCAGCGTATGGTCGTTAAGCGAAAGGGCGCGGGTAAAGCCTCTGTCGTGGCGTGCACATTGCTGCCTTATGATGAACGGTTTGATCTCGGTGACACGCTAGAAGACGCCCGTCAGGACGTCTCTCTCAATCATTCATATTGCGCTAGTTTTTGCGTATTGGGTGGCGGCAGCTGCTCAGCTTAGCTTTTGGCCGTTTTTAGGCCGGAATATCGCGGTTGATCTATTTCAACTTGCGCCATGACGGTTTGTTTTAAATGCTGCAAGAGCCCTGGCGTAGATGGTGTCATCTGACCGTCTCGAATGCGTTCGCTGAGTGTGCGATTGAGTTCGGCCGTCGATTGATCAGCCGAACTTTTCAGTAGGTCGAGCAAGCCTTGGCGCTCTTGTGCTTCCGCCTTTGGGCGTTGTTCTAAATCCCGCAGCACCGTGGCGAGCGCATTGCTGGCAACGCGCGCATGAAATGCCGCATGCCCTGAGAGTTGCGGAGCGGCTGTGTCATCGATGAAGGATTTCACGGCCGCGACCAATTCCTGAACGCTCGGTTGGTCATGCATGCGCCGTCTCCAACAGGTTGATGAGGTCGATTTCTGTTTCAGATACCCGGCGCCCGATGGCGGCGCGCTCAACGCTGGGATCAGCACCCGAGCGAAAAGCTTCGTACATGATCATGCACATAATTCCCCATTTCAGGGTACCGAGCATTTCCCACCAATCAATGTCTTTGGGGGCATAATTGGTTCCGCGCTTTTGATTGTAGGCCGTCAGCAGATCCTCGATTTGCCCGAAACCACCAACACGATTTTGGCTCTGCCCAAATCTCCAGGAATTCACGCAGAGCCAAGCGATGTCTTCTCTCGGATCGCCAAGGTGTGCGAGTTCCCAATCCAGCACAGCGACGAGGCCTTTCTCATCAATCATTAGATTGCCGAGACGAAAATCACCGTGCACCAAAACCGTTGCAGAGGCATCGGGTGCGTTCGCTTTCAACCATTGCAGCGCGAGCTCAAAAACCGGGCGTGGGACATCGAACCCGCGATAAATCTCTTCATATTGCGCGATTTGAGCCAGGCCACCGCTCGCCTGAAGTTCTTCCGGTAAGCCTTCAAGGGCGATGGAATGGATATCTGCGAGTGCGTTCCCGCATTGCGCAGCCAGAACAGATCGGGCGCTGGCAAACTCATCGTTTCGAAGGATCGGGCGGGCAATCGTTTCGCCCAGAACACGGCTCATGAGGAAACCATCTCCCAAACCGTCATCTGGCGCTAAAACGTGTAAGACCTTGGGGACGGGTACACCTGCGCGCCCCGCCGCGTCGATGAGCTTCGCTTCCGCCGGCAGTCCAATCGCGGCGGACGACCGCGCCATGCTGGTGCCGCCGGGCGCGCGCCTCAAAATAGCCGAGTGTTGAGCATTGCTGAGAGCCCAAGTTTCTTGACTGGCGCCGCCGGAAAGCCGTTTGAACGTTTCCAGCGCTTGTGAATCTCCAAAAACTCTTGTGAAAAGAGTGCGAAGACCGGTTTCAAAGTCAGAATTGGTTCCCATCTTTGCCACAATTAACGTCAAACTAGGTATCGCCAAGCTATAACGGCGCGGTAGGCGTGTCTGAGGATTTTACAATGTCAAAGGGTAAGACCCCGGTGGAAATGATTTCAGAGGCAAACAAACCCAAACCATTGGGCTTGTTTGCATGGCTCCGTGGTCGTTTCTTCGCCGGCATGGTGATCGCAGCGCCATTGGCTGCAACCTTTTTCATTCTGCAGTTCTTGATCACCTTTATCGACAACCGAGTGAAACCGCTCTTGCCGCCGCTCCTGCAGCCGGAGACATATACGAACTATGCGATCCCGGGCTTTGGCGTTTTGGTTATGGTGATTGCGCTGACTATTTTGGGCGCTGTGACCGCGAACCTCGTAGGACGCTCCTTATTAGCGGCCACGGATCGGATCTTGAGCCGCATTCCGATCGTGAAGAACGTATACGCCGCGATCAAACAGCTGACGGAAGTTCTGGCGAACAATCAACAAGCCAGCTTCGATCGGTGCGTGATGGTTGAGTATCCGAAAAAAGACTCGTGGTGTATCGCTTTTGTTTCGTCCCACGCACAAGGCGAAATTGGGAGTAAGCTCGGCACCAGCAAGATCGGCGTATTTGTTCCGACCACGCCAAACCCAACGTCTGGCTTTTTGATTTATGTCGAAGAATCCGAAACGATCCCGCTCGAGATGACCGTCGAAGAAGGGGCTAAGATGATTTTGACGGCGGGTCTCGTGGTTCCAGATTTCGATCCGGGTCATCCTGAAGCGTCAATCACTGAACCGGAGGTCCGGACTGAGAAGTTGACTGAGCAGGCTTAGGCCTGACGCTCTGGATTTTGAGATATTGTCAGCCGTTTCAACGGCGCTTTGGGCATCTTTTCGAGCAATCTCGATAAGCTCGGCATGTTCAGGTAGTGAAATCAGACGATAGTCGATCAAACCGGATTGAGCTTTCCCAAGTAGGTCGCCTGGTCCGCGCAATCGGAAATCCGCTTCAGCGATTTCAAACCCATCCTCAGTTTGTCGGAGCGTATCCAGACGCTCTCTCGCCATTTCCGTGAGCGGCGCTCGATAGAGTAAGAGACAAAAGCTCTTTTGAGACCCACGACCAACCCGCCCGCGAAGCTGGTGTAGCTGCGCCAATCCAAAGCCCTCGGCGCGTTCGATCACCATGATCGTTGCTTCAGGCACGTCGACGCCCACTTCGATAACAGTTGTTGCGACCAGAACGCGGGTTTTGCCGGTTCGAAACGCTTCCAGCGCGGCATCTTTCTCTTCGCCTTTGAGGCGTCCGTGGACGAGCCCGACATCAGCGCCCAGCGCATCTCTGAGCATCGCAGCGCGTGACACGGCTGAGCTTGAGTCCTCATCGTCTGCATCGACGCGCGGGCAAACCCAGAATACGCGCTCGCCCCGCGATAGTGCGCGCCCGACCGCATCGGTGACGTCATTCAACCGCGTATCAGGTATCGCCCTGGTTTCAACAGGTTGCCTGCCGGCCGGTTTTTCATCCAGGATCGAAACATCGAGATCGCCATGAACAGTCTGGGCCAGTGTTCGGGGGATCGGCGTTGCTGACATTACCAACATGTGTGGGGCTTTGCCTTTGCTCATCAGCTTCATGCGATCGGCAACGCCAAAACGGTGTTGCTCATCGACGATAACCATGGCGAGGCGCTTAAAGCTTACCCCTTCCTGGAACAGGGCATGCGTGCCAGCGATAACCTGAATGGTTCCATCCGCGAGCCCCATCAGCGTGGCCTCGCGCGCTTTTCCCTTATCTCGTCCGGTTAGGACGGCGACTTGATAGCCCAATGGGGAGAGCAGGGCGTCGAGTGTATCAAACTGCTGGCGGGCTAGGACCTCAGTCGGTGCCATAAAAGCGGTCTGAAACCCGCCCTCAGCGGCTTGAACGGCAGAGAAAGCGCCGACTAGGGTCTTACCCGCGCCGACATCACCTTGCAGCATACGGCGCATGGGGTGGCTTTCCGCCAAATCCGCCATGATTTCTTTGGTGGATCGGATTTGCGCGTCAGTGGGCGTGTAAGGCAGTGTCTTGACGAGCCTATTTAACGCCTCGCTTTGCGGAGGAACGGAATTCGCCGTCTGAGAGCGGCGTGTGGTGCGGACCCGCGCGAAACTGAGTTCTCTCGCTAAAGCCTCATCATAGGCGAGCCGTGTTCTTGCGGCGGCAATCTTCTCTTCGTCGAAAGCCTCAGGAGCATGCACCCAGCTGAGGGCGGCCTTGAAACCCGGCCAGGATTGCGCCTCCAATAAATGCGGATCGATCCATTCAGGGAGCGTATCATCGACGCTCTCTAGCGCCGCCTTTGCGGTGCTATGCACCCGTTTGTTCGTTAGGCCAGCCGTAAGGGGGTAAATCGGTTCAACGGCTGGCGGATATTCGCCCTTTGCCGGATCCAGGATGAAGTCCGGATGGCTCATCTGCCGCTCGCCCTGCCATTCCGTCACTTTGCCAGATACGATGCGCTCTTTTCCGACGGGAAACTGGCTTTGCAACCACCGTCCGTCCGCGCGGAAGAATGTCAGCGTTAAAAAGCCTGAGCCATCAAACATTTGGACGCGGGTTGGGGCGCGATCATTGTACGGCGCTTTGACAGCATGCACTTCGCCGCGAACTGTGGCCACTTCATCAGGCACAAGATCGTCGAAACTATCGCGTGGGCGCCGATCTAGCCAGCGTTCCGGCATATGGAGCAGCAAATCCCAGATTGCTTCGCCGCCGACGAGTCGCTCGAGCACCGGCTTCAGTTTCGGACCGATGCCGGGAAGGGCATCCAGCGGTCGAAACAAAGGGAATAGGCGCTCATCTCGCATCATGCCTTTATGCGCCAATCTCTCCCGCGCTTACAAGAGGTATAGCGGTCCGCGACACGATAACGCTGTGCAGAAGTGGCTGTGTGATCTATCTCAAGGATCAGCAGGAGACATCACTATGACCACGGACCAGTTGAACGAACGCCGCCGGAAATTGAAATTTCGCGCATGGCGACGTGGATTCAGAGAAATGGACCTGTTGATGGGGTCTTTTGCTGACGCGCATATCGCCAATTTGAGCGAAGAAGATTTATCCGAATTTGAGCGCTTGCTCTCCACCCCGGATTGGGAAGTCTATGCTTGGCTGATCGGACAAAAAACGGTGCCAGGGAATTATCAGAGCGACCTGCTGACGCGGATGATGGAGTACCGATACGAAGCCCATGCTGGCTGAGCCATTCTGCATAATATTCGTCAAATTTGATGTAAAATTTCGAACACTACCTTAAGTAGATATTGTTCATTCTTCGGTAAGTCATTCCCGAACGTGGGATGATAATAATGTTCAAGAAGCTATTCAAAAATGACCGCGGCAATGTCGTAATGATCTTTGCCCTAGCCTTGATTCCGATCTTGGCTGTCGCCGGTTCGGCGATTGATATTTCGCGTATGCAGTCTGCGAAAATCCAAATGAGTTCTCTCTTGGATCAGGCTGTATTGGCTTCAGCGAACCTGTCCTACACAGATGATCCTGAAGTTCTCATCGAAGATTGGATGAAATCCCAGGTCAGCCAGTTTGGCTATGATCCAGCCGATCTTGAAGTGACTGTCGTTTCGAATGTGGCATTGAATTCAAAGGATATCTCAGCGACCGCTCGCCTGACCATGGATACGGCGATTATGTACATGTTCGGGCAGGATCGAGTGACGATTGAGGTTGATGCGCAGGCTGTTCAGTCAATCACCAACATTGAAATTGCGATGGTGCTCGACATTTCATCTTCGATGCGCGGCAATCGCCTCACCAGCTTGAAGACCGCGTCGACTGAATTCATCGATATCATGCTGACTCCAGATACGCTGAACACGACGTCGATCAATGTCGTCCCATTTGGCGGCACGGTGAACATTGGCGATAACTTGTTCAACAAGTTTGCGGTGCAGAATAGTGATCCAGCGACGATCATAGATCCTGATGAGGACGACTATGATATTGGCAGCAATGTCGAAACGAGCGCTTTCCGGTTTTCAAATGGCGAGACGTGTATTGAAGCCATTCAGAATGACTTTGACACCGATATGCTGCCGGCATTCAGCCGCGGTCAAGTTCCAGACTTCTGGCGCTGGTGGAACAATCACCCATGGTGTCCTGAAGACGCCAGTGCCGTGTTCTTGAATTCGAGCAACCCAACCGCTCTGAAGAACCATCTTAACGGCATGGTCCTGTCTGACGGCACCGGAATGGATATTGGAACCATGTGGGGGCTAAAGGTCCTGTCACCGAGTTTTCGCGGAGAATTGGGCGGTGACTATCCTGCACGTCCGTTGGAGTTTGATATCCTGGAATCGCAGAAGGTGATGATTGTCATGACCGATGGTGCGATTACGGCGCAGAACCGCCCAGAAGATCCGGATGTTGGCAATGTCCACACCAACCGCCCGTGGAATCGTGCCCCGCATACAAACGCGATTTCTAACCAAGGCAATCGCCAGAATATGCAGACCATTCGTGGTCGCGGAAGTGCGACGACGTCTGCATCGAACAATAGTGGTGTGGGTCGTTTCAAAAAGGCCTGCAACGAAGCCAAAGCGCGCGGTGTTCAGGTCTTTACGATTGGCTTCCAGATCCGAAATGGCTCACTTCCAGATCGAATTTTGGAAGAGTGCGCGACCAGCATCTCCCATTACTATCACGTGGAAGGTCTGGACCTGACAGCGACGTTTCAGTCGATTGCCGCACAGGTCAATGCGCTCCGCATTACCCAGTAGCGATATAGATCCGGACAAACAAAAAGGCCGCCCGGAAACGAGCGGCCTTTTTTATATATTGATCTAGCGAAGCAGACTTATTCGTCGCCCTCAGGCGCCGTGTCGAGCTCTGCAGCAGCTTCAGCCATTTCTGAAGCTTGCTCTTCAGCAGCAGCGTTTTGCTCAGCTTGCAGGGTCTGAATGATGTCTTCACCAGCGGCTTGCCGCTCAGCCTCGTCTTCAGAACGTGCGACGTTGATTGTGACGTCAACACGGACTTCTGCGTGAAGGCGGATGCCGACTTCGTGCAGACCGAGGGTTTTGATTGGAGCGTTCAGGCGTACTTGCTCACGCTTGATCGCATGGCCAGCATTGCCAGCTGCTTCGACGATGTCGCGGGCAGAAACAGAACCATAAAGCTGTCCGGTTGCGCCAGACTGACGGATCAACACGAATGTATTGCCGTCGAGGCTTTCACCAGACTTGGTCGCTGCGTCGCGAGCTTCGGCGTTACGCTTTTCAAGCGCATCACGCTCAGCTTCGAAACGAGCACGGTTTTGATTGTTCGCGATCAGCGCTTTGCCTTTTGGCAGCAGGAAGTTACGGGCGAAGCCGTTCTTCACGCTGACCTCGTCACCGAGGCCGCCAAGGTTTTCAACGCGTTCGAGGAGAATAACTTGCATTGGTCTATCTCCCTTACTTCACGTTGAATGGCAGCAGCGCAAGCATGCGAGCACGCTTGATAGCTTTTGCCAGTTTACGCTGGTTTTTGAAGTTCACAGCGGTGATCCGAGACGGCACGATTTTGCCTTTCTCAGAAATGTAGCGCTGAAGAAGCTTCACGTCTTTATAGTCGATTTTCGGAGCTTTCGCGCCGGAAAACGGATCCACCTTACGACGGCGACCGAATGAACGGCGTGCCGGAATATTGGTGATGTTCATGCCCGAAGTGTTTCTAGAAGCCATGATATCTGTTCCTTCTTCTAGTCGTCGCGACGGTTTTTACGGCTCATCATAGGAGAAGGGTTCTCGTCGAGCTCTTCTACTTTGATGGTCATGTAGCGCATGATGTCGTCGGAAATCCGATGCTGACGCTCCAGCTCGTGGATTGCTTCAGCAGGTCCGTCGATGTTCAGAAGGGAGTAGTGTCCCTTACGCTGCTTGTTGATTGGGTATGAAAGATTGCGAAGTCCCCAATATTCGGACTTAGCGACTTTCGCACCTTGCTTGTCGAGGAAGGTCGACAGCTCTTCCATCAAACCTTCAACTTGTGCAGGTGAGATGTCCGGCCTCGCGATGAGGACGTGCTCATAAAATGCCATATTGTCTTTCCCAAAGTTTTGGTCTGCGGCGCAGATGGGCGGGAAAACCCTTCCACGATGGCCCCTCTTGCTCGGCTCATTCCGAGGCTGAGGACCGCAAACCTTGCGAAGCGCGTCGTAAAGCAAATGCAGGGTGAAGAATCAAGCCCAAAGATGCAGGCAAAACCCAGTCATGACGGGGCTATCGCTTGAACATGAGATCTGTGATTCGGTTCGATCCATTGGTGCCACTTAGAAACCCGAAAGTTCCAGGGCCTAAGAGCTCTTCTCCGGCTTTTATGAGGGCGTCCATTGCGACATTGGCGAGCACGGCGCCAACGCTGATACGACGTACACCTAAGGCCGCGAGCTCAGCGACCGGTTTCAGGCCATCTTGCGGACCGAGGAGAACGTTTATTGGCCGATCGACGGATGCTAAAACCGATTTTATATCGTCAATCGTCTTCAGTCCCGGCGCATACAAAACATCAGCGCCGGCTTCCTGATAAGCTTGAAGTCGCAAAATTGTGTCCGCCAAATCAGGTGTTCCCGTAAAGAAATTTTCAGCGCGTGCGGTCAGCGTGAATGGAAACGGTTGCGCGCGGGCGGCTTCTACCGCAGCAGCGATGCGGTCTTTTGCTTGCTCGATCGGATATTGTACGCCGGGTTCACCGGTAAAATCTTCAATCGATCCACCGACCAGCCCGGCTTTGGCGCCAAGGGTGATTGTGTCGTGGCAATCTTGCGGCGCGTGACCGAAGCCATTTTCCATGTCAGCCGATAGCGGCAGCGTGGTGCCAGCGCTCAGGTCTTCTATATGCGCCAACACTTTGTCGCGTGTCAGTTCGTAGTCATTCACTCCTGTTGAGCGGGCAAACCCTGCACTCGTTGTCGCGAGGGCTGCGAAACCAAGCCCTTCCAGAATCTTTGCCGAACCGACATCCCAAGGATTGGGGATGACGAAACAACCTTGCTCATGGAGCGCTTTGAAGGCTTCCGCTCGGGTCTTTTGGTCGGCCATATCGCGTCCTCTTTGATGCCTCTTCAATGTATCTGCCGCAAAGAAGTTACACCACCCGATACTTGCGCACTTGAGCGTAGCGCCTTAAGCGGGCGCCAAATCGAGTATAGGAGCGCATATGAGCAATTTTGCGTTTATCTTTCCCGGCCAGGGCAGCCAGTTCATCGGGATGGGCAAAGACCTCGCCGACAACTTTTCGTCTGCTAAAGCCGTGTTTGAAGAAGTTGATACGGCTTTGGGGCAAGACCTGTCTGGATTGATGTGGTCTGGCTCTGAAGATGAGTTGAAGCTGACGGCCAACACGCAGCCTGCGCTCATGGCGGTTAGCGTTGCTGCGATGAAGGCGCTGGAAGAAGCCCACGGGATCAGTGCCGGAAAGGCGGCTTTCATTGCGGGGCATTCGCTCGGAGAATATTCGGCCTTGGCATCTGCGGGCGCGATTTCCGTCGGCGATTGCGCAAAGGTGCTGCGGATCCGTGGTAATGCGATGCAAGACGCCGTGCCAGCAGGCGAGGGGGCTATGGCCGCGCTGTTGGGCGCAAGCCCGGAACAAGCCGCCGATTTGTGCGCTGCCGGCGCTTCTGAGGGGCCGTGCGAGATCGCAAATGATAATGCGCCAGGGCAAATCGTGATCTCTGGTGCGAAAGCCGCGGTCGAGCTCGCTATTTCGGGCGCAAAAGAAGCTGGTGTGAAGAAAGCCGTCCTGTTGCCAGTATCCGCACCATTTCATTGTTCTCTGATGCAACCTGCAGCGGATGCCATGGCGGCTGCGCTCTCTGAAATCGAAATCTCCGCACCGGCGACGCCTTTGGTGGCGAACGTCACCGCGACGGCGGGGTCCGATCCAGAAGCGATCCGCAAGCAATTGATCGAACAGGTTACGGGCCAAGTTCGCTGGACCGAATCGGTTCAGTTCATGGCAGCAGAAGGCGTTGAACTGACAATCGAAGCCGGCGCTGGAAAAGTATTGAGCGTTATGAACCGTCGCACGGTTCGCTCGCTCGAAGGACTGACCATGGGGTCACCTGAAGACATTAAAGCCGTCGCAGAGCGGCTCAACGCATAAACGAGGCAGGAGAGAGTAGATGTTCGATTTAAGCGGAAAAACCGCACTCGTAACGGGCGCCACAGGAGGCATTGGCGAATCTATCGCAAGAACCATGCACGCCGCTGGCGCTGAGGTTGTTCTGTCTGGCCGCCGGGTTGAGAAACTTGAAGCCCTCGCTGGTGAGTTGGGGGAGCGCACTCACGTTGCGGCGTGTGACCTGTCTGATCCTGATCAAGCTGACGCGCTGGTCGGCAAAGCCATCGAAGCAGGTGGTAAGCTCGACATCCTAGTCGCGAATGCAGGGGTCACGCGAGACAAGCTGCTGATGCAGATGAAAGATGAGGATTTTCAAGATATTATCCGTGTAAATCTTGAAAGCTACTTCCGCCTTTGCCGCAAAGCTGTGCGCCCGATGATGAAAGCGCGCGGCGGTCGAATTATTGGGATTGCGTCAATTGTCGGCGTCACCGGAAACCCCGGCCAATCGAACTATTGCGCCTCAAAAGCTGGTATGATCGGCTTTACCAAATCACTGGCCCAAGAAGTCGCCAGCCGCGGCATCACCGCCAACACAATTGCCCCCGGATTTATCGAATCACCGATGACGGATGTGCTGCCAGAGGCTCAAAAAGAGCTGCTTCTAGGGCAGATCCCGTCAGGTCGTCTGGGGCTCGGAAAAGATATTGCAGCTGCCGCTGTATATCTCGCTTCCGAAGAAGCTTCATATGTGACGGGACAAACCCTACATGTGAATGGCGGAATGGCGATGATCTAGGGGATTGCCCCATCGTCATTGCACTTTCCGCAGTATGCAGGGCTTGG
>JALUWJ010000022.1 GCA_027019605.1 Henriciella sp. | reverse complement strand
GTTCATCTTAATGTCATATTTTTTGCGCAACACCCAACTATTTCGTCAGTGTTGAGATAAATTTGAGCTTCAATGTGTTGCTTTTAAACAGACTTAGGCGATCAAACTCAATTTTTTCAACGCCTTATACGGACGATATTGGTCGCAAATTTCAACAAAAAGCGCGAATTTTGATGACGTGTGGTCCGACGCGCCATCGCAGCGACGCAACGGATAGTTGTTTGCCCACCTGAAACATCGCGTCATGTGACACGTCGCGGCTTGTTGGGCTCACTAAATATGGTGGACGCCCCGCCTCTCAGACGGGCGAGGTCATTCCCCCGCGGGTTCGGCCAGGGCTTCGACCGCATTCATCATGTACCAGCCACCGCAAGAGACCCAGGCCCCTTGTATGGAAACGGTGTCCGGCTGAGCGAGCTGTGCTCTCGCGATCGGATGGCGCAGCGCACTCCAGACATTTGGATAGCTCGCGGGTTCATAAAATCTGGCAGCCGCAACGAGATCAGGTTCTTCATAAGCGAGCCGCTCGAGTGGCAGAGGCTGCCAACCGGGTTGATCTTGAAAATTCGTCAGCCCCGCCGCCAGCATCATTTCATGCGCCAGCGATCCTTCCCCTGTCGTGTAACCGGATGGCGTTAGATAAAGCGCACTCTGTTCTGATTTTCGCGCCTGGAGCCTCCCCAAGCGGTCGCCATACTCAGCGACCAGTACTTCGCCGCGCTTGGCCTGGCCGAGGCCATCGGCCATTTCCTGGATCAAGAACGGGATCGACCCGGGCCCCTCTCCATCAATGCTGGAAACCCAGCCAACTTGCAGCACCGGGATACCTGCACGTTCGAAAAACGCGGAGATATTCGGACCGCCGCCATAGGATCTGACCACCAGGTCCGGCTTCAAAATCAGCACATCTTCCGCAACCGGACGCACGGTCGGGACGCCGGCAGCTGCGTCACGCATGAAAGAGAAACTCGCTTCCGCATCCGGCGACACTGCAAGAATTTGGTCTGGGTCCGCGAATTTCAGCACATATTGATCGGAGCAATAATCGAGACTGACAATCCGCATCGGCCGCTCGCTTGATACCTGCGGCGACGAGATATCGCCGCTACAGGCTGCAAGCCAGAGGCTAAAGAAGAGGACTGCCAGTCTCGCCATAGATTTTAGTATCTCAAGCGTATGCCGAGATATCCAGAGAGGTCCGGCGTGCCATATCCGAGAATTTGCTGATACTCTTCGTCGAACAAGTTTTCGATCCGGCCAAACAGTTCCACGCTTTCGTTCAAGTCATAGCTCCCGGTGACATCAACGCGGGTCCAGCTATCAAGCGTTGTGCCGTTCGTATTTTGCTCTTCGCCATTATAGCGAAGCAAAACCGCGCCCGAGAGAGGTCCGTCTGGATCAAGAGAGACGGTCAGATCGCCAGAGTGCTCAGGCAGTCGAACCAGTGGCTCGCCATCGCCATTTTCAGCATCAATGTAGGCATAGTCCGCCGAGACAGTCAGCCAATCGGTCAAGCGATATAAGCCATAGAGCTCAACGCCTTGGGACGCGACCTCGGCTATGTTCTCATACCCGCCAACCGCGAACGAGAATGTAATTTGGTTCTCAGTGTCCTGGTCAAAATACGTGATACCAGCTTCTGCTTTGCCATCTGGAGAGCGCCAATCAAGGCCGATATCGAACGCCTCTGAGGTTTCCGCTTGAAGATCGGCGTTCGGCGCCGTTGCTCCACAGCAGAAGAACGTGGTTTGGAAGATTGTTGGCGCCTTGAACCCCTGCCCCCAGCTTGCGCGGAGCGTCAGGCTGTCAGTTGGGTTGTAAGCAGCCGCCACCCGGCCGGTGGTCTCGGAGCCAAACCGCTCATGATCATCCATCCGAAGACCGCCGGTTAGTGTCACTTTCTCATTCGGCTTGAACTCATACAACGCGAACAGGCCATCAATCGATATGTCTTCGCCGCGCGCAGCGGTCTCCTCACGCTCGGCACCAAACGCCAGTGTGTTCTGATCGTTGATGTTTAGCGTGCCTTGATAGCGATACAGCACGCGATCGCCTTCAGCAGAGAAGCTGGGAGCGCCATTCGAAATGTTCTCGCGGGTGATGTCGGAATATCCGATGAGGACCAGATTTTCGAGCCGATCATCGAACAGAGAACCGGTGAGCGAAACATTGGCCGACAGCTCTTCAGTCTCGCTAACCTCATCGCCATCCGCGACGCTGCCCTGGGCTTGCCCAGAGAAGCTATCGAACTCTGCTTCGGCGTCGGTCCACAGTACGTCGGCGGCCAAGCGCAGGTCGCCACCAAGGTTCAGCCCGCCTTTTGCCGACAGGGTAAGCGCTTCATAAGCGTCGTCTTCGGTGTTGCCATTATTCTCATCAGCCTTGGAGATTCCGTCCGATGATGTCCCTGTGATGGCAAGGCGAAAGTCTCCGGTCTCGGTCGCATTACCAACCGATGCGCCGCCACGAAATGTGTTGAATGAGCCATACTCGGCAAAGGCGCTGCCACCCAAACCCTCTTCTGGGCGTTTGGTGATAATTGACACCACGCCGCCAATCGCATCAGTGCCCCAAAGGGTTGATTGCGGCCCTTTTAGCACTTCTATTCGCTCAATGTTTTCCGTGTCGAGGCGCGCGAAGTTGAACCCGCCGCCCGGCGACGAAGTATCATTCACAGCAACACCATCAATCAGCACGAGTGTTTGCTCGCTCGACGCCCCGCGAATACGAACGCTGGCGACACCGCCAAAGGCCCCGTTGGAATTGACAGTGACGCCCGGCGCCGCGGCAACGGCATCTATGGCAAAATCAAACCCAAGCTCATCAATATCTTCTGCAGTGATAATCGTGACGCTTGACCCGACTTCGGTCGCGGCTTGGTTTAGGCGCGAACCTTCGATGATGACGGTGTCGAGCGTGGTCTCATCGGTTGGCGCGGTTTGAGCCAGCGCCGATGAAACAAGTGAAAGTGAAACGGCGCCGAGCAGCGCGGTTTTGTAAAACATGGGGTCTACCCCTCAAAGCGCCTTGCCGCCCGATCGAAAAGGCGCGCTAAAAACGACAAATGGCCCCATAGAGAGCGCTCCATGCGGGCGGCCAAGCCTGACTGATGTCGTTGCAAAGGAGAGGTATTCGACCTTCCCGCCCGCTGAGAACTTTTCCCGGCCTCCGGACGAACGACGTGATGGCAGGTCTCCTGGCTCACCGATCATCGCTTTTGGCCGTCTTCCCAGGATTTGCATCCCAGTGACATCATGGCCATCAGCTCCTGGCTGACAGTTGCGGGTACAGCGCCGGATTTACACCGGTTTCCCTCTTAGCTCCCGATTAAGGCAGCACCATCTGCGCCCGCTAATGCTGCGCGTGCGAGCATTTGTCAATCTCACTGGGTTTCAGTCTTTGGACCGGATTAGAAATCAATGCCGCGTTGGGCTTTGATACCGGATTTGAAGGGATGTTTGACTTCGCGCATCTCGCTGACCAGATCAGCATAATCGCAAAGCTCAGACTTCGCATCGCGCCCGGTCAGGATCACACTGGTGCGCTGGGACCGCGATTTAAGCGCCTCGATAACGGCATCCACCGAGAGATAGTCATAGCGCAGAGCGATATTGATCTCGTCGAGGACCACGAGATCATAGTCGCCGCTCGACATCAATTCACTCGCTTTGTCAAAAGCGGCTTCGGCGGCGGCGATGTCACGCGCCTTGTCCTGCGTGTCCCAGGTGAACCCCTCGCCCATTGTATGCCAATCAACAGAGCCAAGCTTATTGAAGAATTGGCGCTCTCCAGAGACCCATTTGCCCTTGATGAATTGAACCACAGCGACTTTGTGGCCCCAGCCCAGGGCGCGGGTGATGACGCCAAAGGCCGAGCTTGATTTGCCCTTACCATCGCCGGTATGCACAAGCACCAGGCCTCGCCCGGGATCGGTTGCTTCGGCTATTTTGCGCTTCTGCTCCGCCTGCAGCTTTTGCATTTTGGATTTGTGGGTATCTGCGTCGCTCATGGCTGAATTACAAACGCTCGAACACAGCTGCCAGCCCCTGCCCGCCGCCAATGCACATGGTTTCCAATCCATACTTTGCTTCGCGTCGATCCATTTCTCGCAGCAAGGTGGTCAGGATACGAACGCCGGTTGCGCCGACAGGATGGCCGAGCGAGATGCCAGAACCATGCACGTTGACCCGCTCATGGTCTTCATCGCTCAGTCCCAGCTCTTGCGTACACGCGAGAACCTGAGCGGCGAAGGCTTCGTTCA
>JALUWJ010000021.1 GCA_027019605.1 Henriciella sp. | reverse complement strand
CCGGGCGTTTCACTTGAAATCGACCTGGCCTGCCTGATCTGACTGGCCCAACCGTAATGTTAGGATCGACGGTTGGTTTGTAGCGGCGTTCATGCCGCCTCCAACCTATAAGGCGGCATGAAGGCCGCGGGCAAGATAGTTCTGGGTGCGGGCGGTTTGTAGCCCAGCGATGAGTGCGGTCTTGCGGTGTTGTAGAACAGTCTCCAGTTTTCGATTAGGACCTGCGCCTCACGCAGATCATAGAAGATCTCACGGGCGAGGAGTTCGTCCCGCAGTTTCGAGTTGAAGCTCTCGCAGTAGCCGTTTTCCCATGGCGATCCGGGTTCGATATAGAGCGTCCTGACATCCAGTGCCTGCAACCATTCACGTAAGGCGGTGGCGATAAACTCCGGGCCATTGTCAGACCGGATATGCTCGGGCGGGCCGTGCTCAAGGAACAACTCACCAAGCGTGTCGAGCACATCGCGAGAGTTCAGTCTGCGTTCGACGCGGATAGCCAGACACTCTCTCGTAAATTCATCTATGACACAAAGCATGCGGAAGACCTTGCCATCGTGCGTGCGGTCCTGGACGAAGTCATAGGACCAGACATGGCCTTTGTGGGTGGGCCTCAGCCGAACGCATGATCCATCATTCAGCCAGAGCCTACCGCGTTTGGGTTGTTTCTGCGGGACTTTCAGCCCTTCACGTCGCCAGATGCGATAGACACGGCCTGTGCTGACGGACCAGCCTGCTTCACGCAGCAAGGCTGTGATCCGGCGATAGCCATATCGGCCAAACCGCTCCGCCAGGGATATGATGGCCGCTGTCAGTGCGCCCTCATCATGCCGGGGTGTCTTCTCGCATCTCTGCGTCGAGCGATGCTGGCCAACCACGCGGCAGGCGCGGCGCACTGAGACACCGAGTTCGTCCACCACATGATCGACCGCAACGCGTTTGCGTGAAGGGCTTAGTACTTTCCCCGGACAACTTCCTGCAGGATTTGATTGTCGAGAGTGAGATCAGACACAGCCCGTCGTAATCGAGCGTTCTCTTTCTCGATCTCCTTCATCCGCTTGGCCTGGCCGACACGCAGGCCGCCATATTCTTTGCGCCAGCGGTAAAACGTCTGCTCAGTCACACCGATCGCTCGCACCGCCTGCGCAATGGTCTCGCCCTGGCTCAGGCGCACTTCAACTTCGCGCAGCTTTGCAATAATCTCTTCAGGCTTGGCTCTCTTGCCCATGATTCAACTCCATTTTGGAGCCGATCCTAACTCAAACTATGGGCCAGTTTTTCTGAGGCAGTCCAGCGTCATGTTCGCCGAGATAGGCGAATAGCTTCTGAGCAGCCTCGATCATCGGTGCGCCCGCAAGTGAGGGCTCGTCATTCTTCACGGGCTGGAGCTGGAACGTCATTGCAAATTCATCGTCAGGCTTGTTCGCTAAACAGGGTAGCGACGAAAGCACGGGATGCCTATACTCGGTCTTGAAAGTTCGAGCCCCGAATGTAGCGCCCAACCCGATGAGACAAGGGTATGAGGTTATTTGTTATTGATAATTCAGCGGGTTATAGGGTTAAGTGTGGCGCAATGGTGTGGAACCGCACCAAGGCCACCTGAACAAGATAAACCTTCGATATCATGTCCATCCATCGCGCCTCAGACTATACAGATGAAGATATTGAACGCGCGATGGCGACCGTGGCATATGTGATTTAGCGTTATGGTGAGGCTTACCGGCCGATCCTCGACCGTTTGGAATATGAGCTTGAAATCCGCCGTGCAAAAGCTGCGCGCCTGTCCCGCCGCCTCGCCCGGTTTGACAAACGCCAGCCGGCATCACATCCAAAGTCCGAAGTCTCCGCTGTCAGGATTGGACGGCTAACCCGACAATAGCCTCAGGGTCACTCCTGTTTGAATAATCCCGATCGGGATTATTTCGGCGTTGTGACACTCCAAATACCAATATTATTCCCGATCGGGAATATTTTACTTGATTTTAGGCTTTGATCCCCATATCTTCCCGCTCAGGAAGAAATGATATGACAGTAACTGATATTGGTAGCCTCATACGGCAAACGCGAAACACGCAGGGTCTGCGCCAGGACGAATTGGCAGCAGCGGCCAATGTTGGTGTGCGATTTCTTATCGAACTTGAGGCCGGAAAAGAAACGGCGCAAGTCGGTAAAGTGCTTGCTGTCCTGAGCGCGCTGGGGATCGTTATGACACTGACACCACCGGCGGGCACGACATCATGAGCCAGCATCTCACAGTGTGGTGGGACGGGGTTCGCGTCGGCGCGATCGAGCTCAATCAATATGGTGAGCCAGAGTTCAGTTATGCAGAAAGCTGGCTCGCACAGGCTGATCCAAGGCCAGTCTCAACCTCCCTTCCGCTCAGTTCAGAGCCCTTTGACCGTCGCGCGACGCTTCCATTCTTTGAAGGCTTGTTACCAGAAGCCTCACAACGAACGGCAGTTGCTCAAGCGCTTGGTATATCTGAGCGAAACGAATTTCGCTTGCTGCAGGCGCTCGGCGGTGAAGTTGCAGGCGCGCTTGAAATCTGGCCAGATGATATGTCTCCTCCGAGTGGTGTGAAAGCCGCGCCCAATCCACCCTTGTCCGACGAAGCGCTCGCAGATCTCATCAAGCGTCTGCCCACCCGTCCCATGTTGGCAGGCGGTGATGCCGGGCTGAGACTATCGCTTGCGGGTGCACAGGCAAAATTGCCTGTTGTGCTCGTCGACGGGAAGGTTGCGCTTCCAACAGCTGGCCAGCCCACGACGCATATTCTTAAACCTGAAATTACCCGATTCGACGGCACCGCCGAGAATGAGGCTCTGTGCATGATGCTTGCGCACAAGATTGGTCTCGATGTTGCGCTCGTCCAATACCGCACGATCAAAGAGACCCGGTTCGTACTGATTGAACGCTATGACCGCGTCCGCGCTAAAGACGGCACAATTGAACGGCTCCACCAGGAAGATTTTTGCCAGGCTCTCGGCCTGACATCAGCGAAGAAATATGCCGCTGACGGCGGTCCCGTCTTCCGCGACTGTTTTGATCTTGTGCGTCGGGCAACGACACGCCCCGCTACGGAGACACTCAAGCTTCTCGATGCAGCGATCTTCAACACAATCATCGGCAACGCCGACGCCCACGCCAAGAACTTCAGCCTGCTCTTCAAACCCGGTAGCACTGAACTTGCGCCCCTTTATGATCTCCTATCAACGGTCGCATATCCTGATCTCAGCCAGCGCTATGCAATGAAAGTCGCCAAGCGTCGCACCCTCGAAGAGATACACCCCGCAGACTGGTCGAAATTCGGAGAAGACATCGGCATGCGCCCACCCTTCGTGCGACGAAGGGTCGAGGAAATCGCAGTCGCAATTTTCGAAAATTTGGAGAGCGCCCTAAACACGCTTGACCTAGCCCAAGACCGACATGAAATCGCGGCCGGCTATCTCAAGGCTATTCAAGCTCGCGCAAAATATGTCCTCGCATCTCGGGCATAGGTATTGTCAGAGGAAAGCGCCCCTTAACCGCTACAGTTCACGCGCGGACGTCCCAAGAGCGTTCCTAATATTGGCGATCAGAATTCCTTTCGCTCTTATTCCCCATACAGGTGTGTTTTCAAGCCAACAGGATTTGAACCTATGCACTAAGTCATTGTTTTTATTGAGCTCGAATGATTGGGAAAACTCAATCAGAATCATAAAGCCCTGAAATCATTACGATTTCAGGGCTCCAATGGGTGCAGGAGGGCGCACCAACCAAAACAGTAAGCTGATTATTCCTTTTAATACAACAGGTTGATCAACTTGCACTTCCCAGAAGCACGAACACGCGTCCCCAAGGGGCTCGCTGAGATGCAATGAAGCAGTTGAAAGTCTAAACTAATCAATGCCAGCGAAGCGATGCTCGCACACGATCGATTGGAAACCTGAGCGCCGCTTCAACGCATCCTCCGGTTTACCAAAATCGATGGACGACCTCAGTGGGGCAAAGCAGAGCTATATTGTTAGGTTCGCTTTCTGCAAAGCCGCTGCCGTGTCATCAAAATTCGTGACAACAATGTGTTGGGTTCGTGCGGGCATTTTCGCGGCATCACCTAACAGGCCAAGTCGCTTTAAAACATAGAAGAGCATGGCATAGCGAACAGTTAAAACTGCTACTCCTCCTTCCATCCTATAGTCTTTTGCAACAACAGCTTGTTGCGCAGGTGAAAGCTCGGGGTGCGGCCCAATTTCAACATCGAAACACTCATGCCAGAGGGTGTCGCTTTTAGCATTTGAGCTGGGATCACCCAATTCGCCAACATCAAGTATGCGCGGCAAAAGGAAATCTTTGAACTTTTTCGTGAGATGACAGTAGGCGCGGACGTGCCAGCGAAAGCCGTCATAACCAAAAGCATGGGGTGAAATCCTTCGCCAAGTTGGTTCGGGTCTTTCCCGGCTCATTGACTGATAAAACACGCTTAGTGAACGACCATCACGTACAGCGCCCAATACCGCGCGCAGAACAGAGGCATCGACTTCCCGATGCGGCGTTAAAGCAATGTCTGCGTTTGAAAGGCCTGTGATCCATGATTCCGACAAGTCAACCACGCCCTCAGCGACCGAACGCAAACGCGATAAGTACTCGTCTGGATCAGGCTTAAGAAAGTGCGGCTTGAACCTTTCGCTCGCAACATACCTTTTTGCGCTCTTGTTATATACAGCGTTGTGCGGTGCGCGCTCTTGGTAAAGGGTAAGGTCCTTCGACGCTTGGGGCACTGACACATCAAACATTTCGATGATGTCGGAGCGATTTACCCCGCCCTCCCAAAACAAACGAAACTCAATGAATTCAAGGCGTCGCTCGACGCCCCACTTCAATGTTGCCAGCTTGACCGCCATCAGATTCGTCCCTCAAAATAAATACGGATAGAAAGTATATGGACATATCCGCAATATGTGTATACTTTCTATCCTTGTCGTCGATTCGCGTCAAGGCTGCCCAACACAAGCAATAGGAGAATATCATGGCCAAATCCCGATCAAATAAAGAGGTCACTAGCAAAAAAGCGGCAAGCGCTGCCGCTAAAGTTCTGCGTAATCCGAAGTCGAGCGCAGCCGCAAAAACAGCTGCGGCGTCAGCTCTGACACAGCGTCCGAACAAGAAGTAGCCAAGGAGAGAGCGACGATGATCACGATACCTAACCGGAAAACAATCGTCGCTCATGGCCGTTTGGCAATGCGCGAGGTTCGGCTCAACGCGGCGAGAAACCGCATTCATGGCTTGCAGATCATGACCTTCGAGCAACTCGTCGTTCGACTGGCGGGCGGTTTCGCCAAACCAATCGACGATGAGAATTTGCGCACCGCACTCCAATGCGTACTACCTATAACGCCTCTGGGAGAGCTTGATAGAATAAAGCTGCTTCCCGGAATGGTCGATGCAGCTGCCGATACACTGCATAAAGCATGGAGAGCGGGCATGGATCTCGCCTCTCGTGCCGGAAAACATCCAAGACTGGATTCTATCGCGCGACTTGAAGCTGCCGTGTTGGAGCAACTTCCGCAGGGCATGATGCGACCGATTGATCTGGTTGGTGCCGCAATGCAGCGCCTTAGTCACGCTTCCACTCTCATCGGTCCAATTGAAATCGTCGGTTTAACCGAACTCTCGCCTTGCTGGCGACCACTCTTATCAGAGCTTACTCAGCACACCTCGGTTACCTGGACTGCAGGCCCGCGTCAGACTCCACCGTGGTTGGAAGCAACTGGCGTATCAGTGTCGCGGTCGGCACCTCACAAACCAAAACTTCACGCGGTAAGCGCGGCAACGGCGTATCACGAAGTTATTGAAGCACTCCGTTGGGCGCGCAGTTTGATGGCGTCCGGCAAGGCACAGCCCGCCGACATTGCCATCGCCGCAGCATCAAGCGCTGAATACGATGATCATTTTTTGGCGCTGCGCTCAGAGGCAAATATCGATCTGCATTTCGTTCATGGAGTTAAAGTTACTACCACCCGTGACGGTCAAGCAGCTGCTGCACTGGCAGATATTGTTGTTCGCGGACTTTCCCAAACCCGGATACGTCGGCTGTTTTCACTTTGTGGTTCGGATACTGGTCCTTTTCAGACCTTGCCGAACGGATGGCTGCAACTTCTCCCAACTGACGCGCCACTCGCTTCGTTGACCTCTTGGCAGCGTCTACTTGGCCGATTGAGTGCAAATCACTGGCCCGATGGACAGGATCATACGTCTGATCTGCGCGCGATCATCAATCTGCTCGCGAAGGGTCATCCTGGCGCAGACGAAATTGGTGCCGCCTTTCTGAGCGGCCGTGCCCTCGCGATCTGGCGCAAAGCGCTGCTATCTGGCCCCTCTGGATCACTCGACACAACGCTGGAAACACTCAAACAGGATGATGGTCTGGAAGCATGTGTCTCCGTTGCCTGGATGCCAGCAAGTTCCTTGGCAGCGTCGCCGCGTCCGTTTGTTCGACTAATTGGAATGAACTCGTCTCGCTGGCCTCGCGGCACCTCTGAAGACAGTCTAATTTCCGACCATATCATACCCATAAAAGAACTGGATCCTCTACCAGTTAGCACGGCAGATCGTCGTGACTTCGACACTATTCTCGCTACGACGATGAATGAGATCACCCTCTCCCGCGCTCGCAGAGATAGTGAGGGACGCCTGCTTGGCCGCAGCTCGTTGGTCAGCGCGCAGTTCAAAGAGACCTATATCCGCCGCAATGCTGTTCCCAGCCATGCGTTCAGCGAGACTGACCGTCTGATGGCCCGACTGGAAGAATTCGCGGCTGCCCCGCAAGCAGTCAGCGCGACAATGGCTTGGCGCAATTGGCATCGCGAAGAGATTACTCCCCATGACGGACTCGTTCGCGCCGACCATCCACTGCTTCTCGCCATTCTGGGACGCACCCAGTCTGCTAGTTCACTTCGGCTTCTTCTGCGAAACCCAATTGGGTTTGTCTGGCGATATGGAATGAGTCTAAAGATGCCAGAAAGCTCCAGCGAACCGCTCGTGCTTGATGCACTGGCAATGGGCGATCTCGTGCACTTGACGCTGGATCGCGCACTCAAAACTTTAGAAGCTGACCACGGACTGGCAAAGGCGACCGAAACTCAGATTGCAAGCGCAGTCAGTTCCGCAGCAACGTCAATCGCTGAGCATTGGCAAAGTGAGCGCGCAGCCCCCCCGAAAGTCATATGGCATCGAACGCTAGACGAAGTGCGCGATCTCACGACCCGCGCCCTAGCCTATCGCGACGAGGGCCTGCCAAAGTCGCGTTCTTTCGGCGAAGTCGCCTTCGGTGGCGCGCCATCTCAAACTGACGCGCCTATTCCATGGGACCCTGCTATCCCGGTAAAAATTCCGGACACTGAGTTTCAAATTTCAGGATACATTGATCGCCTAGATATTTCTGGTGATGGCAAGCGCGCGCTTGTCCGCGACTATAAAACCGGACGACTGCCAAAAAAAGATATCGTTATAAATGGGGGCGGAGAATTGCAACGCTGCCTGTATGCCTTCGCTGTAAAAGCCCTGCTCGGCACCGATGTTTCTATAAGCGCTTCGCTCCTGTTCCCACGAGACGACACTGATTTGCAGCTGGAAGATCCTGAAGCCACGCTGACCGAGGTCACGCGCTTCCTAAAGGCTGCCCGCACCAATTTGCAGGCTGGCAATGCGCTACCCGGACCTGACACCGGAGGCAATTATGATGACTTGGCGTTCGCGTTACCGGCGAACGCAAGCGCTACTTACTGCAAACGAAAAATGCCCATTGCCATTCAGATTTTGGATGATGCTGCTAAGGTCTGGGAGGCCCAGTGATGACTAACAGAATCGAAATTCTGAGCGACGACGTCGCGAGGCACATCGCAATTGCTCGGCATGATCAATCGATCCTCGTTGAAGCAGGTGCCGGCTCAGGAAAGACTGCGGTCATGGCCGGGCGTATCGCTGCGATGCTGGCTGAGGGCGTCAGTCCTAAATCAATTGCAGCCGTTACCTTTACTGAATTGGCCGCAAGCGAACTTCTAATCCGGGTGCGGGACTTCGTCAGTGAGCTTTCTGCTGGCATTGTTCCCATAGAAATGAAGATAGCCTTTCCGGACGGTCTGTCAGATATTCATCAAGAAAATCTCGCGATAGCGTCAGCGGATATTGATGAAATTACATGCTCTACGATCCACGGATTTTGCCAGCGCCTGATTAAGCCATATCCCGTCGAGGCGGACATCGATCCAGGCGCTAGCGTCATGGACAGCAGTCAAGCCGACCTTGCATTCACCGAGATTGTCGAGACTTGGCTGCATGAACACCTTTCCGGTGCTGAAAACGGTATTATTGCTGAGATGGTGTTGCATAGTCCTGGCGAGACAGTTGGGCTTATCCAAAAAATTGTCGATAACCTGCGGCGGCGGCGAACGGTTTCGGCACCAACCGCAAACCCACTTGTACCACAAATGCTTGCTTTCCGAAGCGCTGTCGACGAGTTTGCTACATTCATCGAAACAGCTCCGGTTTTGGAGGAGGAAACAGCTCGTATCGCTGAGTGTTTTGCACAAATGGCAAAGTCGCTTGCAGACGACACTGTGATCGAAACGCCTTCTGGTCTCGTTGGTACGCTTAAGTCATCGCCACCCTCCGACATTTACACAACAACGGGCAAATTCCGCGCATATAAAAAGAAGGGAAAGTGGGTCGCCGGAGCTAAGCGTGAAGGCCTTGCAAAAAGTGAAGGTGAACGCCTCAACATCGCAGCGGATGAACTTTACGCGGCGTGCTGCGATGCTTGGAACTCTTTGCTCCAGAATATCGCCAGTCGCATCTTGGCAGAGCTGATCACTCAAGTTCAACCCGTCTTGAAGAGGTTTCGAGAGCATAAGCGATCTACGGCCTTACTCGATTTTGATGATCTAATCTTCGCCGCCCGAAACCTGCTGCGGGATCATGATGATGTGCGTCGGTCTTTGGCTGCGCGCTTCTCAAACGTTCTGGTCGATGAGTTTCAGGATACTGATCCGCTACAGACAGAAATCTTCTGGCGTCTTTGTGGAGAGCCGCCGACGGATGGGTCGACAGCTGATTGGAGTGCCTTCAAGGTCCGTCCTGGCGCTCTATTCCTGGTGGGCGATCCCAAACAAGCGATTTATCGCTTTCGCGGCGCTGATGTCAGCGCCTATGTCCGAGCGCGCGATACGTTCATCGCGCAGGATGCCGAAAGCGTCCTTTCGATCTCCACCAATTTCCGCTCCTGCGCGCCAATTCTGACCTATGTGAACGAGCGGTTCGAGGCATTACTGTCGAGTGATGGCCAGCCCGGCTTCACGGCGCTGGAGCCCTTCCACGCAGCAAGCGGCGAAGCTCTCTGCGTGGCGGCCTTGGACGTGGCAATTGCCGATGAAAACGGCAAGGCTTCAGCAGACCAGAGGCGCGACGGTGAGGCAGAGGCCGTAGCCGAGATGTGCGCACGTTTGATTGGCAGCGAGTTGATCTTGGATCGACGGACGGGCGAAAACCGTACCTGCCGCCCCGGCGATATTGCGCTTTTAGCGCCTACAGGGAGCGATCTCTGGCGCTATGAGGAGGCTCTTGAACGAAGGGGCATTCCTGTAGCTACGCAGGCTGGTAAAGGATTTTTTCGCCGACAAGAGATTCAGGATCTCATCGCACTAACACGCGTGCTTGCCGACCGCCGCGACACGCTCGCTCTGGGGGCACTTTTGCGAGGCCCGCTCGTCGGGCTTAGCGAAGAAGAATTACTCGACATTATCTGGGCATTACCGAGGTCAGAGGACGATCCCAAGAGGATCCCACGTCTCGATCTGACCGTTGATGTGAGCGATATCAAGCACCCGTTGGCAAGAGCGACAATGGAGAAGCTGCAAGCGCTCTATCGCCAGACGAACAATACGACGCCGCATAATCTTTTGTCGCAAGCGATCGATGCCTTACATGTTCGGCCCATCCTGCTTGAGCGCCATCGTGGTCAGGCTGAGCGCGCACTTGCCAATGTGGATCTTTATCTCAGCCTGACAACAGCCTACTCAGTTCGTGGCCTTCGCGCTTTCACCGAAACGATGATCGCGGCCTGGACCGACGAGGCGCGTGCTGTTGAAGGACGACCCGATGCTCAAGAAGAAGCCGTCGCACTTTACACCATGCACGCAGCCAAAGGGCTCGAATGGCCCATCGTTGTGCCGATCAATACGATGACGAATATCATGTCAGCGGAAAGCGCCGTGACCGACCGAGACAGCGACACATTCTACTGCCCTGTTTTTGGTGTGAAGCCGGCAGGCTACGATGAAGTGCGTGACGCTGAAAAGGCGGAACTTGATCGTGAACGCATCCGGCTCTGGTATGTTGCCGCCACCCGAGCACGCGAACTTCTTGTCCTCCCGAGAGCCGATGCCGTGCCATCAAAATCAGCCTGGATTTCACTGCTCGATCTGTCACTTGAGGGTTTACCTGCACTCGATCTTTCGCATCTTTCTTCAGATGTCGCTTTCTCACATACAGGTGAGCCAAATGAGCAAACCCGTGAGCGCTTTTCCGCGGAAGCAACTGCGATTGTCGAGCGCCAGCGACGACTGCTCTGGCTGGCTCCGAGCAGAGACGAAGGCAGCCCGAGCCAATTGTTGACACCTGAATCGGTAGAGATCTGGGCGGCCAATGAGACCACCCCAACTGGCCAAGATGTAGCTATTCCAGATGTCCAGGGCGGCCGGGAGCGTGGCCTTATTCTTCATAAACTACTAGAGGAAGTTTTAACCGGCGAAACAGCCGAGAACACTCCAGATCTTAGAGATCGGGCGTCAGTCCTCATTGACGAACTTGGTCAAACCGCATTCGAAGATCCAGCCGAAGGGCTTTCAACTGATGAGCTGGCGTCCTGTGTCACACGTACGCTTGCTCTTCCGGAAATCGTCGCTCTACGCCCTTCACTTGTTCCTGAGTATCCGGTTTATGCTGTTAGCGATATAGAAGGCGGCGAACAGGCCACCGTCGGCATCACAGATGCAACCAGCTTCGGGCCAGACGGCACTCCGCAGGTTGTTATCGATTGGAAGAGCGATGTTCAACCTACGCCAGAAATACTCGATCATTACCGCGCGCAGGTTCAGAATTATCTAGATATGACAGGTGCAGAGCGAGGGCTAATCGTCCTGGTTACAACCGGTGAAGTCCATACGGTGACGCAATGATCAGCGTAAAGGGCAAGAGCTTGTTGGGCAATCGTGTGAGATTCTAGTGGAGCTTCGAGTAGATAATCTTCCAGATTGGAACAAACCGGGAGCCTTCTCCGCGGGCCGAGACCCACTCGGACTTCAGGCCGCATCGGTTCGGCTCTACACCAGCCTACTACCTGGCCTGACGAACGTGACTAACCGTTTGAGGTATTTTTCTTTTTATTGCTGGGTCATTCGGCAATTTGAACTGCGGCACCATTCTGCCGCCGAGGACAAATGGAGATTATTTATACGCCGAGCTGAAGCAATTTATGTTCTGGCTTCACGGATTGGCGATAATGAAGGAGCTGGAGGGATGGCTGGTTCAAATTGGGCTGGTGACCACTTGGAACTACCTTCGGAACAGGAATTCGATTTTTCTGCCTGGACGGACCGACCAGGCAAAGAAGAACAATACCTCAAGGCACCGAGAGGAAATTTTGGGCAGTTTTACGTTGCAAGCATGCTTGAGATGGGAATGCTGGAAGAGCACACAGCCCCCATTTACGCAGTAACTGAAAAATATGGTCTACAACTCGCGACAGCATTCGAAAAAGCTTGTCCGAAAGCAAGTATACTATTGCTTGATGCAATTGAGACAGGGGCTATTACCCGCGACTCCTGTGAATTGATCTCCGAAGAGGCTCACCCATCGCTTCTACGGGAACATTCCAATGAAACTCGGCTCCTTCGTGAGTATCTTTGCGGTGAGCGCGAAAGTGATCCATCGGCGAGGGCACGCCGCGCTTCGCTTTGGAACATATTGAGCATTGTAAAACAGACGAGTCTCGCAAGTGAGAATGACCTTCGACGTGAACTTTATGTTCAGGACAACACCGCGGCCCAAGCTAAGATTGAACTGGCCACCAACTTGCAGACATGGCGCGCGTATATGGTCAATGAGTTTTGCCATATCACGCTCGAATTACTCTTGAACGCTCTTACTCACTGCGTGAATAGAAATAGTGCACGTTCTATCAATGATATAGCTGCACACCTTGTCTCAGCATATCTCAAACAGGCATCTGCCCAGTCACGTCCAATCGCCGACTTAGCACAAGAGGTTGCTTTACCTGTTCTCTTGGCGGAACATGAACTTGCTCATGAAGTTTCTGAAATTGTCAGGAACAATATCGAAGCACCTAGTGACGGCGATACCGCCAAGGCGGTTAAACTTCTTCTTTCGCTTTGGAATAGATGGGGCTCCGATAGGGAATTTGTGCGGATATTGCATTCCGCCACAGTTTCAGGAAGGTCAGCGGCCGGTATATTTGGAATGCTCGATCGACTGGCGAATGAGCCAGCCGCAGAAGTGCTCGCCGCGCTTATTCGAAAGTTTATTATTAGCAATCACCTTTTGATTGCTGGGCAAAAGCTCTCCAGTAGCGGGACGTTCACCTATCGCTTTATCGTTGACGAAGGACAGTTGGTCGACGGCGTTCCAGCAAAATACGATTTCACGACGCCTCGGATTGGCAATCTAATTAGATTTGCTGAAGATGCTCGCTTGCTTGGAGTTGATGGTGAAGTGACCGAGGTCGGAAAGGCGTTCTTACGTGCCGTTCAGCCTATTTGATGATTTCAAGCGTACCGGGTTTCACAGCTCGGTGCTGACGACGTTTAGCGTCGATCCGGCTTTCTATGATGCGAGCGTTCAATACCGGCTCCGAGCTATGGGATGCCAGAACAATATTCTGCTGGCAGATGCGGCTATGCTCACCCAAGCAATCGATCAAATGCCCGATGCGTTCATTAATGCAGGGCGCAAGTACCTTATCGTTCCAGTATCGGTCGGAGGAGCCTACCACCCAAAAATTGCCTTGCGATACGGAAAGTCTAAGGCGCGGCTCAACATCGGATCTGCGAACGTCACGTCAGCTGGTTGGGGTAGCAACCAAGAGGTCGTATCAGCTTTGAATTGGTCAAACTCGTTGAATAATCATGATAACGATGTCCAACTTAGCTTAATCGCGAAAGCGAGCGACTGGCTATTGAAAAGCTTGGTGGATACAAATGATTCTGACGTCAGCTACAAACTAGATCTCTTGAAATCTCAATCACCTTGGTTAGAGGACGCTCCCCGCACTATTGGCGCTCAATCATTTTCTGATGACACGCTAATCGACCTTCTCCTTTCTGATTCGGCCGCCCCCAGTGGACTGGCAGATCAATTTATTTCGGCGGTCGAAGGCGAGGTCGAACGACTGGTCATCATCTCTCCTTATTGGGATAATGACCTAAACGCACTCAGTCGATTGCACATCGCGTTTGGCGGTCCACGGACTCATATCTTTATGTCGACAGGTAGTGCGATTGAGCGGCGTCAATCCACCTTTCCTGGTGAAAAGTGTAACCTAAAACCAGCCCCAATATTCCATCCTATGGGCAGCTCAGGTGAGCATCGTTTCCTTCACGCCAAAATGATGATGGCGCAAACAGAACACTATGATTACCTTATTTACGGGAGCGCCAATTGCACGGTTGCAGCGCTCGGTATTTCTCAGAAACCCGGTATCAATACCGAAGCTGTCATCTATCGTCGCTTGCCGCGCGGCACCATTGAGCATCAATTAGGACTCGATTTCGGGGTAGAGCTCCAATCATCAGACATCCCCTCGCCCATTAGGGAAGAAAATGAAAACTCCAAATCCGTGCTGTTCGATCCAGGAAAAATTGAACGACGGGATCGTCAATTGATCTGGTCCTGCCCGGACGATATTCCTGCGCAAGGGTCCTGCTTCCACGTGGGCGATGAACGTATAGAAACGCAGATTGTTCGAGGTCGTCGCCCCTTTATTTCCATTGATGATGAAGTTACAGCTGCGACAATTATCACGCGCATCGAATTGGCAGATGGCCGCATCAGCAAGCCAGTGATTGTGGTTGACCCTGAAATGCTTATGGCATCAGCACCCAATCCACTCGCTAGCAGTCTCAAACGCAAACTTGATGCCGTTCTAAATGGCGACAGTGACCTAATCAATCTCGCAAGAGACATCCACCTGATTTTTGATGATGATGAAACACCGCGCGAAATTGCTACGCCAACAGCGAGAAGTCGCTCCACTTCAACTTCTATCTCTGCCGGAAGAGATTATGAGTCACCAGAGGCGTTTCGTCAGGCGCTAAATCTCAAATCGGATATTTATTCAGGTGCTTTCGCACACTCCGACAATCCTGCGCTGCAAATGATCCTGAAGATCGTACTGCGAGGGATTATCGACCTGGAGAACAGTGATTCAATTGACGAGGCAGAAGCTCGAGAAGCTGCCGAGCTTGCTCTAGGTGAAGATCAGGATGATGAGGGTGAATCCGAAGAGCTTACTCGTACCAAAACCGCGCAAGCGGACTTTACCAACGACGATCATACCGCAATTGCCGTCAGAGACTTTGAACGCAACCAGGCATCCCTAGTGAAATCCATCGGTACATTCGAATCGCATATCCAAACTTTGAAATCATCTGATGCGACCATTGATTTGAATTTTGTAACCCGGGCCCTCTTCATGATTTACCTCATGCTTTACGGGTGCACCAAGAAGTATTCGCTAGAAGAAGGCGGCACTGAATTCCTGATACCATTTTCCGGCATTGGCACTGACCAGCAACGAGAAGGATTCCTATCGCAGGCTGCGCGCGTCGTGAACGGAATTTGGGGACCGAGGTTCAAGGACAGCCTCATGGGGCGCATTCCACTAGATAAGGAAGACACGAACCTACCCGTGCCTATCCTTACGCTCATTGTTCTTTCGCGTTGGATACTCGCTGCGCTTCTAAGTGAAGCGCGGAGAGAGAGAAAAGCGAAAACTCTGAGAGATATATTGGAACGACAGGTCCCAAAGTTGTTCGTTTCGACGTCGGCGTTTGCTGTCATTGATGATGAGCAGATAGCTACGGTTATCAAGCGCATGGAGATGAACATCGGGATGGAGAAACTGCAAGCTGTTGCTATCCGCACCGTGCTTGAAGAGATCGAAAGCACTCCATAACCGCCCAAACGATCTGAAAGATGACTTTCAGAACTTTTACTCGTAGACTGGCGCTTCGCCTCAAGACGTTCTTTTCCACTGTGAACGAAAATTGCCCGGTCCTCTATCGTCAATTTTCGTCGATGACGGCCAGCTTTGACTTTAAGAGAGTACTGGGTTCCCGGCTTCTAAGTTTCCGTCCTACTTGGTCCAAAAAGTAGTCGTAGCGCCGTCTTCCCAACGCATGAGCTGCATCGCGCTCACCCTCTGGAATTGGCTCAGTGCGTGTCAGCCAGTACAGTACGTATTGCCCAATCGTTTCAGCGCAGAGCCGCACGTCAGCTTCAATCTGCCCTTGTCTAGCATCAAACCTATCCATTCGAGACAATAAAGCATTCTCCCGCGCTTCAACTCTTTCTGGTTCAAAATACTGTGCCAGCGCCGTTTCGATGATGGCAGTCATGGTGGCCTCGTGCGTACTGGCCGCAATCTGCAGGCGAACCCACATCTCATCTGTTAGACGTACATTGATCCTGTGACGTTTCATGGCTCAGAATCCCGGAAAGACGTCTGGATCCGCCTGATCTAGCGCAACAGCGCGGCGAAGCGTTTCCAGATGCTGCGCGTCTGTCGGATCGAATGTATCATCATGTGTCTGGTGAATCTCCACCCCATCAACTTCAATTTCCTCTGCAGGCTCGCGCTTAATCTCACGGCGAAGGTCTTTCCCTTCATCCTCCGTTGCCGTGTTTGCAGAGGTCGTAGCAGTTTCTGCAACCTCAACCTTATTCGACCAAAGCGACACCGGACCTGTGCCCTCAAGAGCCACTGGCACAGGTGCCAGCACCCGTTCGGTAAAGTTGCGATCTTTGAAATAGCGTAGCTTATTCGCCATGATTGGTGGCACGCCTGCAACCATTACCACTTCCTGTTTTGGCGGCAGTTGCATTACCTCTCCGGGCGTAAGCAATTGCCGGGCGGTTTCCTGACGCGAGACCATCATATGCGACAGCCAAGGCGCGAGACGATGGCCGGTATAGTTCTTCTGTGATCGAAGCTCAGTCTTGGCACCAAGCGAGTCAGATATTCGCTTTGCCGTTCGCTCGTCATTGGTCGCGAACGCTACCCGCACATGACAGTTATCGAGGATGGCATTGTTAGGCCCGTAGGCTTTCTCAATCTGGTTCAAAGACTGGCCGATCAGAAAGGCGCGAATGCCGTAGCCTGCCAGAAACGCCAGCGCCGTCTCAAAGAAATCAAGGCGCCCCAATGCCGGAAACTCGTCCAGCATTAGCAAGACCTTACGCCGCCCCTTATGCGGCAACCTCTCCGTCAGCCTGCGACCCACCTGATTCAGGATCAATCGCATCAAGGGCCGTGTCCGCGAAATGTCGGATGGTGGCACCACCAGATACAGCGAGACTGGCCGCTCCGCCTCCACCAGATCCATCACGCCCCAATCGCTGGTCGATGTAAGGTCGGCGATGATTGGATCGCTGAACACTTCAAGCAGCGTCAGTGTTGTGGACAGAACGCCCGAGCGCTCATTCTCAGACTTGTTTTTCATCGCCCTTGCGCCGCGAGCGACATAGGGGTGAACGCGCCCGCGTCCATCACCACCAACCAGATGCGCGGTGTTGAGCATCAGCTCCAGCGTTTCACCTATGGTACGCTGCGGATGAGAAAGAAACTCCGCGCAGCCTGCCAGAGATTTGTTGTCCTCCGCATAAAGTACGTGCAGCATCACTGCGACGAGCAAGGCATAGCCAGTTTTGTCCCAGTGATCGCGGCTTTCATGACTGCCGACCGGGTCAACCAAGATGTCTGCAATGTTCTGGATATCGCGCACTTCAAACTTGCCCTTGCGCACTTCTAGCAGCGGATTGTAGCGCGGCGAGGTCTCGTCGGTTGGATCAAATCGAATGCAAGGGCCAAGCTTCGAGCGCCAACCAGACGTCAGCTCCCAGTTTTCCCCTTTGATATCATGAATGACGGCACTGCCCGTCCAGGACAGAAGCGTTGGCACGACCAAGCCCACACCCTTGCCAGAGCGCGTTGGCGCAAAGGCCATGACGTGTTCGGGGCCATCATGGCGAAGATAGTCGCCTTTCCAGCGCCCGAGAAACACACCGTCGCCCCCAAGTAACCCAGCTTCAACCAGATCGCGCCGCTCCGCCCAGCGCGCCGAGCCATAAGTCGTGACCCGCCGTTCCCAACGAGATCGCCAAACTGATCCCAGAACGGCCGCCAAAATACCAAACAATCCGCCACTCGCCGCAATCGCGCCGCCCTGGGCAAATACGTCTGGCGCATAAGCCTCATAAGCATACCACCACTGAAACAAGCGCCAGGGCCGATAGATCGGCACATCGCCCCAGATAAACCACGGCCGCCCTAGGCCTGGCTGATAGCCAAGTTCAGTCGCCACCCATTGCGTTGCGCCCCACATCGTTGCGGCAATAATCGTTAGGACAATCAGGAACTGACCGATTAATATCTTCGATGGCGACATGAGCGAGTACCTCTGGGCAAGAAAACCCGTCCAGTCTCATAGCGATGTCTATCTTCGACCAGTGTGAATGGCGGCAAATCGCGGCAAATCAAAGCAATGAAACTATCTCGGATTGCCCCAAAAAAGCACTTCGCGAACTTGAACGATACTTCAGGCAGCGAGAACATAAACCTACTCGAAACTTGAACCATCCGAATTCAGATAGATACCATCGCCTAGATATGCAGGACCTCCGCTTCCATCAGACATAATATCGTACAGTTCCGAAAGTGTGCAACCATCCGAATAATCTCGCACGGCTTCTTTCTTCTCCACAGGAAACGAGCTGACGTCAGAGCGTTTCGAACCATCATGTCCGATTTGTGTCAGGTATAACGTGAAATCGTCCTCATTTCGCAAGAACGCATCAGAAAAGTCGGCCACAAACTCAAAAATGCATCTGCCTGAATGGTAATACCGGTGTCTTGCTATTCGCCAGCCATCGCGCTGCGGCGCAACTCTTCCTTCATGGTTCTCATCCATCCAAACTAGGAAGTCGAAAATCTGAATGTCTATTCCTAAACCGTGAAACCTCAGGCGAGCAGTCTGCGTTTGGTTGTCCAGCCAATAGTAAAGAGGCGCCCTCGAGGACCTTTGATCAATCTTCTTCCAGCCAGCGTCTAAAAGGAAGCGGATCAGATCCTTCTTCGTGTGAAACCGCACATCGCTTTCACGGCGCTCAATGACGTCTCCCCAAACTTCTCGACCCTTCAATTCCTCCACCAAACAGTAGATTGCGTTCTTGCAATCCCAGTTCAAATATTCGACGGCGTGGACAACAGCTTTTTTATGAACCTGTTTTTCAATCATGCTGACATAGACTTCGTCGCCAACAATAATGTCACCCCGATGGCAATTCACCGGATAGAGGTTCTTGGAACCACGGAAGGAAACGAAGGCAACCCTGTAACTCATATGCCGCCAAATCATGCAAAGTTGAAGAATGAGACACTATCTACAAAACACTGGACAGATAATGTTTCAACCACAAATCTTGCGCGAAATTTGCCAGCGTGGGTTTACCGTGCAAGCCCCCGCTGCCGCGAACCAGGAAAACTCCACGACAATCCTTTCACCCGCTGTTCAATCACCAGTGATGCACCTCGGTGGCGCTCAAGAGCCGGCCGCCATGGTACCAGCGCAAACGCCTTCTGCTTGCCAATGATCGCCATTCGCCCCTGCGCTAAATCAATTGTACGTTCGAACTGCCCCTCGAACGTCTCGCCGGAGCCCAAGGCAAACTGTTCCCGCCCAGACTTGCGAGCTTCATGCTGACCAGCAAGCCGTAGCTCGTCCCTGCCCAACTGAAGACGCGCCTCTTTCGACAACGCGCCATCCTCCATTTCAAACCCTGCTCGATGAAGGAAGACCAGACGCGCCGCACGCGACTTACCAATGAGTCCGTCGGTCCGCTCATTATCTAGGGCCTTTGTGCTATCCAGCCACGTCTCGGCATGCGCTTCAATCTGCGTCTCTAGTGCCATCCATGATCGTACCTGTATTTTTATGCCGCCGCCTCTGGATGCTTCAAACTCTGCGGCCCGCCGCAAATAGTCTGCGCCAATCTCCCAGACCCCATCAGCCCTGCGCTGGGTCAGCCCCGCACGGCGCAAGCCTTCTAGTCGCCGCTTGTGCGCCTCCCGATAATTGCGCGAAGCGGACGGATCAGCCTCGACATGCAGCCCGTCAGAATAGTAGCCGCCATTGCGCGCTGCGATGTCTGCAATCACCAGGTCAGAAGCCCGAGCTTGCTGCGGTGCCGCTGACACTTCAATCACTGCTCCGCGCGGTGGCAGACCACCCGGCTCAATCCCACGGGCAGAAACCGCCCAGCGCGTGCCATCCAAATCCTCCACCAGCAGAAACCGCGTATCGCGCAATTCATCATCTGGCCCTTGTGAGATAACCACACCCGTCAACGGCCTCGCATCCAAGGGCCGTTCCTCAAATAGGCGCATCCCGCGCGCCGTCTCTCCGGCAGCTAATCCAGCCGCCAGACCCCGCACAATATCACCCCGTCGTCCCATGGCTTTTAAGGCCCGGTCCCAGCCTTTTTTGAGCCGCCAACGTCCTTTGCCTTCGCGCGTTGCCAAGTGGAGGGCTTCAAGATGTTTGAGCCGTTGCAAATGCAAGCTCCGCCGGAAGCGATCTGCCGCACCCGCCGCTGGTTCAATTTCAAGTTTGTTCCCGACAGCCATATCAGCCAGCTCGCGATCTAATCCGGTAAACCGGTCCTTTGACGCCTCTGCCTGTTGAGCCTGCGCGATTTCAAGGTCGCGCCGTGGCCCAAGCTCGTTGGTCACGATCTGCTGAGCGCGGCCTCTGATACCGCCGGTTAGATAGTTACGGGCAATGATCAGATCCTTGCCCAGATGATCCTTCCCGCGAATGACAATATGCGTGTGCGAATGACCAGTATTATGGTGATCGACCGCAACCCAGTCCAGCGGAGTGCCAAGGTCCTGTTCCATCTGCGCCATCAAGGCGCGCGTGGTGGGCTTCAAATCGCCTAGCGCATTCGCATCTTCTGCAGACAGGGTGAGTCGGAACTGATGGCGGTCGTCGTCGCAGCGCTCGACAAAGCTCCGACCATCAATCTCCTCGCCTTCGCGTCCGTATATCTGACCGCCGCTGCCATCACGCTCGACCCCATCGCGCTGGACATAGCGGACATGCTCACCAAAGGCTCGCGTACCACCACCGCCTCTGGCTCGCGCAATATGAACTTTGACAATGACCCTCCGCATGCGCATCCGAGCAATACGGCGAACACCCCTCTTTGCCTGCGGCACCGCCCCATTACCGCGCCCGATATTGCGCCCTGAAAACCGATCCCCTTTTCCGGGCTTGCCTATCCGCGCAGCTGCCTTCGACACACGAGCCCGCAAAGACCTGGCTGATCCCGCCCCAACATCGCGAACGCGCCCCAGCCTCGGCGTGAACTCATTCTCCCCACTCAAAACACCCTCCTAGCATCGTATGACACGAAAAACCCAACAAACACAGGAGTATACGTAAAGTGTGTCGCCACAAATTGCGGCATTAGGCGACAAAAAAAAGATGTGCAGACAAGGCCTTAGATGGGCGTGTACGTACATCCTTTAATCTTGCCCTGTCGGGTTCGCTGTCTAATTCCATGCCGCCTTTCGCCGCCACTTGCCTCGCTTTGCCGCTATATGCCGCGATTGCCATGTTCAGAATTCCCAGATCAGCGCGGCGACGCCATCCAGATCGCTGAGATCAGTCGCTCCAAAGTAGCGCCCATCCAGCGAATCTGGATGCGGATTCATCAAGAAGACTTCAGCCTCAGATAGGACCTGACACCCCGTCCAGAGCGGCAATAATCGACCTCGTGAATCGATCGTCTTTGCCTTGCCAACGGTGTTTCCATTTACCGAAATCACGCCATCGAACCTGCAAATTTCGTCTCCGGATACCGCCGCAATCTGTTTCAAAAGCGGCCAATCCTTACCAACAAATCCTTGGGTCTGTGCCCACTGCGCATCATCGCTCCTGGCTGAGACGACAACCCATCTGCCGAGGGTGAATGGGTCATCGTTCAGCCAGTAAAGCCCTGTCGGCGCACTCGCTGTCCGGTTCCAGATCAATCGATCTCGGGGGTTATGGAAACTGGCAAGCACCATCAATCCAAGGCCAGCCAGTGTCAGTATTGCGATCGGGTAGCGCATGGCATTAGCGGATCGGGTCGCCGGTGGAAGACCAGCGCTGCCCATTGGACCAGTCGATCAGATCGGGCTTGGCATAGAAGATACGCCATCCATGTTTGCGATAAATCGGTCCGCGCCCCTGGCAGCGATAATGAGACAAGGTGATGGGCGAGAGGTTCAGAAATTCTGCGGCCTCGGCGGCTGACAAAAGTTCAGGTAACTCGTTGCTGCGGGCGGATTTCTTCGAGGATCGTGACATGTTTTCTGGCTCCTTTCGTCATCGTTTCGAAATGTCAAAAAATGCCGGAAACAGCCGCCAGTCATAGCCGCAATAAGCGCGGCGTGAATTTTCACCCTTCTGATTAACCAAATCATTTCAACGAAAAACCGCCCCGAAGGTGATCTTCGGAGCGGCTGAAGTGTACTGGATTTCCCCCTAGTCTCGCGGGTTCCAGAGGATCACGTGACGCCCCTTTTTGCCTTTCACGGGCGCGAGGTTTGCGTAGATCTTGCGTGGGCCGATCTGCGGGTCTGCCAGGGTGATCGAGACATATTCGCGTCCTGAAGCCTTGGCTTTTCTGAGCCACCCTCCGCCTATTTCTGAATTATGCAGAGCTCTGCATAATACTGATTATGCGGAGTAGTATGTTATGCGGAGTCTTGGTCTCAGGGCTCTGATTGTGCA
>JALUWJ010000020.1 GCA_027019605.1 Henriciella sp. | reverse complement strand
GCGCCGTTCGGTGAGGTTTATTATGAGTGGGAAGACGTCAAAAAGTGGCATTACGGCGTTGATCTGAAAGGCAAGCATGGCACCGCGATTTACAGCCCTGCTGACGCGAAAGTCCTGTGGGTCGGGAAGAAAGACGATTACGGCTATACCGCTGACATCCTGATCGAAGATGGCCGCAAGATGCGCTTCTCATCCATGTCGAAAATTCTCGTCGAGAAAGGTCAGAAGATCAAAGCCGGTGAGAAGATTGGAAAGATCGGCAAGTCCGCTGCAGCAGCAACCGGCCCGCATCTTCACCTGGAAGTCTATAAAGACGGCGAGCATGTGAACCCGGAAAAGGTCAAAGGCCTAGTCTTGTACAAGTCTTAGGCAACGAGCGACTTAGTCGAACAGTTTCGAGACGCTTTCATTATTGGCAATTCGGCGGATTGCTTCGCCGAGCAATGGGGCAACCGAAAGCACCCGGAGTTTTTTCGACTTCAGGTCGGCGGCTTCGGGTTGGATCGTGTTGCAAATCACCAGCTCGTCCATGACAGACTTCTCGATCCGTCCGACCGCATTGTTCGACAGCACGCCGTGCGTGATATAGGCGCTGACCGATGTTGCGCCTTGCTCTTTCAGAGCCGCTGCGGCGTTACACAAAGTCCCACCAGAGTCGCAGATATCGTCGACCAGAATACATTTGCGGCCACTGACATCGCCGATAATGTTCATGACCTCTGACTTGCCAGCTTCCGGGCGGCGCTTGTCGACAATTGCGAGGTCAGCGCCGATCCGTTTGGCGAACGATCGCGCCCGAACCACACCGCCAACATCCGGCGAGACGACCATTAACGGATCTTTGCCCATACGGCGCTGTACATCGTCGACCATGACCGGCAGCGCGATCATATTGTCGGTTGGGATGTCGAAAAAGCCTTGGATCTGGCCGGCATGTAGATCCATGGTCAGGACGCGGTCTGTACCCGCTGCTGAGATTAGGTTGGCCACCAGCTTGGCAGAGATTGGCGTTCGACCATCCGTTTTACGGTCCTGGCGCGCATAGCCGAAATACGGAACGACGGCGGTGATACGAGCGGCCGAGGCACGGCGCAGCGCATCGATGCAGATCAGCAGCTCCATCAAGTTGTCATTCGCCGGACGCGAGGTCGATTGGATGATGAACACATCCTCGCCTCGGACATTTTCATTGATCCGGACGAAAATCTCATTGTCGGCGAAGTTTTTGACCTCGGCATCTGTGAGAGGACAATCGAGATGGTCAGCAATCGCTTCAGAGAGAGGTCGATTCGCGTTGCAGGAAATGAGTTTCATCGGATTGCCACCTTTGCCCTGATCACCTTCTCTGGCTTAAAGACGATGGCCCGCTGAGTCGCAAGGCGACTCTTCTGTGTTCGGACGGGTTTTATCAGTCAGTGTGACTTAGCTGCCGAGCACTCGGCCTGCCACAGCATCCAGTTTGGCAAGCATAGACGAGTCACGTGCCTCTGGCGCAGTGATCATCGCATAGTCGAGGCAGGTCTCGATGCCTTGCGGAGACGGCGTCCGCGGCGTGCCTTGCAGCACCGCTGCGAGCTGCGCCACCGTTGTCTTGGCTTTGGCGGTGTTGGCGGCCATGACCTCAAGCACATTGGTGACTTCGACATGGGCCTCATCGGCGCGCCAACAATCATAATCGGTGACCATGGCAATCGTGGCATAGGGCAGCTCTGCTTCTCGCGCGAGCTTGGCTTCCGGCATATTGGTCATCCCGATGACATCACAGTTCCACTGGCGATAGAGATGGCTTTCGGCGCGAGACGAAAATTGCGGGCCTTCCATGGCGAGATAAGTGCCGCCGGTATGGACTGTGGCGCCGGCCGCTTTTGCTGCATCGCCTGCCAGCGCAGAGAGCCGCGAACAGATCGGCTCAGCCACGGAGACATGCGCAACCATGCCCGGCCCAAAGAAAGTTTTCTCTCGGGCGAAGGTACGATCGATAAACTGGTCGACCATCACAAACTCGCCAGGCGCATATTGCTCCTGCAGAGAGCCGCAGGCCGAGATCGACAGAACATCCGTACAGCCAAGCCGTTTCAGGGCATCGATATTGGCGCGGTAAGGCACCGTCGACGGCGTCAGCCGGTGGCCTTTGCCATGGCGCGGGAGAAACACAAATTCGACGTCGCCTACATGTCCTTTGATCAGCGTGTCAGACGGCGCGCCCCAGGGCGTATCGACCGTGATCTCTTCGGTCCCTTCAAGACCGTCAATTTCGTAGAGCCCTGATCCGCCGATCACGCCGATGACCCATTTACTCATTCTGTTTCTCCAGATGCGAAAACCCCGCCCTTGGAGCAATCCAGAGCGGGGTCGTCAATTCACGTCACTGTGTAAGCACACTTAGTGCTCAACGTTTCTCCAGATCCGCTTGTAAGAGAACCAAAGCAGGATCGATAGAAGTACGAGGTAGATCATTACAGGCAGCGCCAAAGACTTGCGCTGGCCTTGCTTTGGATCGCCCGCCCATTGCAGGAATTGAGCAACATCATAGGCCATTTGCGAAGTCGTCGCTTCGGTGCCGTCGATATATTCGACGCGGCCGTCTGGTAGCTGCGGCGCCATGGCGAGGAAGCCGCCATATGGCACGTGGCGTGGATCGCCGTCCCATTGTGGGGTCGCGTCTCCGGCAAAGTATGGGTTGTAGTAGAGACCGGTTGGCTGGGTCAGGGTACCGACTGTCTCACCGTCATCGAACTCAATATAGTTCACGTTGAGACCGTCTTCGCCGACCTTGGTCTTGATCTTGTCGTCCTTATAACCCGTCATCAGCGAGTAAATATAAGACGCACCCTCGCCCTCAGCACCGTGGCCGCGGGCTTTGGTGATGACAGACAGATCTGGTGGCATTGCGCCGCCATTCGCCGCCATAGCAGCTTGGTCATTCGGGTAAGGCGAACGGAACGTATCGGCCGGGATTGCCGGACGATAAACAGGGTCGCCATTCTCATCCGGATTGGGATCGAGAATTTCAACTTCTGCCGCAATCGCTTTCACGAGCGGGTTGTCATTCGCGTTCGGATACTCGTCGCTATAGAAAGGTCCGCCTTTTTCACCGAGATTCCGGTAAGACAGAAGCTTCATGCTGTGACAGGTCGAGCAGACTTCTTTGTAGACTTGGAAACCGCGCTGGACGCTTTCCTTATCAAGCTGACCAGCTGGCACTTTTGCAAATGGCCAACCATCGTCTGGGGCATGTGCGTGCTTCGCACCGCCGGCTGCGTGTGCGGTCAGGCCAAGAGCCATCGCGCCAAGACCTACGAGGAGAGGACGGAAGAGTTTCATATCCGTAAATCCTTATTCGGCTGGCGCCGCCGCGGGCGCGTCATGTCCAAGAATGGACTGGTGGATGGAGTCAGGCTCGCCTTTTGGACGTTCTCTCAGACCCAAGATTGGGAGGATCAGGAGGAAGTAGGCGAAATAGTAAGCCGTCATGATCTGCGACAGGTGCAGGAAGCGGAACGCCGGCGCGACTTGAACGGCGATTGACGCGGTTGCGCCAGACGCTGTTTGCTCATCGCGGAACTGCGCAGCAGGGGCATATTCTTCAAACACGCGTGTGCCTTCGATACCGGCAGCATCAGTGTAGCTCACGACCAGCTTGTCTTCACCCATTGAGATGATTGGATCATCTGGGTTTGACGCACCGCACCAGCTCAGCAGCAAGCAGGCGACGACAAAGCCAAAGAAGAATTGCTTCGCAACCGGGCGGTAGCGCATGGACTTCACTTTAGACGTGTCGAGCCATGGTAGCAGGAACAGCACGGCGATCGAGCCGAACATGAAGATGACGCCGAGCAGTTTCGCTTCAATCGGGCCAATATTGAATGTGATCGCCCGCAGGATCGCGTAGAATGGCAACAGATACCATTCCGGCACAATGTGCGCTGGCGTCACCAATGGGTTCGCTTCGATATAGTTATCAGCGTGACCAAGTACGTTCGGTGCGTAGAACACGAAAACCGCGAAGATGATCAGGAAGACAACAATCGCGAAACCATCTTTCACCGTGTAGTATGGGTGGAATGGGATCGTGTCTTTTTCAACGTCCTGAACTTCTTTCCCGGTTGGGTTATTGTTCCCCGGCACGTGCAATGCCCAGATGTGCAGGATCACAACACCGGCAATCATGAAGGGCAGCAAATAGTGCAGTGAGAAGAAGCGTTGCAGCGTCTGGTTACCAACCGATGGTCCACCCATCAGCCAGCTCTGAATGCCTTCACCGACCAGCGGAATCGCGCCGAACAGGTTGATGATCACGTTCGCACCGTGCAGCGACATTTGT
>JALUWJ010000019.1 GCA_027019605.1 Henriciella sp. | reverse complement strand
TCTCGCGATCAAATACAAGCGCGAACATGAGCCTGGCACGACCTTCAACTACAACACCGCTGAAAGTCAGGTCCTGCTCGAACTGATCCGGCGCGTCACCGATATGGATGCGGCGGACTATTTATCGCAATCGATCTGGCAGCCTTTGGGGATGGAATTCGACGGCGCGTGGATCATCGACAATGCGGGCCAGGATGGCGCTGAAATTGGCGGCGCCTTTTACAACTCTGCGCTGCGCGATTGGGCGCGGTTTGGGGTCTTTATCGAACAGGGCGGCACTTGGAATGGTGAGCAGATTTTGCCCGTAGATTGGGTTGATCGCGCAACGGTTTCAGACGACGCGCATTTGAAGCCAGGGGTCGTCCATCCGAACCCAAATCGCGGCTATGCCTGGCACTGGTGGACCTATGCGGATGGCACGTTCACCGCCTCAGGCGCGAATGGGCAAACGCTTTACATTGATCGCGAGAACGATCTTGTGGTCGCACGCTCAAGCGCTTGGCCGGAAGGTTACGTTCGCGCCTATGATGATCAGAGCTTTGCCATGTACAAGGCGCTGGCGGATTGGTTGAACAAACCGGCCCCTGCCGAGGAAACTGAGACCGTAGAGACAGAAGCGCCTTAGGCGGCTACGACAAAGCGGTTGCGACCTCTGTCTTTGGCTTCATAAAGCGCGTCATCGGCGCGGCTGAGAACCGAGCTTACGGTGTCGCGGGGGTGAGCAATGCCGACCCCGACGCTGGCCGAGATTGGAATTGTAAGCTCGTCATGCAGGCACGGGTTCGACGCCACCTGAAACCGGATCGCTTCAGCCATATGATGAAGCTGCGGAATCGCGTGGAATGGGACCAAGACACCAAATTCCTCGCCGCCAAGACGCGCCACGAAACAATCCTCGGTGACCGCGGCTGAAATCTGTTTTGAAGCGTGGATCAGAACCTGATCACCGGTTTCGTGCCCATGCACATCGTTGACTTGCTTAAAGTGATCCAAGTCGATGATGAAAATTCCCAGGCCGGAGTATTCGAAATCCGTTTCAGAGAATAAGTTCGTCGCGGTGTGCATAAACGCTCGGCGATTGGATAGACCGGTCATCTCGTCGGTCCGCGCCAGGTGGGCCACGGCGAGCATCTTTTTGTGATTTCGATAGCCCTGATAGCCGATGATCGCTGAACATAGAGGGACGATCAGCAGCGGCAAAAAGAACGCTGTCCGGATCGCCTGGTGATGGATGTGTGGCTCATAGTTCCGGGTCGTGAACCAGGTCACGCCAACCGCAATACCAACCGCCAGGACAAGTATGACCAGTCCCGTCAACACTGTGGTTGTGGCGAATTCGTGCTCCGTTGGCACGTTGTAAGGATCAGATTTCTGTTTCAACGCAAATGTCCACCTGTGCGCCGGTGTACATCAACCAGGATAGGATAGCGTTTCCGGATTCGATGAAATTGGATGTATTTGGCGCTGCGCTCAGCGTTAATTTCCTTCGCGCTCGGCATTTCCCGCGCTATATTGCTCCGATGAGCGGCGCTATTCGGATTCCTGACGGTTTTGTGGACGAGTTAAAAGCTCGGATCCGCCCGTCCGAGGTGATCGGGCGCAAGGTCAAACTGAAAAAGCAAGGCAAAGAGTGGGTCGGCCTGTCGCCATTCACCAATGAGAAAACGCCAAGTTTCTACGTCAATGATCAGAAGAAGATCTTTAAGTGCTTTTCGTCGGGCATGGGCGGGGATGTCATTTCCTTCGTTATGGAGACCGAACGCCTTTCCTTCATGGAGGCGGTTGAGAAGCTTGCCGATGAAGCCGGAATGTCCCTGCCCAAGGCGACGCCAGAGAGTCAGGAGCAATATGATCGCCGCCAGCGTCTGATCGCGGCGAGTGAGGCAGCGGCGGCCTTCTACGAAGCCTGCTTGCGCGCCCCCGAAGGGGCTGAAGCGCGGCGCTATTTGGAAGGGCGGGGCCTCCGTCCGCAAAACTGGGGCAAATACCGGCTCGGATTTTCGCCAGACGATTGGCGCAAAACCTTCGAGCATCTGAAATCGAAGGGCTTCTCACAAAGTGAAATCGTGGAAGCCGGCCTCGCCGTGGAAAAAGATGGCGGCGGTGATCCGTACGACCGGTTCCGGGGGCGTTTGATGTTCCCGATCG
Organism: Henriciella sp.; assembly: GCA_027019605.1. Classification (GTDB taxonomy): domain Bacteria; phylum Pseudomonadota; class Alphaproteobacteria; order Caulobacterales; family Hyphomonadaceae; genus Henriciella. Next base: position 20,427 of record JALUWJ010000019.1, on the reverse strand, counting down.
AAGATGCGCGCGGGCAAGTGATCGCATTTGGCGGGCGCGCGCTGCAGCCAGATGCCAAACCGAAATATCTGAACTCGTCTGATACACCGCTCTTCCATAAGTCACGGGTGCTCTATCGCTATAAGGCGGCGCGGGAGGCGTTTGGGAGCACGGATGAAGGCGGCTTGATTGTCTGCGAAGGCTATATGGATGTCATCGCGTTGTGCGAAGCAGGCTTTGGTCATGCCGTTGCCCCGCTCGGAACTGCTCTGACCGAAGAGCAGATCAGTTTGCTATGGCGGGCCGGACCAGAACCGGTCTTGTGTTTTGATGGTGATCGGGCGGGGCTCGGCGCCGCCTATCGTTCGATTGAGCGGGCACTGCCGGGATTGCAGCCTGGGCGCAGCGTGTTCTTCTGCTTGTTATCGGATGGCATGGATCCGGATGACCTGATCCGTGAACAAGGGCCGGGGGCAATGGGTAAGGCCTTGGGCGGCGCTTTGCCGCTGGTGGAAGTGCTGTGGCGCCGGGAGCGTGACTTGGAAGCCGTCGACACGCCGGAACGCCAGGCTGGGCTCGAACAGCGCCTGATGCAGGCGGCCAGCACAATCCAGGACGGCGCCGTAAAATCAGCTTATGAGCGCGAACTGAAGGCCCGCATGCGTGACCATCTCTGGCAGCAGAGATCCGCCAATCGCGGCACGCGGCAAATGCCAAGCCGCGGCGGACAGGTCGTCCAACCGGCGCTGCGGGGCGGACCTCCGGCGAAGACTCGCGGGCTCGGCTTGGTTGTGCGTGCTGTCGACGATCACCACTTGGCCGAGATTGGCTTTGAGGCCTTAGCGGTCGCTGTTTTCCCCGATCCGGATGTTTCAGCCATACGGGACGCCCTGATTGGCCAAAATACTGCTGAATCAGGTGTTGACCGAAAGACCCTCAGCAACCATTTAGAGGGTCTTGGAAAATTGCGCGCTGCAGAACTGCTAACAAAGTATCCCGACATCCCAAAAATACCGCACGGCGGTTCAGAGGAGCGGGAATGGCTGATCGCCCTAGAGCAGTATGCACGCCCAGATGGCGCGGACGAGTCCGGCCGTATCGCGGGAGAGGCATTTGCCACTGCTGAGGATGCGCGTCTCCGGCATCGGCTCGTATCCGAACGTAGGGCTCGCACAGCGCGTCTCAATGAGGCAGCAGAAAAGGCAGATCAAAGCTGATCCCCTTTTACGGAATTGAAAGTGTATGTTGCGACAGCGTTCGCAGCGGACAGGAGCGATAAATGGCGAAAGCCAAAGCGGAAGTACTTGAAGAAGGCGAAGACCGTCCGGTCCTCGACCTCAGCGACACCAAAGTCAAAAAATTCCTCAAAGACGCAAAAGCCAAAGGCTATGTGACGCTTGAGCAATTGAACAAGATCTTGCCGGAAAACGAGCTGTCGTCTGACCGGATCGAAGACACGATGGCAATGCTCTCTGAGCAAGGCATCACTGTCGTCGACAGTGAGGAAGAGGGTGAAGCGGCGGCAAAGTCGACCGCCGTCGCAACGACCAGCACAACCGGAGCTGTCACCAAGAAGGGCAACGCGCGCGGCTCTGACCGAACCGACGACCCGGTGCGCATGTATCTGCGCGAGATGGGCGCTGTTGAGCTGCTCTCCCGCGAAGGTGAAATCGCAATCGCCAAACGTATCGAGGCCGGCCGCGATGCGATGATCCGCGGTCTCTGCGAGTCGCCACTGACCTTCGAAGCGATGATGGTTTGGCGTGACGAGCTTGTGAATGAGCGCATTCTGCTGCGTGACCTGATCGATCTTGAAGCCACTTATGGCGCGGAAAACCCTGCGCCAGAAGAAGACGAGCTCGACGAAGAAGAAGCTGAAGCACGCGAGAACGAAACAGTTGAAGAGCGCCACGCCCGCGAAGAACGTGAGGACGAGGAAGAAGGCGCCGCTATGTCTATGTCAGGCATGGAAGCAGAACTGCGCGAAGGCGTGCTCGATAAGCTCGACGAAATCGCTGCTGGCTTTGCCAAGTTCCGTAAGCTGCAAGAAAAGCTGGTTGGACGGCGGATGGAAGGCAAAAGCCTGACGCCGAAAGACCGCGAATCCTATGACGGGATCTCGCAGAACATTGTTGATGAGCTCAAGACGATGCACATCAACAATGCGCGGATCGAAGCTCTGGTGGAGCAGCTTTACGCGATTAACAAGAAGCTGATGGGCCTTGAGGGCCAGCTGATGCGCCTGGCGGATGCGCACGGTGTGCCGCGCTCAGAATTCTTGAAGAACTATTTTGGCCGCGAGCTTGACCCGACTTGGGTCGAAGACGTCGCCGCAATGTCGAAAAAGTGGGAACGCTTTACCGAGCGCGAAGCCGATAAGATCGAAGCCATTCGCGGCGAGATCCAAATGGTGGCGCAAGAGATTGGTATTCCAATCGATGATTATCGCAAGATTGTTCAGCGCGTCCAAAAAGGTGAACGCGAAGCGCGGATCGCGAAGAAGGAGATGGTCGAGGCCAATCTTCGCCTGGTGATCTCGATCGCGAAAAAGTACACCAATCGCGGCCTGCAATTCCTGGATCTTATTCAGGAAGGCAATATCGGTCTGATGAAGGCGGTAGATAAGTTTGAATATCGCCGCGGCTATAAATTCTCGACCTATGCGACCTGGTGGATCCGTCAGGCGATCACGCGGTCGATTGCTGACCAGGCCCGCACGATCCGTATTCCGGTGCACATGATTGAGACGATCAACAAAATCGTCCGGTCACAGCGCCAGATGCTGCACGAGATTGGCCGCGAGCCAACCCCGGAAGAACTTGCAGAAAAGCTCGGCCTGCCGCTTGAGAAGATCCGTAAGGTTCTGAAAATCGCAAAAGAGCCAATTTCTCTGGAAACGCCGATTGGCGATGATGAGGATTCCAACCTTGGTGACTTCATCGAAGACAAGGCGGCGTTGTTGCCGGTTGATGCGGCGATCCAGTCGAACTTGCGTGAGACGACAACCCGCGTCCTCGCCTCGCTGACACCGCGTGAAGAGCGCGTGCTGCGGATGCGCTTCGGCATCGGGATGAATACCGACCACACCTTGGAAGAGGTTGGTCAGCAATTCTCGGTGACGCGTGAACGTATTCGTCAGATTGAAGCGAAAGCGCTGCGCAAGCTGAAGCATCCAAGCCGCAGCCGGAAACTCCGGAGCTTCCTGGACACTTAAAGGCTTAGCAAAGACCTATTGATCAGGGCCCGCGGCGAGGACACTCGCGGCGGGCTTTTTCTTTTGGGTTTTCTCGACGATGAAGGACACGAGATAGGCATTGGGCCAGTTGAGCAGCATGAGGAAGCCGGCGAACGGCCCCATCGGCGTGAACAAGGCTGCCATGACCAATAAGATCGCGATCGCGACTTCACCGCGAAAGCTCCAAATCGCCTTGCGCGTGAGCAAGATCTCTTTTTCGGACAATCCGATCATGTCCGCTTTGCGAACAGCATGCGCATACATGAAGCTCATCAGCGTATAAATGACAGCATATCCAGCCCCGAAGAAGGCCATGCTTCGCGCCGAATTGGTGATGTCCATTTCGGTTTCCATGAGCTGAGAATAATCTCCAGTTACTGAGCCAGCCACATACCAAAAGAAACTGTCGAAGATGAAGCGCAGCGGATAGGCCGTGAACAGGACCATCAAGAGCAAAGCTGAATTGATCAGAACGATCATATTGTCGGCGAGGGCATAGCGCCGGAAGAACACAAAATGCGCGTTCCAGATCATGAACAAGATGATGAAACTCGCCGTGACCGGAATGATCGAAATCAGAAAGTGTACGAGCTCAGAAAAGGTCTGAGGTGGGGAGCCACCAAACAACATCATACCGAGCGCCAGGGCGAAGATGATATCTGACAGATTCTCGATCCGCGTAACGCTCTGCCCGCGCCACTCGAAGTGTGGATCGTGATCTAAATGCTTCGCGATTTCACTGCGCATGAGGCTTCCTTTCTGAGGTCACCCTTAGAGGAAATCACGCAAAGAAAAACCCCAGCCGAGCGGGCCGGGGTTTCTCGAGTGGAATTCAGATCCGCTTACAGCGCGTCAGTAAGTTCTGGCACTGCGTTGAACAGGTCTGCGACCAGGCCGTAATCAGCGACTTGGAAGATTGGTGCTTCCTCGTCTTTGTTGATGGCGACGATGATCTTAGAGTCTTTCATACCGGCCAAGTGCTGGATCGCACCGGAAATGCCGACCGCGATGTAAAGCTCTGGCGCAACGATTTTGCCGGTCTGGCCGACTTGGTAATCGTTTGGCGCATAGCCCGCATCAACCGCTGCGCGAGACGCGCCAACGGCAGCGCCGAGCTTGTCAGCCAGTGGGTTCATAAGACGCTCAAACTCTTCGGCAGAACCGAGCGCGCGGCCACCAGAAACGATGCGCTTCGCAGCAGTCAGTTCTGGGCGATCGCTTGCAACAATCTCTTCAGAGACGAACGAAGACTTGAATGGACCGCCTGGTGCGTCGACGGCTTCAACAGCGGCTGAACCGCCAGTGCCTGCAGCGTCGAACGCGGTTCCGCGAACCGTGACAACCTTTTTCGCGTCAGACGATTTCACAGTCATGATCGCGTTACCGGCATAGATCGGGCGAACGAATGTGTCCTGGCCTTCAATACCGACAATGTCTGAAAGCTGCATCACATCGAGCTTCGCCGCGATGCGCGGGGTTACGTTTTTGCCCATTGTGGTGGCTGGCGCGAACAGGGCGTCATAGCCATCCATCATCGGTACGATCAGAGCTTCCATGGCTTCGGCGAGTTGCTTTTCATAAGCGTCGCCATCGGCGTGGAGCACTTTGCGAACGCCTTCGATGCCAGCAGCAGCGGCAGCGACATCGCCAGCGCCTTTACCTGCAACAAGAACGTCTACGTCGCCGCCAAAAGCTTTCGCAGCGGTGACGGTTTTCGCGGTCGCGTCAGACAGCGCCGCATTGTCGTGATCAGCAATTACAAGAACAGCCATTATACAGCTCCCGCAGTTTTAAGTTTATCAACCAGAGCCGCGACGTCTTCGACCTTCTCACCGGCTTCGCGCACTGGCGGCTCAGTTACTTTGACGACGGTCAGACGCGGCGCAATGTCGACGCCATAATCGCCTGGCTCTTTCGTGTCGATCGGCTTTTTCTTGGCCTTCATGATGTTTGGCAGAGACGCATAGCGTGGCTCGTTCAAACGAAGATCCGTGGTGACGATCGCTGGGCCTTCAAGCGCGACAGTCTGCAGACCGCCATCAACTTCGCGGGTCACATTCACTTTACCGCCATCAGCTTTGACTTCAGATGCGAACGTGCCTTGTGGCCAACCGAGCAGAGCGCCCAGCATTTGGCCAGTTTGGTTGCTATCATCGTCAATCGCTTGCTTGCCGAGGATGACCAGATCCGGGCTTTCTTCTTCGACCACTTTGGCGAGCAGCTTGGCCACGCCGAGTGGCTCAACGTCATCGTCTGTTTTGATCAGAATGCCGCGATCAGCGCCCATGGCGAGCGCGGTCCGAATGGTCTCTTGCGCCTGCTGTGGTCCAATAGAAACGGCAACAACTTCTGTTGCTGCGCCGGCTTCTTTCATCCGAACAGCTTCTTCGACAGAGATCTCGTCGAAAGGGTTCATGGACATTTTGACATTGGCCAAATCGACGCCTGTCTCATCCGACTTTACGCGGACTTTGACATTATAATCGATGACCCGTTTGACAGGCACGAGGACCTTCATGGGCGACTCCCGAGTTTCTTCACTTGATAATGCTTGGCAGGTAGCAGGACCGCCGAGAAACACAAGGCTTCCGTTGACGTTAGGGTCAATTTATCGCGGAAATTTGTAAGACGTTTCTAAAACCCGGTGGGCGGTGCCAGATCGGAATGGCTAATACAGATGGCCTGAAAGCGCTCTCCCATCTCTGCTGGGTCTGTCAGCTTTCGGATGCCGTCATACAGGTCTTGGGCTGCATCAGGATGCGATTTGGCCAATTGGTTGAGCCGCGCTTCGGCGCCCAATCGCAATAGAAAGGCGCTTTGAGAGATCGGTCCGGAGACCCGCAGCGTGGCGTCCTGGCAGAGGCGGGCGAGCCGCGCAAAGTCGACATCACAGGTAAGATCGCTTTCACCTGGCGCCGTAAGTGGGTCGATTTGCGCGCCCGTTTGATAAGATCTGAGTGTATCACTGGGCGTGGCGTCTGCCGGACCATAGTCGATCAGCAGTGCGTGCCCCGGGGTCTGCGCGAATAGGTTTGCGAGACCCTCGGACAGTGTTTTCAGCCCAGGTTGCAGCTCAAGGGCCTGCAAGCGCGTGCCGAGGTCAATGTCAGGTGGGAGCGCGTCAGAGTTCAGTCCAAAGGTGAGCTCATTGGCATCATCGAGACCGATGACCCGCTCGTGCCATGCTTCGCCAACCCGCACATATTGCTGCACGGGCAAGCAATCGAGCCATTCATTCGCGATCAGCAGGACCGGCGCATCTTGGGGGATGTCTTCAAACTGGTCGAGAAAGACCGGGCTTTGGTCTGCGAAGCGATCTGCAAGATTGGCCCGCAATACTGGACTGGCTTCAACGAAATGCAGCTGAGCTGAGTCCATGAACCCTGAGACAGAGCGCGCCGCCCGTAATGCGTCAGCCATCAAGGTGCCGCGGCCGGGGCCGATTTCGATGAGGTTGAGGCGTGCGGGTTTACCCAAAGCCTGCCATTCATTGGCGAGCCACAAGCCGATCAGCTCACCAAAGATCTGGCTGATCTCGGGCGCTGTGATGAAATCTTCGCCAAGTCCGGGCCGGGTTGCATAATAGCCTTGTTGGCGATCATGCAGGCAGAGATCCATATAGGTGGCGACAGGAATTGGCCCGCTCGCCTGGATCATGGAAATGAGGCGTTGCTTAAGCGAGGTCACGCTTGCGCAGCAGGCGTTGCTTTTTTCAACGCCGCCCAAACCAGCCAGGCGCCGCCAATCCACATCGGCAGAGACAGAATCTGACCCATCGTAATCCATTCCGGTAGGCCTGAAACAAAGGCATCTGGTTCACGGAATTGTTCAGAAACGGTGCGACCGAAGGCGTAGAAGAGCAAGAACAATCCAGCCACCAGACCTGGGCGCTGAAGCGCTTTGAAGCGCCATACGAGAATGCTGAGGATGATTGCTGGGATCAGGCCCTCTAACACTGCTTCATAGAGTTGGCTCGGATAACGCGCGACTTCGTCGCCGCGATAGACCCACTCGCCAGACTGCCAATTATAGGCGCTCGGTGTGGAGCCGCGAACATAGCCTTCCGGAAAGATCATACCCCATGAGCTGCCTTCGGGCACTGGCCGGCCATAGAGCTCTGCATTGATGAAGTTTGCGATCCGCCCAAGGAACAGGCCGATCGGCGTGACCACGCCTGCGATATCGCCAATCGAGAGCAGGGGCACATTGCGCTGCCGCGCCACCAACCAGATCGCAACAGCGACGCCAATCAAGCCGCCATGGAAACTCATGCCGCCTTCCCAGATCCGCAGCAGGCTAACCGGGTCAGCCATGGTTTGATCCCATTGATGCGGCAGCTGGTAGAACAGGATATAGCCGATACGTCCGCCCAAGATAACGCCGAGGGTCGCGTAAAACAGAAGATCATCGATATCTTCATTGTTGGCCGGGCTCGTGCCGCCCCAGAGGCCAGGACGCTTCGAGAGCGCCAAAGCATAGCGCCAGCCGATCAGCAAACCGCCAATATAAGCCAGTGCGTACCAACGGATAGGGAACTTCCCGAGCCCGAGAAAGCCGAGATCAATTTGGAAGATGGCCGGCGAGAATTCCGGGAAGCTCATGGCTGATATCGCTAGAAGACTCATGCGGCGGTCTTTCCTGTCGGCATTTTGTTTCCCATCTGCTACGGACAAAACGTAACAGGTTCAAGACGCGCAAGGGAGTCGTGACATGTCTGCAAAGAGCCCCATCCTGGATGATCTCGCAGGGTTGATGACCGGCGCTATGGGCGCGGCGCGCGCTGCCGGTGAAGAAGTGAAAACAGCCGGAGAATCTCGCATCCGAGCGATGATCGCTGATATGGATTTAGCCAGCCGCGAAGAGGTCGAGGCCCTGAAAACCATTGCGATCCAAGCTTTGGAGCGTGTTGAGGCGCTCGAGAAGCGTTTGGAAAAGCTCGAGAAATAAAACCGTCCACTGCTTTTTAACCAAGACTCTTGCGCGATGAGTCGGGCATGAGTAGCCTTACCCCAAGGCAAGAAGGCCTTACTGATTCGGAAGGGGGAGCCCATGAGCCTGTCCGTAGATCGTTCCCACACAATGGAAATCGATGCGCTTGAGCTTGTCGAAAGCTGCTTGACGGAAGCGGGTTGGGAGTTCCAGCGCGACGAAGACGATGAAACGCTTCAGTGCATCGCGAATTCTAAGTGGGGTGATATGGGCGGCATGTTCGCAAATCGCCGCGAACCCCCAGCCATGCACTTTTCCATCACATTGGATGTCAAACCCACCGAAACACGGCGCCAGGCAATTGCTGAGCTGGTGATGATGGCAAATGAGCGGCTCTGGCTCGGCCATTTTGACTACTGGGCTGAAGAAGGCGTGATTATTTTCCGTCACGCGCTGCCAATGCTGGATCGGGTCGAGCCTGACACGGGCGAGGTTCGCGCGGTTATGGCGGCCGGGCTTGATGCGGTGAATATGTTCGTCCCAGCGTTCAACTTCGTCATCTGGGCGGGCAAGACACCGCGCGAGGCGCTCGAAGCGGCTCTGTTCGAAACAGCTGGCGAAGCTTAGGCCGCTCAGCTAAACCCCTCATCCAGACCGTCAGTGACGAGGATGAGCATGACAGACACACACATCACTCTAGTCGGTGCCGGCCGAATGGGCTCTGCCTTAGCGGGCGGATGGTTGAAAGCTGGCCAGGCTGGGAATATCGACATTGTCGATCCGTCACCGGCTGAAATTGTGCAAACTTGGGCGGATCAGAAACAGGTTCGTCTCAATCCCGAGCCAAACCCTTCAGACGTGCTGGTTGTGGCGGTGAAGCCGCAAGTGTTTGGTCAATTGGCAGATGAAATCGCTGCCCGTGTTGGCCCTGAAACACGTGTGCTCTCGATTATGGCGGGCGTGACGCTGGAAACGCTTGAGGTGAAGCTTGCAACACAGAATGTCGCCCGCGCTATGCCGAACACACCGGGGCTGGTTGGCAAAGGTGTGACGATCCTTTGTACCAAGCCGGGCGCATCCAGTGATGCGATCGCCGAGCTCACATCGCTGCTGGCGCCACTCGGCCAGGTTGAAGGCCCGATCGATCAGGATCTCCTCCCGGCAGCGACCGCGATTTCGGGATGTGGTCCGGCCTATGGGTTCTTATTGGCAGAAGTCATGGCCGCCGCAGGCGCGGCGCATGGGCTCGATCCTGAACTTTCCATGCGCCTGGCGCGTAAAACCGTCGAAGGCGCCGGGGCGCTGATGGAAGGCTCTGACGAGGAGGCCGCAACCCTTCGCAAGAATGTCACCTCTCCGAACGGAGTGACGCAGGCGGCGCTTGAAGTCTTGATGTCGCCCGAAGCCATGCCATCTGTATTCGAGAAAGCCGTCGGCGCGGCGATCGCGCGCGACATTGCGCTCTCGAAGGAAACCGAATGACCCAAGATGAGATCATCCAATCTGGCGTTAAGGCAGCACTGAAGCTGGCGGAAACCGGCAAGTGGGGTGATCTGACACTCGCGCAAATCGCTGAGGAAGCGGGCCTTGCGCTGAAAGATTTTCACGGCGTTGCGGATAAGGATGATCTCTCGGCGACGGTGGAGAAGATCTTCGATGCCGGGATGAGCGAAGAACCAGTTGATGAGGAAGAAACGGCCCGTACACGCCTCTTCGACGTCATCATGCTGCGCTTTGAGGCGATGGAAGAGGTTCGCGATGGCGCCATGTCCTACTTGCGGTGGCGCGACCGGTCGCTGGATGGCCTAGCACTTCGACTAAAAGCGCGCGCGCAGACCGCGAAATGGGCTCTGGCATGCGCGGGGCTAGATGGAACAAGTTCGATCCCACGCGGTGTTCAGATCGCCGCCCTGGGGTGGGCGATTGCGCAGGCCGAACGCGCCTGGCGCCAGGAGACCAGCGCTGACCTTAGCCGAACTATGGCAGCCTTGGATGCAGAGCTGATCAAGATTGAAGAGCGCGCGGCGTGGATAAAATCCCGCGGCCGCAAAGCTAAGCCAGACGTCCCTGACGCGGACGAAGCTTAATACGGTAGTCGCAATCGAACGCGCAAGCCGCCCATTGGGCTGTCTTCAAGACGAATGTCACCGCCATGAGCGCGGGCGAAATCACGGGCGAGGGTCAGTCCAAGCCCGGTCCCCGTGACATTTTGAGACCGTGCATCATCGAGACGGTGGAACGGGCGAAACGCGTCTTCGCGTTGGTCAGCAGGAATGCCAGGGCCGTCATCGTCGAGTAAAATCTCGGCCATGCGGGGTCCTTTGACGAGCCGGACCTCACAACGTGTGCCGTAGCCGACACCATTCGTCATCAAATTGGTCAAAGTCCGCGTCAGCGCCATCGGACGAACCGTCACCGAGATTTCAGTCGCCTCAACCACTGTGACGCCATCAATGCGCTCAGCGACCGTGCGGGTGATGTGGTCGAGCCGCAGCGTTTCAGCGCGCTCTCCTTCTTCACCGCTCGCAAATGCCAAATACTCATCCAGCATTTTCGACATATCCTCGAGATCGCTGCGCGCGCCAGTAATCTCTTCGGTCTGCTCCATCATCGCCAATTGCAGCTTTAGCCGTGTGATCGGGGTGCGCAGATCATGACTGACGCCGGCGAGCATCGCGGTTCTTTGGTCCGTAAAAGCCATAAGGCGCGCACGCATATCGGTGACCGCCCGCGCTGCATCTCGGATCTCGGTTGCGCCGCTAGGTCTGAACCCGGGGACATCCCGGCCGCGACCGAAGGCTTTCGCGGCTTCAGTCAGGCGCAGGATCGATCGGACTTGATTGCGCAGGAATGCGAAGGCGAGCCCGAGCATGATCACTGCGCCGAGGAGGACCCAAACGATTGTGAAATGGGTATTCGCTGCCAGCGCCCGCTTTCTGTCGATCAACACTCGCACGATCCCGTCGCCTGCATCGATCCTGAAATCCAAGACGCGCCCGGTCTGGACGGTGCGCACCTCAACCGGGTGCCGGGTGACGGAGGCGAGCTGACCGCGCAAGACTTTGCCATAGCCGAACCGTTGGCGAGACTCCTCCGGCCATTCCATCGCATTCGGATAGTCGCAGTCGAAGCGAAGACCGAGTTGGTTTTCCACCAGCGTTTCGCGTTGCTGGCTGTGATCTGGGGCAGCGCAAATGTCCACGATCAGGCCGACTTCACGTGCAATTGATTGCGAGAGTTTTTCATTCACTTCGCTGATGTGTTCTTGATAATAGTAGAAGGAGAAGATGGCGAAAATCGCGATTACAGGCAGGGCCACGAGCCCGGCGAGGCGGGCATAAAGTCCGCGCGGCGTGTAATCCCGAAGTCGAAATCCGCTCATCGGCCTATGAGTCCAAAACTAACATCATATTGGTGCGGTCCTTATGGACGATTGTATATCCCTTTTCGAGCAAAAGCGCCTCGCAGTCGCGCTCCCAGCGGTTTGCGTGACAGGCTTCCATGACGATGGCTTTTGGGTAAAGCGCTGACGGGGCTGTGTCGAAGAATGGGAAGAGAATTCCGTCTTCAAAACCTTCGACGTCAATCTTCAAAAGATCGAGCTTTTCGGCGCCGCTTGAGTTCAAGAGGTCCAGCATGGGCGTCACTGAAACCTCGATTGTCGGGTCTCCATCACTGACTCGCGCTGAGGCTTGGCCAGCGCTTTCGGGGGTTGAAATCGTCAGGGTGCCAGGCTCGTTGCCTCCAACGGCGGTGGGTTTGAGCTCGATCCGCAACCGTTCGGTGAGATCTGTGTTGAGCGAAAAATTCGTGGTGAGGCGCGCGAACATTACCGGTTGTGGTTCGGCGCAAATCAGCGTGCCAGACCGCATCAGCGAGGCGACGAACAAGCTGAACACGCCTGCATTGCCGCCAATATCCAGGAATACGCCATTCTCGCTGGGCATATGGGTTCGACAAAACGCATACTCTTCGCGTGCATAGCGTTTGGGGCTGAGCAGCGCTTTGATCTCAGAATTGTTGCCGGTGTGATGGAGGCGCGCCTGTCCGCCATAAAGGCTGACGTCTAGGGGGCGACCGGTGTTGAGCGCGCGTACGCTTTTCGCCATCAGCTTTCGCATGCCGCCACGTCCAAAGACTGTGTGGCGAGACAATCCTATGAGCAAGCTCGATAGCGGGCCTGGGCGATAGTTGGGGGCGCGTTCATCCATACTTGTCCTTTAGATCCACGCTCATGTTTTGGGTAGACCGTGCGTCAGTGCAAATCGTCTTTCAAAATGGCGCGGGCATCTTCTCGTAAGATCTCGGCCATCACGCTGAAACTTTCCGACATTGGAGAGGTTTTTCGCCAGATCAAAGACACGCGGCGTTTGACGCTTTGATCTTTGAGCGGACGCAGAACAAGATCAGGATCGCGGCGGGCTTCTGAAAGGGCATAAATGGCCGGTAGGATCGCGACGCCTGCGCCCGTTGCCGCCATATGCCGGATGGCGTCGAGACTGGTGCCGGTGAACACCGAGCTAACGTCTGCGCCCGAGCGCGAAGCGAGGTCGCGAACAGACGCGCTGAGCCGGTGACTTTGTCCAACGCTGAGAATTTCGCTGCCTTTCAAGTCTGAAGGGTCCAATGGACCATCCCCTGCGAGCGCATCGTCCGGCGCAGCGCACACCCAGAGGTGCTCTTCAAACAAGAGCTCGCTCGCAAGGTCCTTGTGATCCTCCGGCGTGGAGATGATGCAGTCGAGCGTGCCGTCCAGCAATTGCGTGTTTAGGCGGTCGGTCCAATGCTCTTCGACCAGCAATCGAAGTTGCGGATAAGAGCGATGGAGGTCCTTCACGACGGGCGGTAGGAGATACGGGCCGACCGATGGTAAAACGCCCAGTCGAATGCGCCCGGACAGCGCCGTGTCGCCAGTTCTCATTGAGGCTTTCAGGTCTTCAACATCGCGCAAAATCAAACGCGCTCGGCGAACAAACTCCTCCCCATTCGGGGTCATCAAAGCGCCATTACGGCCTCGCTCAAAAAGCTGAATCCCGAGTTGCTGTTCAACATCAGCGATTTGCGATGAAAGGCTTGGTTGGCTGACATGAAGGCGTTTGGCGGCCTCATGAAAACGCCCGGTCTCTGAAACCGCGACGATATACTGAAGCTGTCGAAGTGTGGGCCGCATTTTTGGTAGCCTTAATCTATCAATTCGGAAGTTTCTTTAGATTTGAATTATCGCAATCGTCAACCATTTTCGGAGTCATCACAACAAGAAGGATACGATCATGTTTCGTACGCAATCTAGTGTTTCCTCCCAAGCCAGCGAGCTTAACGCGACTTTCGTGCCGTCCGAACTGGCGGTGAACGAAGTCAATCACGCAGACAGTTTCGTGACCCTGGAGCCGACTCCAAAGCATGAGTCTCGGCGCGGCTGGCGTCGTCGCCGGATTAAGCGCGGCAAGAGCTAGAGGGTCTGATGTCAGAAACAGATCGTTGGGAAAATGAAGGCGGGCGAGTGCTTCACGTCAAAACAGAGGCGAGACTAAAGGCGCTCGTTCGACGCCATTTCAGTCTCGATCGCGCGCTGGATGACGAACTGGCACGCCCCAATCCCTGCTCAATTGAGTTGCAGAGATTGCGACGCGAAAAGCTCTTTCTCAAAGATGAGATGACTCAGATTTCGGGCTAGCCGCCAGTTTTTTCCAAGGCCCGTTGAAAGGCAGGTCTCGCCGTATTCCGAGCGAGGTAGGCGGCGAGATTTGGATAGGGTCCAATTTCGCCAAGCCGTTCTGCCATTTGTGCGATATAGGTTGTGCCAATATCGGGTGCGGTGAAGCGATCACCCATTACGAATTCACGATCAGAGAGCCGCGCCTCCAGATAGCCAAGTTGAAGGGCAACCTCGCCAGAGGCGAACATGTCGAATACAGGTGGTTTGTCTTCCATTCTGCTGAGCAGCAGCTTCATCAGCAGAGGCGCAAATGCGGATGCTTCAGAATACATCAGCCATTGGTTCCATTCGCCTTTGGCTTTTGGATCTGAATCGGGTCCGAGCTTGTTTTCGGGATCGAACTTATCGAGCAGGTAAAGCGCGATCGCCCCAGACTCAGCCAAGATGTAACCATCATCTTCGATCACTGGGGATTTGCCGAGCGGATGCGCATTTTTAAGCTCTGGCGGCGCACGTCCCATCTCGTTTCGAATGTAGATTTCGAGTTCGTAGGGCGCGCCAAGCTCTTCCAGCAGCCAAACTGTGAAGACTGAACGCCCGACGCGGAGATGGTGAACTTTTAACATGGAGGTCCCTTTGATCAGTCTGGCATCAAGCGATAACCGATACCGCGTACAGTTTGGATGTGAATGGGGTTCCTCGGGTCAGGTTCGATTTTCTTGCGCAGTCTTGTGACCTGCACATCGATGCTGCGCTCGGTGCCATTTGATGTCTCTGCGGCCAGCGCCTCGCGAGATACAGGTTCGCCTGGGTTTTTGGCCAGTATCGCAAGCAGCTGGTGCTCACTATCGGTGAGCCGAATGTTTCCGCCTGGCCCAGTGAGCAGGCCCTTTGCTGGTTCAAACACCAGGCCTGACATTTCTATCTCGGTTGGCGGCGGCGGGACGTGGCTGCGTTTCAGGATCGCTGAGGTGCGCAGGGCGAGCTCTTCTGGTTCAAACGGTTTCGGCAGGTAATCATCCGCGCCAAGGCGCAGGCCTTCAATCCGGTCGCTGGCTTGGCCTCGAGCCGTGAGCAGCAAAACCGGCGTCTCATTGCCTTCATCGCGCAGCGCCTTGAGCAGGCTAAGCCCATCTTCGCCCGGCATCATGATGTCAAAGATCGCGAGGTCAAAGCTGAAGGTTTGGAACAGTTTACGCGCGGCCGCTGCATCTGCTGCTGTGGTGACTGAATGGCCGTGCCGTGACAGGTATTGCTTGAGCAGATCCCGGATCCGGTCATCATCATCGACGACGAGAAGATGTGTTTCGGCGCTCATGAGAGAGACTCCAGCACGCTTCGCGCACCGGCCACGGCACCTGATCCGGCGGCGCGGTAAGCCAGGCGCAACCGATCGCGCATTGCGATCGTGGCGGGATCGGTGAGGCGTTTGCCTTCATGACTGAGATAGAGTTGGCGGGTCCGGCGGTCGCCATGCGGGCTTTGCCGCCGTTCGATCAAACCGCGTTTTTCCAGATCGGCGATGATCCGCGCGAAGGTTGGCGTCGTGGCATCGAGCTGATCGCGCAAGACATTCACGCTTTGGCCTGGCTGAAAGCGCACAGTGATCAGCACCCGAGCTGCAAGCGCCGGAAGCGAAAAGTCGCGGGCAATCTCGCCGGCGGCCTTCATCAAGGCCCGTTCACCAGCAAGGAGCAATGCAATTCCGTAGTCCAGCTCTTCGTCTCTTAAGAAGAGACGGGGGTCGAATCCTGGAGCATTCGCGCGTATTTGGTTGACATCCACCATAGTGATCTGAGAATGCCCGTGAATTGGGTAAAAGTGCAAGACAGGAAAAGAGAATGGCAGACCAAGCCTATGATGATCGTGACGGCTATATCTGGATGGACGGACAGTTCGTCCCATGGCGCGACACGAAAGTCCACGTGCTGACGCATGCTATGCACTATGCTTCCTGTGTGTTTGAGGGCGAGCGCGCGTATGGCGGCGTGATCTATGCCTCGCGGCGCCATTCTGAGCGTCTGGCAAACTCCGCGAAGATCATGGGCTTTGAGCTGCCAGTGAGCGTTGATGAGCTTGAGGCGATCAAAGCCGAGACGCTCGCAAAGTCCGGTCTCGAGAACGCTTATGTTCGCGCCTTTGCCTGGCGCGGCAGTGAGATGATGGGTGTTTCAGCGCAGAGCAATTCCATCCACCTGGCCGTCGCGGTTTGGGCCTGGGGCGATTATTTCGCTGACAAGATGAAAGGCATTCGGATGACGCATGCCATGTATCGTCGTCCGGATCCGCTGACTGCGCCGTGCCATGCTAAAGCGGCAGGTCTCTATATGATCTGTACACTGTCCAAGCATGCGGCTGAGAATGAAGGCTATGCGGACGCCTTGATGCTCGATTATCGCGGTCAGGTTGCTGAAGCGACGGGCGCGAATATTTTCTTCATGCGCGACGGCGCCATCCACACGCCAACGCCGGATTGCTTTCTCAACGGGATCACACGCCAAACCGCCATCAAACTCGCCAAAGCGCGCCAGATTGAAGTGGTGGAACGGGCGATCATGCCGGATGAGCTCTCAACCTTTGACGAATGTTTCATCACTGGGTCCGCTGCTGAGATCACGCCAGTGGCCGAAATCGGCGAGCACACATTCAAGCCCGGCAACATGTCGGAAGCCCTCGTCAACGATTACGCTGACCTAGTGTACCGCCGCATCGAATTGCCTGAGTAGCGGATCGCTCGAGAATACAGCCTGATGAGAAAAGGCCGGATCGTTGGATCCGGCCTTTCTTATTTTGTTGATCGAGTGCTTTCTTATGGAAGCTTGTAGGTTGCCCCAACGAAGAAGAACCGACCACGTGGACCAACAGGGTAAGCGACCTGTGTCCGGAAGGGTTGCTCATCTGAGACGTTGTTCACGCCGCCATAGAGCGACAGTTCTTCGCTGAACTCATAGCCCCATTCGATATCGTGGCGGTAGAAATCGCCAGCATTACCGATTTCGCCAAACAGTGCGTCGAGCTCATCAATTTCAACACCGGCCTCAGTTTGCTCACTGAGGTACTGTGTCTGCCAGCCAAGGCGGAATGGACCGCGTTCCCAATCAAGGAACAGGTTCACCGCCCACTCCGGGCGACCTGTTTCACCGAGCTCTGGGTCAACCAGGGTCGGATCAGATGGATCGCGGAACAGGTCTAGCTTCTCGGCTTTCGTGCCTTGCACGGTCGCGTTGAAATCATTGGCGCCATATTCGAAGTCATAGCTGACAGCGAAATCGGTACCTGCAGCTTCGAAGCGTGCGAAGTTCACAGGAAGCGATTGGAGGAAATTCAAACCACCGAACTGAGCGGAGTTTGGATCCGTGTTTCGCGTGAACTGACTACAGAAAGTGTTGTTCGGACCCGACAAGGAGTCGTAACAACCGTCCACAATGTCTTGAGAATCGACGGTGCGAATGGCGTCGTCGATTTCAACACTCCAATAGTCGACAGAAATCGTCAGACCATCAAGGAAGCTTGGTTGAGCGACAAACCCGAGCGTATAGGTTTCTGCCGTCTCTTCTGTCAGGTCTGGGTTCCCGCCCGTAATGCCTCCGAAGGCCGCAGATAGCGGGTCTTCGAATGCATAGGTTGAGCCACCATTATTGACGTCGACGCCAATCGCAGAGAGCAGCGTTGTACAGTTGGCCTGTCGAGCAGCTCCGAGTTCAGCGTTTACGTCGATTGCATTGGTGATGTTTTGAATCGAGCATGGGTCTGATGGTCGGAACGTTGTGCCAGATTGCGGCGCGAACAGTTCGCCGATGTTTGGCGCACGAACCGCTTCAGACAGCGTCGCACGGAACCGGATGTCATCGACCGGTGCGTATGACCCTGAGAGTTTCCATGTCAGCGTGTTGCCGACAGTGGAGTAGTCAGAGTAGCGCACAGCCCCGTCGACCGTCAGTTCTTTCGCAAACGGCATGTCGGCCAAGACCGGCACAGAGACCTCAGCAAAGACTTCTGAGACATCATAGTTTGAGTCTCCAGCCGTGGTGCTGGCGAAGCCAATATTCGGGCGGAAGAACAAAGATGAGTTGCTTGAGACGTCCGAGATATTGGCCCCTGCGAAGGGAGACCCTTCTGGCAAGACGCCGAGACGGAAATCGCTAAAGCTGGCTTTTGATTGCTCTTTTCGGTACTCGGCACCGACAACAAAACCAACAGGTCCTGCTGGGAGCTCGAAGAAATCCGATGAGGTCCCGCTCAGGATCGCAGACAGAACATATTGCTGAATGATATCCTCTTGCGGATCGTCTGCAGTGATGAAGTCCAGGGCTTCCTGGGTAACACCGGTTTCACCGGCCCAGATGTTCAATGGAACACAAGGGGAGTTGGCACCTGGTGTGAACGAGTAAATCGCACTGTCATCATAAACCGGAATACCAAATGGTGTAGACGGTGGCAGCGCGGACGGATCGAGGGTCGAGCGACAAACAATCTCGCCTGAGTTGGGATCGACCACCGCATCAATCGCCGCGAAGAAGCGGTCATTGATGACGCGGTTTGGATTGTTCGCCTCGCGTTTGAACTCTCCAACTGTCCCCGAGATCTCGTAAGAGTAGTTGCTCCCGAAGTCGCCTTCCACGCCTGCGACAGCGCGGATGATAGAACGTTCGTCACTATCATTTGGTGGGTTGAAGATGGTCGGGTCGATCGTGATCGCGATACCGCCGGTTGATTGTGCCAGATCCTGCAACTCTGTTGGCAGGAACGGGTTGTCTGGAGCCCCGAAAAGAAGATCCCAGAATGATGTTGGGTTCACCGATTCTTCGACTTTGCTGAATGTTCCGCTCAACTCACCGAAGACGGTCGCATTGGCGTTCAACTCATAGTCGGCTGTCAAATAGAATGAGAAACGCTCTTCAGGTGCGAGCAATGGATCGTCGCTGTCATCAAAGACAGAATCTCCGCCGCCGCCATTGAAGTTACCCGTGACGACGCCGTCCTGCACGGGGCGAAGAGAGCCATCAGGTTGGACACTCCAGCATCCGCCTACGACCCCGAACGAAGCCGCAGAGAAGGACGAATTGTATCCGGTGAATGAATCCAAGCAGTCGTCAACGCCATTTCCGTCCAGGTCAATGTTATTGATCGCATTGAACCCTGCGAACGTGTAAGGGTTACCTGGAATGATGTAACCGTTGCCAGATGTGATTGAGAACACTGGTTGATCGATAACTGTTCGAGCGAGCGCATTAGCGGCGCGACTGAACAGGGCCTGCTCGGCAGCGTTCAGGGTTGGAGCTTCGCCAAATTCCGCCGTGTAATCGGCAATGAACTGTTCTTGCGATGGGATGTTCAATCCATACCGGAATAGGCCGGTATTATCGAAATTATAGAACCGCGCCAGCGCTGGCGTTCCCGATGCAGTGATTTCACCGTTCTGGAAGCGTAAGTCTGGGTTCGCCCATTCCCCGCCGGAACTCGCCGGTCCGCCGAGTAAGGCATCGCTTTCGCTGCCGGTCAGGCCGGAGTCACGTGATGCAGAAATCCCGAATGTGATGTTCCCGCGCCCATTGTCGAAATTTGAACCCGCAAGCATGTCGATGGAGTATTGCTCACCGTTCAAATCTTCATTTGCACCGAGAAAGCCACTGACTTCGAGGCCTTCAAAGTCATCCTTGAGGATGAAGTTCACAACACCGGTAACCGCGTCTGCACCATAGACCGCAGAGGCGCCGCCCGTCAGAACTTCAACGCGTTCGACCAAGGCGGACGGAATGCTTGAGACGTCCACAGCGGCCGAGCCTTCAACCCCTGCAACGGATCGCCGACCGTCAATCAGGGTCAGGGTCCGAGCGCTGCCAAGGCCGCGCAGATTGAGAACGTTTGTTCCGAGTGCAAATGCACTATCGATCGATTGCTCACTCGAAGTCGAGTTCACTAGCGCTGGGATGTCGTTGACGACATCGACCAGGCTGAACTCACCCGATTGTACAATTGCCTCTGCATCAATGGACTGAACCGGCACGGGGGCGCCGACGTTCGGGTCGCGTTGAATGCGAGATCCTGTGATAACAACTGTTTCCTGGACGCTTGTTTCGTCTTCTGCAGTTTCAGCATCTTGGGCGTGCGCCATGCTGACTGCTGTTGTAAGCACTGACGCGCTTAATAGTAGTTTTGTGGCAAGTGATTTCATTTCTTCTTCCCTCCTAGCCTCTCTGTCGTGCCCGCTTTCTTGAAAAAGAGAAGCTGACCCATGAGGACTAAATGCTTTCAGGACCGATTGGGCCAGAGCTTTTTGGCAAATTATTCCCGTATGAGGGGATTTTGACCAAAAGCGTTGCAAGCGTGCATCGAATTGCCCGCATTTCAGGAGGATGCAGTGCGTTTGTCGGAATCACTTGGCGCGACGCATTTTAGTCACACATCGCGCCCTTTAGGTGGGATATCGCCCTCTAATCCGAGAGCTCGTTCAAATAGACGACGCCATCTTTCATGACAAAATCGACGTCTTGGAGCTCTTTGATATCCGCGAGCGGATCGCCGCCTACGGCAATCATATCTGCGGCTTTGCCGACCGTGATGGAGCCGATTTCGTCTTCTAGTCCAAACAGGGTCGCATTGCTGATCGTGGCGGTTTGAATGGCTT
>JALUWJ010000018.1 GCA_027019605.1 Henriciella sp. | reverse complement strand
CGATTTCCATAATCGCAAGTGAGCGTTCTGCGGTGCCATCATCGCGGAAACGGAACAGGCCGTTCACACCCATAAAGCCATCTCGATTGAGCAATTCTCCAGGTGTCAGCTCACCGTCTGCGGCCAAAGCTGCCACCAAGGCCGCCGCATCATATGAGACCGCGGCAAGCGAGGAGGGTTGCGCGCCATACATGCGGGCAAAACGCTGCTCAAAATCGGCGATATCTGTGGACGGCGCCGTCGGGAACCAAGCGCCTCTCAGGCTGGGCTCGCGCCAAATTTCAGGATCGTCCCAGGAACTTGTGCCCAGCATTCTTACTCGCCGCGTGTCGACCCCATGATAGGCGAGTAGCGGCGCGATACGGCGCAACCGATTGCCGCGCTCCGGAACCAAGACGGCTACGCGGGCGCCGCGCTCAACCGCCGCGGCCACTGTGGTCGCGAAATATTCGGCTTCCGTATTCGGGTTGGTCGATGAGGCTGGATAGAATCCAGAGGTCAGCATGAAGCCGCCATTCTCGATCACCGCGGTTTGCATCGCCGCCTCAATCCGCGTGCCGAGACTGCTTTGCGGACCGAAGAAAGCGAACTGATCATATCCACGCAGCGCGGCATATTCCACGATTGCATCGACTTCTTCCTCGGGCGCAATAGAGGCGAGCCACGCACCAAAGCTTGCAACAGAGCGGTCGTTTGAGAATGCAATGACGGGCTTCGCCTCTTGCTCTGGCTCCGCGCCAATTCCGAAGAAGCCTGACTCAGTTTCAGGGGTCAGCGCTGCTTTTACCGGCTGCACATTCGCGCCAAAGAGCGGGCCGAGAACCACATCTACGCCCTTATCGCGGAGATCCTCTGCAGCCGTCGTTGCCTGGCTCAGCGAGCCGCCTGTATCGGTCGGCAGCAGCACAATGTTTGAATCGTCAAAATCAAACAAGGCAAGCTCAATACCCGCAAGCATTCCTTCGGCTTGCTGTCGGACGCGCGCATTCGGGTGCGAGAAAGGTAACAAGACGCCAGCGCGAACGATATCGCGGCCTTCCATATGCGGCGGCGTGTATGGCCCAGATGGGCCTTCCTCGGTGAGGTCATTGAGGTTTTCTTCTTCGACGCCAGCCGCATCAGTCCCTTCACCTTCCGCTCCCGGGACTGGATCGACTCGTGGATTGCCGGTTGAGATTGGGCCTACGGGTCCTGGAGATTGGGTCGCACAACCTGCCAGCGCCAAGAAGCCCGCAAAAAAGAGGATTGGCAGGGGCGAACGGACGCGCAATGTTGTCGGCAATGTCATCTAGAATCCCTTTTTCCAAACGCAGGAGGACCGCGAAGTGAGTCGCGTTTCCGGCGAGCCTAATTCTCGGACCGAAGCGACGCAAGCGCTCGATCCCGGTCTTTACATAGTCGCCACACCGATCGGAAATCTGCGTGACATTACTTTGCGCGCGATCGACACATTGCGTGCTGCAGATGAAATTCTCGCAGAAGACACGCGCGTCGCCCGGCGGCTTATGGATGCCCATGATATTCGCGCGAAAGTCACGCCCTATCATGACCATAATGGGGCGAAGCGACGGCCAGAAGTCTTACAAAAGCTGTCCGAAGGCGCGGTGATTGCGCAAATCAGCGATGCTGGGACACCAATGGTATCTGATCCGGGCTGGAAACTCGCGCGCGAGGCTCTGGAGGCCGGCCACCGCGTTATTCCTTTACCGGGGGCTTCAGCGCTGCTCGCAGGACTGGTTGCGAGTGGCCTTGCCAGTGATCGATTTATGTTTTGCGGGTTCTTGCCGCCAAAGTCCGGGGCGCGGCAAAAAGCGTTCAAAGAGCTCGCCGCTGTGCCGGCAACTCTGGTCTTCTACGAATCCGGCCCGCGTCTTTCTGATTGTTTGCAGGATGCCGCAAAAACATTGGGCGCCGAACGCGAGGCAGCGGTCTGCCGCGAGCTCACCAAACTGTTCGAAGAAACACGGCGGGGGTCCCTGCAATCGCTAGCGGATCACTATGCTGAAAACGGACCGCCCAAGGGGGAAATCGTCGTCTTGATTGGACCGCCGATAAAAACGCAGGCAGATGAAGAAACCATTGATTCAGCCTTGCGACGGGCCCTTGAAACGCAATCGGTCAAACAAGCTGCTGCTGAAATTGCCGACATGTTCGCTCTGCCCAAACGCCAAGTCTATCAGCGCGCGCTCGCCTTGAAGGATGGCTAACCGGGATCGCCGGGGAGCAGAACGAAGAGGACGCCGCGCCGAGTTCTACGCCGCCATCTGGTTGCAGCTGAGAGGCTACAAAGTCCTGCAGCGCCGTTTCAAATGCCGCGCGGGTGAAATAGATTTAATCATGCGGCGCGGACGCATCGTCGCCTTCATCGAAGTGAAACAACGTCCGAACCTGGCCCAATCCGAAACCGCCGTAACGCATAAGAACTGGCGCAGAATCGCGACGGCAGCTGAACTTTGGGCCGCTCAGCACCCCTTCGCGGCCACCCTGGATTGGCGATACGACCTCGTTGCAATCACGCCACGTTCATTTCCGAAACACTATCGTGATTTCTGGCGCCCTTGATCGGTGCCGCAATATCGCCCAATCCCTCCCCTAAGCCACCGTGATGATTCGAACGCGGCGCTGTTGAAGGAGTTCTGAACATGTCCCGTATGCTTGCCAGCCTCAGCCTTCTCGCTCTGCTTCCGAGCCTCAGCGGTTGTGCAACCGCTATTATCGGCGCCGCCGGCGCAACCGCGGTCACGGCAACCCAGGAACGCTCGTTCGGCGAAGCGCTGGATGACGCGGCGATCTCAAATGAGATCAAATCCCGCCTCATCGCCCATGGCGGCATGGGGGAAGTTGATGTCGAGGTTGCTGCCGGTCTCGTTCTACTTTCCGGACGCGTTCAAACACCCGAACTGCGCCTCAAAGCAGAAAGCATTGCATGGTCTGTAAAGCGCGCTGACGACGTGGCCAATGAAGTCAAAATCGAGTCGCCAGGCGGATTTTTCGCCAACGCATCGGATGAGCTCATCTCAACCCGCGTGCGCGCCCGTCTGCTTGGCTCATCAACTGTGCAGGCCAGCAATTTCAATGTCGAAACCTATGGCGGAACTGTCTACTTGCTCGGCATCGCTCGTTCGGCAGAAGAGCTTGAGAAAGCCGCCGAAGAGGCAAGCTATGTTGGCGGCGTCAATCAAGTCGTTTCCTATGTCCGTTTGCGCAATGCGCGCGGCGAGATCGTACCCTACACACCCGGCGCGCCAGCAGACTTCGACAATGGCGAACTGCTCGGTGGTCCTGGCAGTTAAGCCATCGCCTTCACATTCTATTTCTTTGCAATCGCAGACTTTATCCTCATATAGGCGACGCCGAGATTGAGGAGCCATCATGAGCCTGCGCGTTGCGATCCAGACTGACCCACTCGAAACTGCCGTTGTCGAGTCGAACACCACGTTCGCACTGGCAGAAGCCGCGCAAAAGATCGGCGCCGAATTGTTCGAGTATCAACCTGAGAACCTGTCTTATCGCGAAGGGCGCATCACCGCCTATGCCCGGCCAATGACAGTGCAACGCGTGCCGGGCACGCCGGCTCTGTTCAAAGACCGGATAACGCTCGACCTTCGAGACGACGTGGATGTCGTTCTGATGCGACAAGATCCCCCGTTCGACATGGCCTACATCACCGCCTGTCATATTTTGGAACTGTTGGCGCCAGACACATTGGTCATGAATGATCCAGCGCATGTTCGCTCTGGCCCTGAAAAACTCTACCCGCTGCTCGTCCCAGAATTTATGCCGCCGACCCTTATCTCGCGTGACACGGACGAAATCACTGCGTTTCGCGCAGATCATAAAGATGTGATCATCAAGCCGCTTTATGGATTTGGCGGTGGTGATGTGTTCCGGGTCAAACCTGATGACAGCAATTTTGGCGCACTCGTCGAATTGTTTTTAGGACGCACTCGAGAGCCCTTGATCGTGCAAGCCTTCCTCCCGGCGGTTTCAGAAGGCGACAAACGAATCATTTTGATCGATGGCGAAGCCGTTGGCGGCTTCAATCGCGTGCCATTGAAGGGCCATGCGCGCTCTAATCTGGCGGTTGGCGGCACGGCAGAACCCAGCGAATTGAGCGCTGCGGATCAAGCGATTTGTGATGCGATTGGCCCGGATCTAAAGGCGCGCGGGCAAGTCCTGGTTGGCATTGATGTGATTGGCGGACGCCTCACAGAAGTGAACAATACGTCGCCCACGGGCGTCCAACAGGTTCGTGACTTTACAGGCCGCGATCCAGCGGCAATGTTCTGGCAAGTTGTGCACGATAAGCTTGCCAACAAATAGCCTCCCGGCCACTATAGGAGCCATGAACATGAAAGCTCTTTCCATCGCCTCTTTGATCGCGCTTGGGATTTCAGGCGCAGCCTGTTCTCAAGACGC
>JALUWJ010000017.1 GCA_027019605.1 Henriciella sp. | reverse complement strand
ATTTTATCGTTTCGGCTTATGGCTCTGGCCCGGCCGTTTCAGTGCTTCGCCAGCTTTCGAATTCGCGCCTTCGCCTGCAGGAACAAACTGGTTTTGATCCTGAGCGCGTGAGCGGAGATGCGACGGCGTCTTTTAAACTGACCCGTCCGGCCTTGAGCGATGTGCCGCTAGAAGATCACATTATGGAAGTCCGCGGTGAGATCCGAAACGGCGGCTTGAAAGGTGCTGCGGGTCCGTTCGATATCACGGATGCGAATGTGAATGTCGACGTCACGCTCGACCGCATGATCCTGACCGGGTTCGGGAATATGGGCAGCTCGCCGGTGCAATTCACCTGGCGGGACGCGTTTGATGATGATGGTAATCCAGCAGACCTGTCCGCAACAGCGGTGCTGACCTCTGATCTATTGAATGTCTTTGGCTTGGTTGGCCGCGCTTTTATCACTGGCGAAGTGCCGGCTGAGATGCAGGGCAAAGTCGGCGCGGATGGCTTGCAAACCGGGACGTTCGCGTTTGATCTCAGTGAAGCGCGTCTCGACATTGCAGAGATTGATTGGGTGAAGCCTTCCGGCGAGACAGCCCGGGCCACGCTTAATTATACGGGGGATTTGCGAGAACAGGCCGCCGCGCTTCGGTTCTCAGCTTCAGATGCTTCAATCGATGGCGACTTGCGATTGCAGACCGATGGCCGACTTGAGTCGCTTGTCTTGCGTAAGCTGTTCATCGAGGACTCGGTTGATGTGGCGGGCAGCATTTCTCGGACGGATGATGGCTTCGACATCGAAGTTGACGGTGAGTATCTCGATATTTCTGGCGTGATCGCTGATCTGGGCGCGGTCGGAGATGTTGGCGGAACTAGCGAAGGGCTTGGACTAAAACTCGCGGCCACTGTGGATCGACTGCGTCTGAGACGAAACCTGGATTTGGTGGGGTCTTCGCTCAATTTGAACCTCTCCAGTACGGCTGGCTTCCAATCACTGCGGGCGAGCGGAAACACCGACAATGGCGCGACCTTCATCGCGCGCTTGGACAATGAAGGCGCAAACCAGCCCTTGGCGCTTGAGCTCAAGACAAGCGATGCGGGGTATCTCGCCAGTGCGTTTTTCGGCGTGGATTTCATCGAAGGTGGCATTCTGGATCTTCGCGGCGCTTTGGCGACCTCCAGCAGCCCCGCGCAATTACGCGCGACGATTGAAGATACGCGGCTCGTCAATGCGCCATTCTTTACGCAGATCTTGTCGCTCGCATCCTTGCGAGGCTTGACCGATACGCTCTCCGGGGATGGCGTCCTGTTCTCGCGGATTGAAGCGCCCATCACAATTGGCGGCGGGCGATATGTCATCGATGGTGGACGTGCCAGCGGACCTGCGCTGGGCCTGACCGTCAATGGATGGGTCGGTACGGATGGCGGCGGCATCGATTTGAACGGGGTTCTGGTTCCGAGTTTCGGCGTAAACTCGGTGCTCGGCGGCGTTCCAATCATCGGTGATTTGATCGTCGGACGTGAAGGCGAGGGGATATTCTCGATCACGTACTCTGTCGCCGGAACGCTGGAGAAGGCGCAAGTCGCAGTGAATCCGCTTTCAGCGGTAACGCCCGGTATTCTAAGGCGAATTTTTGAGAATCCGTCTGATACTACGATCCCGTCCGCGCTTCCTGTGGACCCTAATCTGAAGCCGCCGACAGAAAAGCTCCCCGATCTTCCGGATGAGGAGATCCTGTCTCCCACACCCGGAAGTGACGGTGAAGGTTAGACCGGCTTAACCAGAGCGATGCGCTTCTTGCCGACCTGAACTTTGAACGCCTCGACATCGTCGAGAATTTCGTCCCAAGCATGCGCCTGGTCTGCGGCGATCTTTTGATCATTCACGCGGACCGCACCCTCATTCATCTTACGGCGGGCTTCGCCATTTGAGGACACAAGCTCACCTGCACGAAGGAGCGCGGTGGTCGTTGGGCCGTCTGCGAAATCGGCCTTCGCGATCTCGAACGTTGGTAGGTCAGCCGAGACACCGCCGCCGGTGAAGGCTTTGTTCGCCGCGGCTTCTGCTTCTTTCGCGGCCTGGTCGCCGTGCAGCATGGTCGTCGCCGCATTTGCGAGCGCGATCTTGGCCTGGTTGATCTCAGCGCCTTCTAGCGCCTCGAGTTTCGCAATCTCGTCCATCGGAAGATCAGTGAAGAGTTTCAGGAACCGGCCAACATCGGCGTCCTCGGTGTTGCGCCAGAATTGCCAATACTCATATGGGCTGCGTTTCTCGGCATTCAGCCAAACCGCCCCATCCGCCGTCTTTCCCATCTTCCCGCCAGAAGCGGTTGTGATGAGAGGGCAAGTAAGACCGAAACCTTGATTGCCATCTGCTTTATGAATGAGGTCCGTCCCGCCAACGATGTTTCCCCATTGGTCTGATCCGCCCATCTGCAAGAAGCAGCCATGACGTCGTGACAGCTCTAAAAAGTCATAGGACTGAAGCAGAAGGTAATTGAATTCTAGGAAAGTGTAGGGCTGCTCATTCGTCAGCCTCCGCGCAACGGTATCCTGTTTCACCATAGTGTTGATGGTGAAGTACTTCCCGATATCCCGCAGAAATTCGATATAGCCGATCTTACTCAGCCAATCATCATTATTGACCATAATCGCATCGGTTGGGCCGTCGCCGAAGGATAGGAAGGGCTCAAACGCCTTTTTAATCCCGGCAATGTTTGAAGCGATTTGCTCTTCGGTCAGAATCGGTCGCGACTTTTCTTTATCCGTCGGATCGCCAACTTTGGTCGTGCCGCCGCCCATCAGAACGACGGGTTTCCCGCCGGCTTGCTGCAATCGGCGCAGCATCATAATCCCGACAAGTGAGCCAACATGCAGACTATCTGCCGTGGCATCGAACCCGATATAAGCGACCGGCACGCCGCTCGAGCAATAGGCGTCGAGTTCTGCTGTGTGGGTGGCTTGCTTAATGTAGCCGCGTTCCTCTAGCGTGCGCAGAAAGTTGGATGTGTAGTCGCTCATCAAATTCGTCCTTGGTGAAGCGGCGCGGTTAGCATGGGATGGCAGGGGTTTGAACAGCTCAGCGGAAAAATTTGAGCCGATTTGGGTCGCTGGCTTTATGTCTGGGACGTCCATAGACGCTGTCGATGCTGCTCTGATCCTTACAGATGGCGTTGAAGTGCTTGAGTTTGGGCCCACGGTTGAACGCAAATATGCGCCGGAAGAACGCCAAGTTCTGCAGACCGCAACTCAGGCCGCTTTAGAGTGGAACTGGCAGGGGCCTCAGCCTGAAAAAGCGTTCCATGCTGCGCGAGACGTGATCGTGGAAACGCATACGGCTGCCTGGGCGTCTTTGCAGGGTCAAGCAGGGGCGCGGCAGATTGCGCTCGCAGGTGTCCATGGCCAAACCGTTCTGCACAAGCGGGCAACCCGCGCGGAGCGCGGCGCGACGCTACAGCTCATGGATGCGGCATGCTTGCAGGCGAGAATGGGGGTTCCGCTCGCTTATGATTTTCGCAGCGATGACGTCTCGGCGGGGGGGCAAGGTGCACCGCTTGCACCGGCCTATCATCAAGCGCTCTTGTCGCGATTGGGGCAGCAACCGGCGGCGGTTCTCAATCTCGGCGGCGTCGCGAATATCACGGCCTGCCTGCCAAATGGTGAGATGCTGGCTTTCGATACGGGCCCCGCAAATGGACCGATTGATGAATGGGTCGAAGGTCATGATGCCGGAACCCATGATGCAGGCGGGGCGCTGGCGGCGCGCGGACGTGTGCATGAGGGATTGCTAGCGCAACTGCTCGATCATCCCTGGTTCGATGTTCCAGCACCGAAATCTCTCGATCGCTATGATTTCAATGCCAGCATGGTTCGCGGATTGTCGCTCGAAGACGGCGCCGCGACCCTGACCGCATTTACAGCGAATTCGGTGGCGAGAAGCCTGGACCAGTTGCCGGTGATGCCAAAGCGCCTGATCGCGTGTGGCGGCGGGCGCCACAACCCGACCTTGATGTCGATGTTGAACGAATTCGTGCCGTGCGAATTGATGAGCGCGGAACAAGTCGGCTGGCGCGGCGACTCGATAGAGGCAGAGGCGTTTGCATTCCTGGCCGCGCGGACGTTGCGCGATCTGCCAATATCCTGGCCAAAAACGACTGGGGCGCCCAACCCCATGACGGGTGGACGCCTCCAGAAATAAAGATTCGGATAGTTTAGCCTTGCGGCGTGTTGTCTTCCGGCTTCAGCGGCAATGCACGAGGAATAGGGGGCTTCCGGCTGCCAGCTTTCGCGGCTGCAGCTTCTGCTTCGCGGCGCAGTTTTTCTTCATCTTCGATCAGGCGGCGATCAACATAGGCTGAGCACAGATCGATCAGTTCGTCATGCTTGTCCTGGAAGAAGTGGTTGGCGCCTGGAATGCTGGCCCGCTCAATCTCTTCGCCTTTTTGAATACGCACTTTTGTCAGGGCGCGTTCG
>JALUWJ010000016.1 GCA_027019605.1 Henriciella sp. | reverse complement strand
CTCGACCTTTCCTGCGCCCGAATAGTCCAACGAACTGGCGCGCAGATAATCCATCGTCGCGTCTAATCCGGGTTCCAAGAAATCATAGGTGTGATTGTTGCCAAGCGCGACATAGTCGACACCGGCCCATTCAATGGCTTCCAGCGTTTCCGGCTGGGAGTAGAACGTTACCGATTTCGGTGCTGCGCCACTTGGTGGATCTTCGAAAATCTGCGTCTCAAGATTGATCGAGGCATAGTCCGCCAGATCCAGATACGGCTTCACTTCAGCCAGCAGCGCCTTGGAGTCAGCCAAAACAGAGTCAGGCTGGACCAAGACGGGTTCGCCTTCATGCGGTGTATAGAACCGGCGACCGATCATTAAGTCACCGCCGAAGACGAACATCGTGCGGCCCGGTTTGCGCGCGACCAAGGCGACTTGGTTCAGGGTTGCGTCTTCAGCCAATTCGGCATGGCTAAACGTTTGCCGCATGGCGTAGTAGTTCTCGGCAGCAAACTCAATTTGGTAGACCGGATGCGGCTCCGGAGAAATTGAGAACCGGCCGTCTGCGTCGGTTTCGAAATGCTGGTCGCCAATCCGAACCTGCGCCTGTACGGGCGTGCCATTGGTATCAACGACCCGACCGTTCAGCCAGGCTTCGTTCGGCGCAGGCGAGGCATATGATTGGCAGGCGGTGAGCGTTAGAGCGAGCGCCGCGCAGCCGCTGCTAGAGATCAGGCGCAGCATTGTATTCATCCTCATCCAGCTCATTTTCGGATTTCGCGACCACTGTCGCAACCGCAAGGTCGCCGGTGACATTGACCACGGTACGCATCATGTCGAGCACACGGTCAAAGGGCAGAATAAACCCGACAATGATCGCGGTTTGCTCAGCCGAGATGCCGATCGAGGTCAGGACCGCAGCCAGCAGGAATGACCTAGCCCCCTGAACTGCAGCCATGTTTTGGTTATAGAAATAGGCTGTTCAGGAGAGAAAAATGGCTCGTAAACGTTACACGACCGAGGAGATCATTCGTAAGCTTCGCGAAGCGGATGTGTTGATCGGGCAAGGTCAAACAGTGGCCGATGTTATTCGTCATCTTGGGGTGTCAGATGTCACCTACTATCGATGGCGCAAGGAGTATGGCGGTCTGAAAGTGGATCAGGCCAAGCGGTTCAAAGAGCTGGAGAAAGAGAACGCCCGGCTGAAGCGTCTGCTGGCGGATGCAGAACTGGACAAATCTATCTTACGTGAAGCTGCCTCGGGAAACTTCTGAGCCCTGAGCGCCGCCGCAAGTTTGTTGATCACGTCAAAAAGAAGCTCGGCGTTTCCGAGCGCCGAGCTTGTCGATGTGTGGGTCAAACACGGTCCACGCAATGGCGACGACTGAGGGTCGCTGATGATGAGCACGCGCTTACATCAGCGATCATCAGTCTTGCGCGTCAGTATGGTCGCTATGGCTATCGGCGGATCACAGCATTGCTGCGCACTCAGGGCTGGCACGTGAACCACAAACGGGTTGCCAGGATATGGCGCCGTGAAGGGCTGAAGGTCCCGGCCAGGCAGCCGAAGCGAAAGCGCCTCTGGCTGAATGATGGATCGTGCATGCGGCTCAGACCAGAGCATAAGAACCATGTCTGGGCCTATGACTTCGTCCAGGACCGAACGTATGATGGGACAGCGTTCCGCATGTTGACGCTCATCGACGAATACACCCGAGAATGCCTAACCATCGAAGTGCAACGCAAGCTCCGCTCGGGCGATGTCCTGTACGCCGTTGCTGATGCAATGCTGAAGTATGGCGTGCCGCGCTATATACGATCCGACAATGGTCCAGAATTTATCGCCGGCGCCTTACGGGAATGGTTTGAGCGGATCGGCGTGCAGACCCTCTTCATCGAACCAGGAAGTCCGTGGGAGAATGGATACAATGAAAGCTTCAACGGCAAGCTCAGAGACGAGCTGCTCAATGGGGAGATTTTCTGCTCGATGAAAGAGGCCAGGACACTGATCGAGCACTGGCGCCAGCATTACAATACAGTGCGACCTCACTCATCACTCGGCTACCGACCGCCAGCGCCGCAGTCGAAATCGCCCTTCCAAATCCAAGCGCAAAACACTACACAGAAAATGGCTGCGCTATAGGGGGCGGGTCACGCAGCTTGCACGCGCTTATGGCGACGCGCGAAACCCGGATTGTTCGGGTTTCACCGTCGCTGAGTTCGCCTCGCTCGATATCGGCGCAATGGATCTCTCGGAATTCTACAAAGATCTCGAAAACTCTCTGACTATTCCAGATCCTGCTGCGGCGTCCGCAGCCATCCAGCAGAGGCTTCCAAACCATGGCAATTAGAGCAAGTTTTTGTTTGAGCGTGATCCTGGCCTCTGGTTGGTGCGGTGGTGCTGCGGCTGAGGGCACCGATCCAACCTATTGCGATCGCGATCTTGGCTATCACTTCTATTGCGATCCCGAAGAGCAGGCACCGCAAGCGGCGCTGCCACCTCCGGTATTAAAGTCTTCGCAACTCACACCGTCAGAGCGCCTTGAAGCTGAGCAGGCTATCTTTCAGGATGCTAAAGCGGCCATGGTGCTCGATCCGACGCCAGAGAACGTCGAGACCTATATGCGGTTGCAAAAACGTTGGGTCGACAATTCGGCTTACATGACGGCGCAATGGAAGAGGGTGGTCTGGGCGAACCCCGATCTCGACCCCTCCGTTGAATGGCCGACCAGCCAGCTCGGACGTCAGACCGAACGTGAGATTGAAAGGGCTGCGGAACAAGCCAGCATTGCTGAGGTCAAAGATCGGTACGGCATCTTCTACTTTGGCGCGGGAGACTGCGATTTTTGTGCAGTCTATGAGCAAATCCTTAGCGGCTTTGCAGATCGCTATGGCGTCACCATTCTGCCAGTTTCGACAGATGGCAAACCGCTACAAGGATTTGAGGCCTATCAAGTTGATACGGGCCAACGCGTTGCCATGGGTATTGCGAATGTGACACCCGCGCTTGCGCTCTTCGACAGCGCGACCGGCGAAGTCATTCCGGTCGGCTACGGCATGCTCACAATCTCAGAGCTCGAATATCGTATCCGCGCGCTCACCACACTCGAAACGGGTCAAGAATATGGAGTGACAAGAAATGATCTGGACTAAATCCATCGCCGCCTTTGCTGCTTGTCTAGTCATTGGCATTACCCCCATCGCCAACGCTCAGGTCGGCCAGGACATGGCCGAGTTCTGGCAAGATCTAAACGGATACGGAAATGTCTCAGGCCCAAGTTCGCACGATTTGCAGCGAGGCGGCTATTACACGCTCGGGCAGATTTATCTCCGAACCCCGCGCAAAACCCTCGACCCGATCGACATTCAGTTTCCATCTTACAGGGCAGGGTGCGGCGGCATCGATCTCTTTGCGGGCGGGTTCTCGTTCATCGACGCTGATGAGTTCATAGATTTTCTAAGAGCGGTCGCGGCGGATAGCGCTGGCCTTATCTTTAAAGCAGGCATTGATGCGGTGAGCCCAGAACTTGGCGGCATCCTCGCTGATCTCGAAGAACGCGCAAACATGATCAATTCCTGGAGCATGGATAGCTGCGAAGCAGCCCAAGGCTTGCTCGGCGAAGTCCATGACCGCGCACAAGGAAAGTCAGATTACTTATGTCGGATCTCAGGACTTGCATCAGGGGTCTACGATGACGCCGCAGATGCTCGCCAAAAGTGCGGAATGGATACTGGCAAGCAAGGCGTGATCGCGGCAGCGGGCCCCGAGTTTGAGCGCCAAAACGAAGAGAATATCAATCGGGTTTGGCTTGCACTTAAGGATGCGCGCCTCACCACCAATCAAGAATACGCAGAGTTCTTGATGTCCATGGTTGGCATGAAAATCATATACGCCGAAGACGCGAGCACAACGGTGCCGGCCTTTCCTCCCATTCCAATGACGACGGATGCCTTCAACGCCCTGCTGGATGGCGGGACCCTGCCTGTCTATCGGTGCGATGAGACCGATCAGTGCCTCCGGCCCACACGCGTGGATATTACCATTCCAGCAAATGAAGGCTTCCGAAGCAGAGTGGAAACACTGCTCGGAAGCATTACCGAGAAGGCGCGAACGCGCACCGCGCTAACGCAAGAAGAAATCGATTTTGTGAATCTCGCGCCGATGCCCGTCTACAAAATGTTGGTGGTACACACCCAGTATAACAATCAGGCAGGCAATCCATTGTCGGCATATTCCGATGTGATCGCTGGCGTCTTGGTGGTTGAGTATCTCGAACGCGGCCTGGACGCGATTGAAGAAGCGCTCAAAGCCGAAGGCCGCATCAGCGTGTATGATAGCGAACAGGTTCAATCCACGATTTCTAGCGTGAGGGCCAAACTTCGAAATCGCCGCGCCGTGGCCGCGACCGAAATTGGCGGTTGGCTCGCGGTTATGGAACAGACTCAAACGCTAGAGCGGATCATTGCGGGGCGTCTTTCGGTCGACATGCAAGGCTCATTGCGGTTTACAGAAGTGGTGCAAGCGAGATGATGATTGGGCTTGAGCATCTCTCCCGCGAAGAGCGCTGTTCTCGCGAGCACCGCTTGGATGCCTGCATTCGTGCAGAAATAGAAGATTGCGTCACGCTTTCTCAAACAGGTAACCCGCATAGTGCTCGTCTGTGGGGCAAGATATGCAATCACACCAATGATTGGTCAGAACGGTTGGCGCTCATCGACGCTGAGCTCTGTGTCATGGTTTCTTTTGGTGAAATGATGGTTTCCAAGGGTGTCTTTGGTCAACGTCACCTTGAATCGGCTGCATCGATACTCTCCGAATTTATAGTGTTCGATCGCACCAACCACCCACGACATAGAGCGTCTCGCGCACGGCTCCTAAAAGTCAGGCTCGCGGACATCTCGCTCGGCGCTGGCGAACGTCGCGCGCTTCGCCTCCTCGAAACTCGAATTGACTTCGAGCTGGATCTTCTCGAGGGAGGCTTCTGATGGAAGTCATCGTCACGGGCGGGGGTGCTTTCATTGTGGATGTCCTGAACGCCGTTGCCGCGTTTACAGGATCTGGTGCCTTTGCCTCCTTTATCCGCGTCGTCCTGATTATCGGTTTGGCACTCGCAGCCTGGCAAGTTGCCGTCAGTATGAATTTCAAAGCCGGCTTTGATTTTCTGATTAAATCCAGTGTTATCTATCTGGTGCTTCTCGTTCCCAGCGTGAACGTTACGGTCACGGACCGGGTCACGGCCACGCCAGTGGCGACCGTCAATAACGTTCCGATAGGTCTTGCTGTTCCAGCCTCAATCACCACGACTATCGGAAGCACTATAACTGGCGCGTTCGAAACGCTTTTCGCTGAGCCGACGGATATGGCTTACTCGACCCATGGGTTTGGATATGCCTTGCAAGTTCAAAGCTCGCTCGATCGCTGGCGCGCCGTCGACACTTGGTATTCTCGAAATCTCACCGGCTACACACGGGACTGCGTGTTTCCCGACATTAATGCCGGGCTTATGGCCATTGATGATCTGGTCACAGCGACAGATTTGTCGGCGGTTCTGGCGACATCGGCCTCACCAGCGCTGTTCACCCGAGTGGAAGCGGCGGCAGGGACGGTCAGTGTTGAGACATGCGCAGATGCCTGGACGGCACTATCCGCCGGCCTCGCCGCCGCCGCTGACAACACGATCGACCGCCATGCGCAACTATCTAAACCGCACCTGACCAACGCCGAGGCCCGGGCCGCCATGTTGGCATCGCTTCCCGTGATCTATCAACAATTTGTGGGCGTCTCACGCTCCGCTCAGGAGATCGCCCAACAAGCCATCCTAGTGAATTCGACAATGGACGCGGTGGTCGATTATTCCGCCCGGGCGGATGCTTCAGCCGCCGTCGAAGCCTATGCCGCAGCACGCGCGGAGCAACAGGCCAAATGGAATTACACTGTGCTCGGTGCCATCGCAGAGAAATTCGTCAACTTCCTCTATATCGCGATCACCATCATAGTGATTGCGATCTTTCCGATCATTGCTCCATTCTTCCTGCTCCCGAATATCGGGTTCAGCTTCATGCAGAAATATTTTTCTGGTTTTCTCTACCTTCAAATGTGGGGCCCGCTCTTCGCGGTCATCCACTATATCATCACCCGCCAAGGCTATGACGCGATCAATGCATCGGCGCAGATGCC
Source organism: Henriciella sp. (assembly GCA_027019605.1). GTDB lineage: Bacteria > Pseudomonadota > Alphaproteobacteria > Caulobacterales > Hyphomonadaceae > Henriciella. The sequence goes on along the minus strand of JALUWJ010000016.1, from coordinate 16,748 downwards.
GGGCACGCTTGGCCAAACGGTTCAAACCAGCCTTGGTATGTCTGCAACTGCGGCGGATCTTGCAGGTATAGGTGGGCTCTTGATCACCATGATCCCTTTCTTGGCCGCCGCCGGTCCTGGGATTGCAGTTGGGGTAGGGCGACTTCACGAGAGTTTCCTCGCGCCGGTCAAAAGTGCGTCCCAGACGGCAGCCGCAGAAGCAGCGACGGGTAATATTGGTTTTGGCAATGCGAGCGTCGGAAATCATACGCTCATGACCACGTCAGCTGGTAACGCAACCGGAGGGCAGGTCAGGCTTTCACCTTCACATGATGTTGGACATGCATCCTATCGAGACGCGGGAGGACGAAATTGGACACGAACATCAGGCGGCGTGTCGCTGGTTGATGAAACCGCTGGGCACAGCCGGTATCAAACTTCTTTTGGAACATCGCTCGATTCTAACGCAATGACTTCAATCGGTCGGTCGGTCTATCGCTCTGAAGGGGACACGCGCCGTCAAAGCGCTTCTAAGTTCTATAGCGAAACAGAGTCAGATCTCTCCAGGCTCACGGAAATGCTATCGCGTATGGAGTCCGAAGACGCGCAAGTGTTGGCCGAGCGCGGTGCGGCGCTCACTCAAAGCGCCGCGGATTATGGATCGTATCAGGATAGTCGGTTGGACTCGATGCGCGCCGGGCGAACCATGTCGATGGGCTTGAGTGAGTTCGAAGGAAAGAACGCGGCAGTCACCGAGTCCAATGTGGCGAGATGGAGTGGCAACTTTGGTATCGGCACTGGCGGACCCAATTCATCAAGGGGTGGGAGGCCTGCTCGAGCTGGAAAAGGGGTGGGTATCGGACGACCAAGCCTGGGTGCGGGGGCACAGGGCGAAATGATTAAGCGTGGCGAAAACAGGGCGGATCAGGGTTTTAGAGTCGATAGATCTGGCGGGTTGAATTCTGATCAGTCAACATCTGAAACTTCGTCATACGACCAAGGGCAACAGTATAGAGATGAGCTCCGTGGGTTTGTGAGGGACGCCGAGAGCGTCATGCAGCGCCAACAGCATCAGGAAGGTCTATCACTCGCGCAAGAGACCGCCGCAGATTTCAGGCGTGGCGAAGAGGCCCGTGAGCAGGCCGAGATCTATTACACAGAAGCATCTCGCTACACCGCAAGCACAGATGATCGGTTTGGGCGAGGCGGGTCTATAAATGCCAACGAGGTCGCTGCTTTCGAGACGTTCCTCGTCGACCATTTGTCGCAAACAAATGGACGCCCTGTATCTGCAAGAGAAGCTCAGGAGTATTGGGTGGGTTTGACGGGCACAGATATGGGGCGCGCAGAGCAACGCGAAGTTCAAACGGGCTTCTTCGAAACAAGGTTGCGCGCGCAGAGCTTCTCAATTCCAGCCGGTTATGTGGATCCAGTCGGAGATGGCTATTCGACAGTGTCCAACTTTTCTGGTCCTGGAGCGCAGCGCGCGTCCTTCGATTCAAGCGCCGAGAACCGCTCAACCACATTTGAGAGCAGAATTGGACCGATAACGGCGCCGACGTCGAGCGTCGTAGATGACCGATATCGTGACACGCTGACACAACGTGCCGAAATAAGAGATTATGTTGCTGGATCAGGCGATGATATTGCGCGTCAAACCGCGATCACAAATGGAGAAGCCCACATCCAAAAGTATGGCATGGAGTCATACTTGGAGTGGGCCGGGGGCGAGGACAATGCACGCGTTGTGTTTGGCGACACTCGTTTCGAACAGCTCATGTCCGAAGATGCCGAACGGCGCAATGCTGATAAGACTATTCGATCTGCAAAGTGACGTGGCTTAAGACAGCACGCCAAAAACCAGGACGATGGTGACTAACGCGATGCCGAAAGAAATAATCAAGTTAGTGAACGTAAGCTCAAAGCCCTCGTTGTAATCGATCTCGAAGTCTTCAGGGGGCATCTCGTCGATTGACGCCGAGCTGCTGTTCCAATGAGAAGTATCGTAAGAAGGATAATCGTTATCGTTCATGAGCGTAGTATATACATTCATAGCGAAACCGTCGAGCTGAGGCGGGGTTTTTAGTTTCACTACCTGATTGGAGTTTAGACTTTGGTATTCCGGACTTTAACCGGACATGAAAATACCTATATTGGCTAGTGAAATCTTTACAAAAGCCTATTATTGTTGGGTGTATAGCGTTTTTCAAACCGGACTTAGAAGCGGACATATAAGTGGCCGAAGATAGAAATGAGCCTCTTGGGGCAATGGAGCCCATGCTGGTAAGTTCGTCCAGTCCTATGCGGGATGGGCTGGCGGATAAGGCGCTCGAGCTGGCAGAGCGGTCTGCCGGCTTCAGGCGCAGTCTGCCTGACGGCATCGTGGATGCTCTATCTGAGCTCGTGCGCGCTATGAATTGCTATTACAGCAATCTCATTGAAGGCCACGATACCCACCCTGTTGATATCGAACGCGCGCTCAATGAAGAATTTAGCAATGACCCAGAACAACGTGACCTCCAGCTAGAGGCCAAAGCCCACATCGAGGTTCAAGCCTGGATCGATGAAGGCGGTCTGGAAGGCGCCGCTGCCCGCAGCGACGCCATAGTCGAGATCCATCGTCGGTTCTGTGAAAAACTTCCCGATGATTTGCTTTGGGTAGAAAATCCAGACTCTGGCGAGCGCGTGAGAGTTGTGCCTGGCGAACTGCGTGACCGTGATGTTCGCGTCGGTCAGCATGTCGCCATTAGCCCTGGCGCAGTGCCTCGGTTTCTGGTGCGTTTCGAAGAGGCGTATCGTAATCTCGGGCGCGTAGACCGCGTTCTGGCGGCCGCGGCTGGGCATCATCGCCTCTTGTGGATCCACCCATTCGTGGATGGCAACGGACGCGTGGTGCGGCTCATGTCCTATGCCATGCTTCGGGAAGCGCTCGACACTGGCGGGATTTGGTCTGTGGCGCGTGGATTAGCGCGCAGAGAAGCAGAGTATAAACGACATCTTCAGGCCTGTGACGGACCGCGACGCGGCGATCGAGACGGGCGCGGAACGCTCAGCGAAGCTGCGCTCGCCACCTTCATTGAGTTTTTCTTGGACGTCTGCCTCGACCAAATCAGCTTCATGGAAGAACTGGTGGAACCCGACAGACTGCGGGACCGAATGTTGATCTGGGCTGAAGAAGAGATCCGGGGCGATCGCCTGCCACTAAAATCAGGATTGGTCCTAGAAGCGATCCTCTATCGCGGCACGCTTCCGCGAAAAGACGTCGCCGACTTATTATCGGTCGGAGATCGTCAAGCTCGGCGGATTACATCGGCATTGATCAATAGCGGGGTGGTGACGTCACCAACGAGCCGAGCTGACCTAAAACTCGCTTTTCCAGCTGCTGTGGCGGCAAGATGGCTACCCGGGCTCTTTCCAGAGCGTTGATGAGATCTTCGAGATTCCAAATCTGGAGAAGTAAAACAGCTGGTTTATGCGGTTAGGGCTATTGTCAATTCGAGGCACTCTCGCGGCGTGGCTTAACGTTTATTGTTGATTGGGGTTTTCCGGGAAATCACCTAACCTGCTAAAGATGATCTCCATTATGAATTTTCATCTGTTGGAACATCCTGATTATTCACGCCAGAAGAGTGCTCTAAAACACCGGCTCGGTCGCAAATTTTTCGTGAATTAGTATAGAATCTTAGCTCGTCTCGAGCCGACCATGGAGTTGCATCTCATCGACCATCATGACTTCAAGATCAGCGCGAGATCGTGAGCTTCGTTCAACTTTTGGCATCAGAAGCCTGTCCATGATCCCCGCGTCCGGAGAATTTAGATCGTCGGTCAGCACGCGCAAAAACTCCGCCTCGGCGATCTCCTCCCATCGGATGTGCGCGTTCTGGCGTCTCATCAATTCTGAGTGAAACAGCAAGAGCGTTCTACCATTGCCGTCCAAAAACGGATGGGAGTGACAAAGCGCGCTGTATACGGCACCTGGTTGACGAAGCATGCCATCGCCCTCAGCAAGTCGTAAAGCGTGATCGGCTGCGAGCCGACATCCAACCGGATGGCAAAAAATTTGGTCCTCCCCACCCCTGGTGATCGCAATATCAGGCGCCGTTGTGGAGCGATCCTCTCCTGCCCAAGGATAGATGTTCGCGAACATTTTTTCATGTAGCCGCAGCAATGTGTCGTAATTGACCGGTTGATCCTCCAGCCAGCTCAACAGATCCGGCAGCACACTACGAAAGTTGTTAAACTCCAGCCGGGCGAGGTCATCGCCGCGCGGCAACCCATGATGATTTCGAAGATAGCCGCGCGCAGCGTAGTCGCCGAACGGATCGAATGTCACTGCGCGCTTTCGGCCATATGAGCGGCTGTTAGTTTCACGACATCGGTCGGGTCGAGTACATTGTGCCTGCTAAGCGCAACAACATAATCGTCGAAATTGTCGCTTTTGGCAGGTTCCCCCGCGAGCCGTGTGAAACTGTGCGCCATACGATCAACCCCCGTTAATTTGGGTTCAATCCCAGCGCGATTTGCCAAAAACAGGACATAGCCGAATACGGTATTACTTTGACGGTCAGACTGGTTGAGCAATACGATAAAGCTGTCGGCTTTGTGCTTTTTCGCCATGGATTTGAGCAACTCAAAGCGCTCCGCCTTTGAGTTTTTCTTATGAGGTAAATAAACTTGGCTGCTAAACCCTTGTTTAAATGAGTTTATAGTGTTTTTTCGACTGCTCATGTCTTAGCTCCTGAGACGGCCAATATAAGAAATCCTATCCAGGAACTCAATGATTCTTAGTCCTCAACGCTCCGCCGCGACTGAATTGGTCTAATTTATGAGGATGCTGATCTATCACGAGGGGAAAGGCTCATTGATGTCGTTGACGCAGCTGTTTCCAACGCCTCAGTCAGAACAGTAACCGTACTCTATTCGTTGTTTGTAGATTACTGGTTAGAATGATTTGTATGTCATCATCAGGTGGTTGAAATAGCCATTCTCCAGCAAGGTATCGCACGGCCAATTTTTTTGATCGCATGTTTAGAGCAGGAAGACCTTTGCGCCCATCCAAACCGCCATCGCAACCATCATCAAATTCTCGGTTAGAGAAATAAATCCGAGCGGGACATTGCTGTTGCCGCCCACGCACGCGCATTTGAGATCGCGTTTGTCGATATAGACGGCTTTATAGACCGATACGGCGCCGATGGCGCCTATAAACAAGGCTATCGGTGCAGCAATCCACATCAGTGCGCCAGCAATCATCAAAATACCCGCACCAGTCTCAGCGAATGGATAGATGTAGGCGTATCGGACATGGCGTTGGGCTAAGAGATCATAGCCAAGAAACTGACTGGAAAAGCTTGATAAATCTCGCAGCTTTTGAACGCCGAGAATACACATACTCACGGCGATGAAGAGCTCGACCGAACGAACACTAAAAATGGTACCCAGACTGGCCCAGCTAATCGCAAGTGCCATTAATGCCGCTACAGCAAAAATCGCGATGACCGGCGTATAAGTCAGCGCATCGGAGCTTTTTATGGGTTTGCCGAAGAAGGCTTTCAAATCATCATACCCGCCAACTCTTTCGCCATCGATAAAAGTCTGCGGCGTCGTATTGACGTCATGCTTGGTTTTGAACGCATCGGTCTCAGGGCGGTTCTTCAGATGATGGTCTTCGACTGAATAGCCTTTGCGTTCCAACAAGGCCTTGGCCTTTAGTCCATAAGGGCAGACATGATCTTCAGAGACCATTCTAAAAAGCGCCGCAGACTTGGTTTTTGTCTCCGTGATGGCGTTTTCAGACCTCTTCATAATATCTCTCCTAAAACATATACCGGGTATGGGTATATAATGCGACTGTTCAACCCGTCAATCACTTCGATACGAGAACCAGATGGAACCGAAAATTAGTTCGCGAGTTTTGAAAGGAATAAAACTCTGCTCTGAAGGATTAGTTCCATGTCAAATTATCTGAAGTTTGGTGCGATGATCGCAACCTCGACGGCAATTATGTTGCTGCTAATGTATTCCAACACATTTGCGTGGGCTCACCTTACTTGGAGCGAAACTCGATTTTACATGGCGTTCGTTATGGGCGCAGCAATGACAGTGATTATGTTGAGTTTCATGCTTGGAATGTACTCCAACAAGCGTATGAATATCGGCATTTACGCCTTGGCCGGTCTTGTCTTCATTGGATCTCTTTGGCTGGTTCGAAGCCAGGTAACCGTAGAAGATCGCTCTTGGATGAGTGCCATGATTCCGCATCATTCAATCGCTATTCTGACGAGTGAACGTTCCAATATTGAAGATCTACGCGTGCGAGAACTCGCCGATGAGATCATAGAGGCCCAACGCCGTGAGATCGAAGAGATGAAATGGTTGATCGAAGACATTAAGACGAATGGCCCAGCTGTCTCAGAAGCTAGCGTCGATGCCCGTCCAGTTCCGGATTTTGATTGAAAATATCAGCCAATCCGAACATTTCATTGGTTTTTCGAACCTAGAGTGAAGGCACACGCCGACGGCGCCAGACGAGATAAGAACGCCGCATCTTAATGAATAAGAGGAGTATTCCGGACAGCGCGACGAAAGTCGCGGCGCCTGCCGCCGTAATCAGCAGCGGATGGTTGAAGTCGGCCCCATCATCATAGTCCATTATGTGTAGTTTCCAGAAAAAGTCATAGAAACGCCAAGTGGAAGAGCGTCGCGCACGCACCTCTGCACGAACCGGATCGATGTATAACGTGGTCTGATCGCGGTCAGCAAAGACGACTTGCCAAACTGGCCCGTCCCGACCGTACTCAGAAGGAGGGTCAGAGAGAAGGCTTATTTTGCTCAAGCGTGCGCTCCCCGCAAAGTCAGCTTGCGCAATTTGGATTGCGAACGCCTCATCTATCGGAGACAGCCGTGCACTGGTCTTAGCGTCGATCGTGACGTTTTTGCCTTGTCCATCGGACACGTGCCATACGGGAGACCCCAATACCGTGCCGATCGACGCTTCCGCTACGTCAAGGATTTCACCCGCATCTGCTGCTTCCTGTAAGGTGATCAGATCGGAAGGCACGAAACTCGGCGCAACTTGAGCCGCGATTTTGTGTTCACCGCGTACTTGTTCGATCGGGATGACGCTCATTACGACGCCGCCTGCAATCCAAAGCAGAATTTGCAATCCGACGATTAAGGCAACCCATTTATGGACCCGCACGCCCCATCTCAGAATGAACATTTCTGACCCCTCTCGCAAATGGCGGCGCTGTCACCAGCACCGCCCCGGTTTCACTATTTGTGACCTGAATGGTCCATCATTGCATCCAGACAATCATCGCCCGACGCGCCAGTATCGCAAATCGCTGTAATACGGTAGGAGCCATCACGGCCTTTCTTGACCATGAAGCTGACCATATCGCCGTCTTCGAAACCAGTCAGGTCAACATCACCGACAATATCAAATCCCATTGTCATCGCGCCCATCCCAATGCCGTCAATTGGGCCGTGATCGATAGTCAAAAAATCTCCTTGGGCACCCACAGACTTGATCACGCCAGTGGCATGGCCAATATCGCCAGAGCCCATATCGTGTCCCGAATGATCCATCATTTCGCCTTCAGCCATTTGCATTTCGCTATCGGCCGATGGTTCAGGCGTGGGTGAAGTCTCAGCGGTTTGGCCGCAAGCTGTGAGCGTCAGCGCTCCAGCGCCGGCAATAAGTGAGATAAAGAGTTTCATGAGATAGAGTCTCCTTGAGGTGTAACGGAAATTGCGCGCGTTTCGTTGGTTTCGTTTCCGGCGCGTGCGGAAAGGCTGCGGCCGACCCAGATGTAATAGACCGCAGGTATCACAATCAGGGTCAACAAAAGTGTCGAGGTCATGCCGCCCAACATGGGTAGCGCGATCCGTCGCATAACATCTGAGCCCAATCCTTCAGTGATGAAGATTGGCGCCAGACCGGCAAAAATGGTGGTGACAGTCATCAGTTTCGGTCGGACACGCATCGCTGCTCCGGCGCTGACCGCGTCGAACAGCGCCGAGCGCGTCTTCGGCTGAGTCTCACGCACCTGGGCATCAATATAGAGCAGCATCACGACGGCTGTTTCGACGGCGATGCCGCCAAGAGCAATGAAGCCCACAGCGACTGCGACAGAGAGATTGTACCCTGCGAGCCAGACCGCCCATAGACCGCCGATCAAGCCGAACGGTAAAGACAGCATGATGATCGCGGTGCGATCAAGTCGTCCGAAGTGAAGCATGAGCAACAGGAAGATGAGGGCGACCGCAGCTGGAATGGCAATACGAAGGCGTGCTCCGGCTTCCTGCATTTGTTCATACTGTCCTGAAAACGCGACGGCATAACCGGGTGGTAGGCTGACCTGATCGGCAACTGTACGCTGTGCTTCAGCGACATATCCGCCAATGTCTCGCCCAGAGATATCCACAAACACCCAACCGGTCAGCCGAGCATTTTCCGACCGGATCATCGGCGGGCCTTCCGTGTAGGAAATACTTGCAAGTTCTCCCAGTGGAATATGTGCTCCGCTCGGCGTCGCGACTAGAATATCCTCCAAGTCTTCACTCGATTCTCGAAATGGGCGGTCATACCGAAGCATTATATCATAGCGTTCTCGGCCCTGAACGCTTTCAGCTAGACGCATGCCGCCAAGCGCGGTTTGCACCACAGACTGAAAAACACCCATATCAATGTTGCGTCGGGCAAGTTCACCGCGATCGGGAACAATTTCGAGATACTTTCCACCGAGAACGCGATCTGCAAAAGCAGAGCGAGTGCCAGGAACGTCAGCAATCACGGTCTCGATATCGCGAGCAATGCGCTCAATTTCGAGTAGGTTGTCACCGGTAACTTTCACCCCAATGGGCGTGCGCACGCCGGTCGAAACCATGTCCATGCGGATTTTGATCGGATAACCCCAAGAATTGACCAAGCCTGGCATTTGCAGCCTAGCGTTTAGATCTTCAATGATCAGGTCAGCAGTCATGCCGCTACGCCATTGATCTTTGGGTTTGAGTTTGATCCAGGTTTCTATCATAGTTAGCGGGGCAGGATCGGTTGCGGTGTCAGCCCGTCCAGCCTTTCCGAAGACGCGTTCAACCTCGGGTACAGTCATCATTACCCGGTTTGTTTGTCCGAGGATTTCGCGCATTTTTGTAGATGACACGCCAGGCAAGGTCGTTGGCATATATAGCAATTCACCTTCATAGAGCGCTGGCATGAATTCTGACCCGAGACGTTGGATCGGGATGATGACACTGGCAGTTAATGCAAGCGCCAAAGCCACGGTTATCCATTTAAAACGGAGCGCGACGTGAATGACCGGCCTATAAACCCAAACGAAGAATGCGTTAACCGGGTTTTCTTGCTCTTTGCGCATCCGCCCGCGCATCAGATAAAGCATCAATACAGGGACGAGCGTCACTGACAGAATAGCCGCGAACGCCATCGCATAGGTTTTGGTGAAAGCTAGCGGAGAAAACAATCGAAAGCTTTCACCGGTCAATGCAAACACCGGCAGGAAAGACACCGTAATGATTAACAATGAGAAAAAGATCCCTGGCCCAACTTCCTGAGCTGCTGCGATGACCGTTTGGCGGTGCAGTTTTGCATCTGGTTTTTCGTCGAGGTCTGAGAGTTTTCGGCTGGCATTTTCAACCAACACAATTGAGGCATCGACCATCGCGCCGATGGCAATGGCGATACCGCCCAGGGACATAATGTTCGCGGTTACGCCTTGGAAGGACATGATCAAAAACGCGCCGAGGACACCTAGCGGTAACGTTATGATCGCCACAAATGAAGAGCGTACGTGTAAGAGGAAAATGAGTATGACGAGCGCAACCGCGATCCCTTCCTCGATCAGTTTGTGTTGTAGGTACTTCACCGCACCTTCGATCAATGGCGCGCGGTCATACACCGTTACGATTTCGACGCCATCGGGAAGTCCGCGCTGAAGATCTGCGAGTTTGGTTTTGACGCGCTCAATAACCTGCAGGGCATTTTCCCCATCCCGCATAATCACGATGCCTGCTACGGTTTCGCCTTCGCCATTCAGCTCAACGATCCCGCGTCGGAGCGCCGGTCCTTCGATAATGCGCGCGATATCGGATAACAGAATAGGCGTTCCATCGAGTGCATAGATAACGACATTTGCAAGATCGGCCTTGTCATCCACATAGCCTGATGACCGAATTACAAATTCGCTCTCGCCCTGTTCCAAAACCCGGCCGCCAACTTCGCTGGAGGCCGCTTTGACGGCATCGCTGATGCGGCGCAGCGGTACGTCATAGGCCCGCAGCCTGTTTGGATCGATCAGGACCTGGTACTCTCTTACAAAGCCACCTACAGAGGCAACTTCAGACACTCCATCGACGCCTGCTAGTTCCAGTTTTAAAAACCAGTCTTGAAGCGACCTCAGGTCCGCCAGATCAGTACCGCCAGTTTTGTCCACGAGCGCATACTGATATACCCAGCCTACGCCGGTGGCATCAGGACCAATTTGCGGAACAGCCCCTGGGGGCAATTCGGATCCGAGCCGAGATAACGCCTCGACAACCCTCGAGCGGGCCCAATAAAGATCCACATCATCTTCAAAAATGACATAGACAAAACTGGTGCCAAACATGGACGCGCCGCGAACATCTTTGGTCTTGGGAAGGCCCAGCATATTGGTGGACAGCGGATATGTGACCAAGTCTTCAACGATTTGCGGACTTTGTCCGGGAAAATCGGTCCGAATGATGATTTGCGTATCGGTAAGATCTGGAACGGCATCGAGCGGTGTCCGATCAACAGCTAGCCAACCAGCGATGGCCAAAGCAGCTGCGAGCGTGAGCACGATCAGTTGGTTAGATATCGACCATGAAATGAGCTTTGCGATACCTGATTTGGAAGGATCTCGCCCAGCGAGATCATCATTGTGGGTGATTGACATGCCGGCCTCCTATCGATGGCCTGCATGAGGATCGATCGGGCCACGTTCGGCGTCACCAGACTCAATTCCCGCCATGGGGTCAGGCCATTCCACAGTTTCGGCGGCCCCGTCGCCGTACGGATTTCGTGCCGGGCTACCTTCTTGGACCCAAAGGCGACCTGTCTCGGTCTCGCGATAGAGCACAATGCCAGCGGTCTCATAATGAACCGGGGCACCTTCCAGCAGCCAAGGCTCGAGCGCGATCATTAAGTCTGAAAGGTTTGAGGCAAGTGCTTCACCTTCTCGTGCGACTTTTGCCTGTCTCAAAGCCGCTTCGGCTGGTTCAAGGACGCTGACAAGTTTTGTATCGGCAAACCGCGTCCGAAGGTTTTCCCCGAGACCGAGCGCTGGATCGAGGAAATACGGATCAATTTTATATTTGTCAGTAAGCGCTTCGTGAAAATATAAAGCCATATCAGTAAAGTGGTCGATCTCGGCCAGCGTTGTGGCATCGACAGGTAACTGAGATAGCGGTGTATCTGGGCCAGCTGCAAACGCAGGGGGGGCTTGAAGCTTAGAAAAACCTTCGCGCAAATTAACCTCGCTATCGAGCATAAATTGTCCACTGGCGACGACTTGCTCTCCCGGAACCAGACCGGACAATATTTCCGTCCGGCCATTTGCCGATACGCCGGTTCTTACAGCGCGTCCCGCAAAGCGGCCATCGCCAAGTGCCATAATGACGTGAGCGCCGCGGCTATCACGCAAAATGGCCTCGGTAGGGACCGATAAGCGGGTTTCACCGCCCAGATCGAAGCGAATGTCTGCATAGGCCCCCGGGCGCAAATAGCCTTGTGAATTGTCGATCTCTATCCGAACATCGCCTGTGCGCGTTTGTGAATTGATCGTGGGGTAAATGTAATCGACCCGGCCTGTGGCAGGCGCATTTGGCGCGCTCGGAAAGCTTAACGAGACCGACATGCCTGTATCCATAAATGGCAGGTCTTGCTCGGGGATAGACGCGATCACCCAAACATCAGCGTAGGATTGAAGTTGCAGAATCGGCGTACCTGGTTTGACGTAATCGCCTTCACGGACTTGTAGCTTGTCTACCGTGCCGCCAGCTTCGGCATAAACGGGGACGCGCTCAAGAACCTGCCGGGTCTCCGTGAGTCGATTGATTGCGGCATTCTGCATGCCGATAGATCGTAAACGCTGCCGGACAGCGGAAATTCTATTCTCATTTCCAATGGAAAGAGAGGCAATATAGTCCTTCTGCGCGGCAATTAGCTCTGGGCTGTAAACGCGGTAGAGGAGCGCGCCCGGTCGCACCGTATCGCCCTCCGCGCGTACCGTGAGATTTTCGATCCAGCCCTCAAGGCGCGATGCTGATACAGCTTCCAAGCGTTCATTCGATTCGACTGTCCCGAACGCTCGTACAGTTTGCCCAAAAGAGGCGAGTTCGGCGACTGCCACCCGAATTCCCATTGTCTGGATCATTTCAGGCGCAACAACAACCGAACCATCGCCAGATTGAGCGCTGTCACCCGTGACCGGGACCAGATCCATACCGCAGATCGGACAGGTCCCATCAGGATCTGTCGAGATATAGTGTGGATGCATAGGGCACGTATATTGTTGCCCCTGTTCGACTTGGCTTTCGACTTGCGCCATTGCGGTTTGACTGGTCGGTAATGCGAGCTCTCCGTTGCAGGCAGAGAGCAGGATGCTGAGCGTTGATACGCCAAATAGAAGCGTTTTTTTCATGGGGTCACCAAAAGAGCGTTCATCCGTGCGATCGCACTGTCGCGACGGGCTTGTTCAAGCGCAATTTGCGCGCGTAGAGCGATGGCGGCGATTTCGCCATCAATTATTGGAGAATAGTCACCGATGCCGGACTCATAAGTGGTCAGCTGCGCTGCGACTTGGTCAGCGATGGCGTCAATTTTTTGTTCTAAAACCAAAATGCTTTCGTTTGCCGCGCGCCGTGTCGCATCAAAAGACGCATACTGGGCGACAGCCGTTCTCGCAGCGGCCATATGGCTCGCACGTGCCGCCGCTCGGTCAGCTTTTGCTGCGCGCAACGCCGGCGCTTGCCGGTTTTCGGCCCAAAGCGGAACTGTAAATGTGACCGCTCCGGAGACCCAATCGTCGCCGGAAAAGTTGGATCCGGGGCCGCCATTTCCAGCGTCGCGCTGCTGGTAGGTAAGTTGCGCCCCCCAATTAGGCTTATATGCAGCTTTGGCCTGATCAACACCGGCTTCGGCGACTTCAATCGCTTTGTCAGAAACCCGCACCAAGTGGAAAGCTTGAGCATCTCCATTCCATTCGCCAGCTATGAGCCTTGGCGCAGGTGTCGCCGGGATGAAGCCAACAAGGTCAATGAGTTGAGCATTGATCTGGCTCATCTGCCCCTCTAACTCGGCGAGCGTGCGGGCAACTTCCGCTCTCTCCACATCAATTTCTGCCAGGCGAAACACGACGGGCCGACCAGAATCAATCTCTGTTTGGACGATTTTTTCGAGCTCGGCATATTTAGCATCGCGTTCGTTTGCTAAAGTGCGTTGGGTCTCAATCCGCCGTTTCTCAATCAAAGCGATCTGAAGTGCACCGCGTAGTTCTGCAAACCGCATATCTGTTGCTGCGTCGTTCTGCATAGCGCGTTGCAGAGCTTCACTTGAACGCGCCTCTCGGATGGCGCGATTTGGGATTTGTTGACGAATGCCGATGGCTTTGTTTGTCGGCAAAAACGTATCAAACGAAGGGTCAAAGACCGGAAAGTTATTGATCCCGAGAGAGATTACTGGATCAGGTAGGCCAGTTGCCGCATGCGCACGCTCACGCGAAGCGTCTGTATTGTATCGCATTGCTGTTAAGGAAGGGTGCTCCAAAAGCTGTGCTTCGAGCTCTTCCATGCTTTGAGCCAAGGCCGTAGGGGATAGAGTGATTGTAAACAGCGCAGCAAGCGCGTGCAATATGGGGGGCGTCGAGGAATGAAACATCCTGATCTCCATTCAAAGGAGGAAAGCGAACAAAATTAAAAGCGCGCAAGCGCTACACGCTTGCGACAAAGCTTGCTCGCTGCAATCAGATCAGGAGAAGTTGTTTTAGCCCTACCGGTGTCGATCGACCGAAAACCATCAAGAATGGCGGGCCAGTCGTACGGCTTAGCCGGGGCGGATCAAACCCATGGAAACGTGCCAACATCGCTGACGCTAGGTCGATATTCTCGAGACTGCTCATGATCGCAAGCTGGAAACCGCGATCGGCGTTGCTCATGGCACTGTCGCAGTCGACATAATCCATGCATTCAGACGGCGAAGGATCCGCCGGTGGCTGGGGTATCGATCCCTCGATGATTGGATCGTGGCAGTTGTGTGTGCTGGTATAGGTTGCTGGCTCTAGGACCTGACTCGGTTGATCGTCAATTCCATTATGATGACCCGTAATGCAACACGCCATGGCCGGAGCGCTCATCATGGTGATCAGCGCAAAAATAGACAGAAAGCGGGCGAGCAGCATCATTTAGCGAGCCTATAACCGAAAACTCTAAACAAACAAATACCCCTTATGGGCATGGGATCTGACAATACTGTTATTTGCGGCGTCCACCTAGAACCGCGACCAATTCTTCAACTTTTTCACGCCGCGCCTTAAGACTGCTGCTTTTCAGGGCGCTTTCAACACAATGTTCCAGATGATCATCTAGAACCACTTTTTCCAAACTGGAGAGCGCAGCTTTGATTGCATGGATCTGGCGCACCACATCAATACAGTAGCGTTCCTCATCAACCATTTTCGCTACGCCGCGTACTTGTCCTTCTATTCGAGACAATCGGCGTTTCGCATTTGCGCGGGTTGCTTGTTTCATCCTTAATACCTCTAAGGGGTATAAATGTCATACAGGACAGGGCGTCAAGATGGAGCCGGTCCACAATCTCTTGGGCTTTATCGGACGAATGGGTTAAAGCATAAATAAGGGCATACCCTTTTGCCGCCGTATTGAGGTATTGGGATTAGCCAAATAAGGGACAAAACATTTTCATGAATTTTACTAAAAAAGCGGCGGTTTTCGCTGCGATCTTCGCACTTAACGCCGCTCTGCCGGCTGTGGCTCATACAACCATTCAGTCCTCAAATATCGAGAATGGCGCAGCTCTAACCGAGGCGCCGACCGTATTTGAATTTAGCTTTGGCAGTGCCGTCGGGCTCGCAGCTCTTGAGCTCGAAACTCTATCTGGTCAGGCAGTCGCTTTAAGCTTTGACCCGCCCCGAGGCATGAAAAAAGACTTTTCTGTATCGCTCCCCGAACTTGCCAGTGATACTTACGTCTTTAAGTGGCGCGCAGTGGCCAAAGACGGGCACGTTATGAAAGGTGAAGTCTCTTTCACACTCTCTGACTAGAGTTTTCAGATGCTGGAAACACTCGTCTTTGTCTCAAAGATAGCTCTATACGTTACCGCGCTATTGGGAATTGGCCTCTCTTTACACGGTGCCGCGTCAATTGCCGTATCGCGTCGCTGGATCGTTTTGCTCGGTGTAGGCTTATTGATAGCGATAGCGAGCCGACTCGCTCTATTGAACGCCCAACTTGCGGGTGGTTTGGCCGGTGCATTTTCGCCAGATACGTTTGGTTGGATTTGGCCAGCCAACAGATTGCAAGTCTACGCGTTCATTGGCGGATCTGGCTTATTATTGCTGTCATCACTCGTTCGATTGAACCTATTGATGCTTCTTGCGGCTTGCATAATAGCGGCAGGCTTTGGACTTGCAGGGCACACCCAGGGCCTAGAGGTGCCTGGTTTGGCGCCTTGGCTTGTGATCGGGCATGTGTTGATTGCAGGTTTCTGGATTGCTGCACCAATTACGCTGTGGCCTAAAGCCACTCAAGAGGTCGACGTCACTTTGGGCAATATGGAACGCTTTAGTCTGATTGCGCTGTGGTGCGTGCCGCTGCTCTTTGTATCGGGCGGATGGTTGTTGGTGCGACTGACCGGTTCTCCCGGTGCCCTGTTCTCAACCCCCTATGGACAAACACTCTTGCTCAAACTCGTTCTAGCCAGCGCAGCTTTGGCAATTGGTGCTTGGAACAAGTTTCGGGTCACAAAGCTGGTGCGCGCGGCCCCAACTATAGGCGTCATCCGCCTAAAACGCTCGCTAGGGGCTGACATTTTCCTGTTTGTCGCAATACTGTTGTCCATAGCCGCCGCGACCACTCTAACCGGTCCTGGCGCTCCATAAGCTCAATGAGGTTCTGATGAGGCACTTATTGGTAATCGGCTTGGCAACGCTGAGCCTTGCACACTCCGCGCAAGCACATGTTGTGTTTAATGAAGGTGAAGCGCGCGCGGGATCCTTCTATACCGCCCAGCTACGCGTTATGCATGGCTGCGATGGCGCGGCGACAAACAAAGTCACGGTGCATATTCCAGTTGGGGTCACACGCGTGACGCCAAGAGCCATATCTGGCTGGACGGTCGAGGTCGCGATGGTTCCTTTGGATGAGCCGATTTTACTGCACGGGTTCGAAGTTACGGAGGTTGTCGGATCCGTGACTTGGTCAGGAGGGTCATTTCCCGACTATTCTTACGAAGAATTCGAAATCCGTATGATGCTGCCCGAAACTCCGGGTGCACGACTGGATTTTCCGGTTCATCAGGGGTGTGAATCTGGCGAGCTGCGCTGGGACGATATCGCGGGTGAAGGAGAAGATCCTTGGGCTCTGGTGGACTGCTTCAGAAAAACTGGCCCATAGTTTGAGAGAGGATCGGCTCCAAAATGGAGTTGAACCATGGGCAAGAGAGCCAAGCCTGAAGAGATTATTGCAAAGCTGCGCGAGGTGGAGGTGCGCCT
>JALUWJ010000015.1 GCA_027019605.1 Henriciella sp. | reverse complement strand
AAGAACAAGATCCAGAAACATTGGATGAGGATTGGAGTCCGCTGGGATGACCCGCGAAACTCCTCTCGATCGCCTCGCAAGCGCCAAAAGAATTGTTGTCAAAGTCGGATCTGCCTTGATCGCTGATGCAGGGTCCGTTCGGCAGACTTGGCTAAACAGTCTTGCCTCTGACATTGCGGCGCGGCGGACTGCTGGACAAGAGGTGATCCTAGTTTCATCCGGCGCGATTGCGCTCGGCCGCAATAAGCTTGGACCCGATCGCCCCCGAAAACTCGAAGAAAAGCAAGCGGCCGCTGCCCTGGGTCAACCACTCCTTATGGCGGCATTAACGCAAGCCTTTGCCCCGCACAACACACCTGTCGCCCAGACCCTTTTGACGCTGGAAGATACCGAAAACCGGCGCCGCTGGCTGAATGCCCGCGCCACGCTCGAGGCCCTACTCGGCGCCGGCGCCGTGCCCGTGATCAATGAAAATGATTCCGTCGCGACGGATGAAATTCGGTATGGCGACAATGACCGGCTCGCCGCGCGCGTCGCACAGATGATGGGCGCCGATATCTTGGTGCTGCTATCTGACATTGATGGACTCTACACTGCCGACCCACGCCACAATCCCGAAGCAGAGCATCTCCCGATCCTTACGGATATTACCGCAGATCATGACGCTATGGCGAGTGGCAGCAACGCGCAGGCTGATCTTGGAAGCGGCGGCATGATCACGAAGCTCACCGCAGCGCGGATCGCGCAAAGCGCGGGATGTTCGACGGTGATTACGCTGGGCAGCAAAGATCGCCCGCTCCAGGCTTTGATGAATGGCGCGCGCGCGACCTGGATACTGTCGACGCTTACACCAGATACAGCGCGTCAGATCTGGCTGAAAGGACATCTTACGCCGGAAGGATCGATTTCGATCGATGCTGGCGCTGCGACCGCGCTTGCGAGCGGCGCGAGTCTGTTGCCCGTCGGCGTCGTCACCACAAGCGGGGATTTTGCCCGCGGGGCGGCGGTTGCCATCAAAGATCCGATCGGAACGACCATCGCCAAAGGGATCTCCGCCTACAGCTCCGCTGACATCACTCAGATCGCCGGACTGCACTCCGATCAAATCGAGCAGGAATTGGGCTATCGCGGTCGCCCGGCAGTCGTGCATCGAAACGATTTGGTTCTCGAGCGCTAAAGCTTGACACCCCCAAGCAAACTCGCCCCATTGCGTATATGGAGGGATCGGTGAGTCTGACCAAACGTATTGGATTGCTTTTAGGGCCGATTGCTGCCGTCCTGATGTTGCTAATTGGGGCGCCAGCGGGTCTCAGCTTTTCAGCTTGGGCGGTTGGCGCACTGATGGTCTGGATGGCTGTCTGGTGGGCCACAGAGCCGATTCCCATTCCGGTGACATCATTGTTGCCTCTGGTCGCTATTCCCTTGATCGAAGCCGGCAGCGCGCGCGAAGCTGCGGCGGGCTATTCCAGTCCGATCGTGATGCTGCTCCTAGGCGGATTTGTGATTGCACTGGGTATTGAGCGTTGGGGCCTGCACAAACGGATCGCCTTGAACATTGTCTCCCGCGTCGGATCTCATCCATCAGCCCTGATTTTCGGGTTCATGATCGCAACCGCGCTCTTGTCGATGTGGATATCTAACACTGCGACGACTTTGATGATGGTGCCGATCGCGATCTCGGCAGCGGCAGCGCTGAAAGACGAGTCTGGGAAGTTCGTGACCGCGCTTTTGCTTGGCGTTTGTTACGCCGCCTCTCTTGGCGGTGTCGCGACCCCGATTGGCACGCCGACCAACCTGATTGCCATTGATTGGCTTGAGCAGAATACCGATACAACCATCGGGTTTGGCCAATGGATGGGGTTTGGCCTTCCCGCGCTGGCGCTCATGATCCCGGTCGCCTGGTGGTCGGTGACACGCGGTCTTCCTAATTTAGGTGATGGCACAGCAGCCATGCAGGAAGTGCGAGAGCAAAAAGGCGCGCTCGGCGGCGTGACAGCACCAGAAGCGCGCGCCGCGATCGTGTTTGGTGTGGTCGCTTCGTTTTGGGTCCTTCGGGTCCCGGTTCAGCTGGCCGCCGAGGCCGGTGGTTGGGATTATCCCTGGCTGATGGCGATTGGCGACATGGGAATCGCGATTGCTGGCGCGGTCGCAATGTTTCTGGTGCCGGCTGGCAAAGACAAAGGACGCGCCCTCTTGACCTGGGGCGAAGCGGTAAAACTGCCTTGGGGGGTGCTGATTCTCTTCGGCGGTGGGATTAGCCTGGGCCAAGCCGTGACACGAACAGGACTATCCAATTTTATCGGTGAACAGCTCACGACTCTCTCGGTTCTCCCGCCTATCTTTTTCATCGCGGCAGTGGTGGCGCTCGTAATTTTTCTAACCGAACTCACCAGCAATGTTGCGACAATGACAACGCTCGCGCCGATCCTGGGCGCGCTTGCCACTGCCATCGGCGCGGCGCCGACAAGTCTCCTGGCGCCTGCCGCTGTTGCTGCCAGCTGTGCCTTCATGCTCCCTGTCGCGACAGCACCAAACGCGATCATTTATGCCACGGACAAGGTCCCGATTGCTCAAATGATCCAGCGCGGTGTGCGGATCAATCTGATCGGGATTGCAGTGATTACCGCGATCGGGTTTTGGCTCGCGCCGCTGGTGCTTTAACGCTACTTGCAAGCACACGCGGCGTCTTCGGCGAGCTCACCAAAACCATCCGCGAAGAGATTTTCGACCGAGTCCAAGGCAAAGACCGCGTCATCGCCTTCGGCGGTGAGCTCCACCGTGTTGCCAATCCCGGCACCTAGGCAAAGCAGATCCATGATTGATCGCGCGTCGGCGCTTTCGCCTTCGAAGCTGACCGTCACTTTGGTCGGAAGTGTCAGCGCAAGTTCTGCCAGTTTTGCCGAGGCGCGCGCATGCAAGCCTTTGCGATTTACAATCTGGATATGACGGGACTGTTCACTCATTTCGTACGGCTCATCACTTGCGACCCAATTCGAATATAGCGCTTTCCTGCATCGCTGGCCGCCTGGACAGCCTCCGACAGGGTTAAGTCTGAGCGAATTTGCGCAAGATGGATCAGCATCGGCAGATTGACCCCACCGATGACATCGATTTTTCCTGGGGTCAGGCTCGACAGAGCGAGGTTTGACGGTGTGCCGCCAAACATATCGGTCAGAATGATCACACCCTTGCCGGTATTGCAGGCTTTTACCGTGTCGCGGATCTCGTCCCGGCGCTCATCAATATCGTCTTCAGCTTCTATGGAGAGTGCTTCAAAAGCATCCTGCGGGCCGACTACATGCTCGGCCGCGCGCACCAGCTCATGCGCTAGCTTTCCGTGACTGACAACGACGATACCGATCATGGGACCGTTCCACTTACTCACTGTACATTACGAAGCTGACACCACAAAGGTTAAGGTCAAGTCAGTTTTGTCATGATTTAGTGATCTTGAGTGAGCCTGTGGTGAGCCGGTCACGGCGTTTCAGATGCCACGCTGGCAAAGAAATCCGCATATAGCTGGTCGGCGTCTTCGCGCAGAATACCGAGATCAATCTCTATTCCGGCTTCGCGTAAGCGCGTCATGCCGCCGCTGCCGAGCGGGTGCGGATCGCGTGTTGCGATGAACACGTGGGCCAGTCCCGCGTCCACCAGGCGCTGTGAACAAGACGCTTCATCGGTTGAACGTTGCCGGCATGGCTCAAGCGTCACATAGGCGGTTCCACCGACGGCTGAACCAACGGGAATATTGGCTAAAGCAAGTTGCTCGGCGTGCGGACGCCCCCCATCTCCGGTGGCAGCTTCGCTCAAGCGCTGACCATTTCGGTCAATAATAACGCATCCGACGCTTGGGTTCTGGCCGGTTCGTCCAGCTTGCAATTTTGCGAGCTCTAAAGCGCGCTGCATATGCAAGGCGTGGGCGCTCATGGCAATTCGGGCAAGTCGCGCGCGCGGTCTGTATCAAGATAACGTGCAGAGGTCGGCGTCAGGGCCGCATCCAGATCAATCAAAAGTGGATTGCCGGTCGGGATTTCGAGACCGGTAATCGTCTCGTCAGGAACTTTGAACAAGTGTTTGACCAGTGCTCGCAATGAGTTCCCATGCGCAGAAATGATTGTGTCGGTGCCGCCTTCCAGAACCGGTCGAATGGCGCTTTCCCAATAAGGCAGGACGCGCTCAAGTGTCAGCTTCAAGCTTTCGGCAGACGGAACTGGAACGCCTTCATAACGCGAGTCTGAGGCGAGATTGTATGGGCTGTCTTCGGCCAATGGTGGTGGCGGGATATCGTAAGATCGGCGCCAGATATGGACCTGATCCTTACCATGTTTCTCAGCCGTTTCGGCTTTGTCGAGACCGGTGAGGCCGCCATAATGGCGCTCATTCAGACGCCAGTGCTTCTCTACCGGGATCCAAGCGCGATCCATGGCAGCGAGCCCAAGCCAAAGGGTTCGAATGGCGCGGGTCTGATAGCTGGTAAACGCAAAT
>JALUWJ010000014.1 GCA_027019605.1 Henriciella sp. | reverse complement strand
GAGATTTCCGTCACTGGAGCACTGTCTTATCGGGACGAATACAATCTCTTCAACATCGAGAATTCAGGCTTTGCCGCCGGGACTAATCCTATCTTCCCAGCAGGCGGCCCAGCGCTCGATCCTGACAGCTATACATTGGCCGATCTTAGCGTCGTTTGGACCTCCCCAAGTGACAAGTATCGGTTGGGTCTGCATGGGCGCAACCTGACCGACGAAGAGTACCGCGTCGCGGGCTATAACTTCGTGTCGCCGAGCCAGCTGGGTGTGGATAGTGCGTACTCGGCATTTTATGGCTCACCGCGGACGGTGACGGCGTCATTGTCTGTCGATTTCTAAGATCGCGAAGCGGACATGAACGCAATGAGTTCCTCCCAGAATGGGGGTCAGTTTGGCGGGCGAGCCTATGTGCTCGCCATTCTGACCCTCGTTTACACGTTCAATCACATTGATCGCCAAATTCTGCTGATCCTGGTTGAGCCGATCAAAGCCGACCTTGGCGTTAGCGACAGTGCGATTGGACTACTGACTGGGTTTGCGTTCGCGGTTTTCTACGCGACCTTTGGGATTCCAATCGCGATGTGGGCCGATCGCGGAAACCGTCGGAATATCCTCTCTCTCGCGCTTGCGACTTGGTCGGGGATGACGGCGCTGTCCGGGTTGGCGATGAATTTCTGGCACTTGCTCTTCGCCCGGATGGGGGTCGGTATTGGGGAAGCAGGGGGCACGCCGCCCGCAACATCGATGATCTCAGATCTGTATGCGCCCAAGGAGCGCGCCTTTGCGCTAGGGATCTATACGTCCGGGATCGGGCTTGGAATTCTCGCAGGCTTCATAATCGGCGGATATGTCTATCAGGCGTTTGGCTGGCGGGTTGCCTTCTTCGTTGCAGGCATCCCCGGCTTGTTGCTTGCGACGGCCGTGTGGTTGACCGTTAAAGAACCGAAACGAGGTGCGATTGAGCAAAGAGAGAGCGAAGCGGGAGCCTCCAGCGTCGCTGAGACTTTGGGCTTTATCGCGAAGCAGAGTTCGTTCCTGTGGTTGCTCATCGGGTGCTGTTTGATCTGTATTTCAGCAAACGCTTTCTTGGCTTGGACACCTAGTCATTTGCAGAGAAGTTTTGATGTTGGACCGGCAGATATTGCGGTCCCGCTAGGGCTTTTGATTGGCGGAGTTGGGAGCGTCGGTGCAATCCTCCTCGGCAAAGTATGTGATCGCCTATCTGCCCGCAGCCTTGCATGGCGCCCGCTGATGATTGCTTTTTGTGCCGCCATCGCTTTGCCGTTTGCGTGGATGTTCTTGCAGGCTAAATCCATCAACATGGCATATGCTTGGAACCTCGTGCCGAGCTTTATCGGCCTGATCTATGCGAGCATTGCCTACACCGCTTCGCAGGAATTGGTGGGCTTGAGAATGCGCGCATTTGCGTCCGCCTTTATGCTATTCTGTCTAACTCTGATTGGGATTGGCGGCGGTCCGACAATTGTCGGCTGGCTCAGCGATGCGTTCGCGCGTTCGGGTGAAGCCATGCCGCTTAAGTCGGCCTTAGAAATTATGCTCGTACTCAATCTATTAAGTGTGTTTGCGTTGATCATGTCTTCGCGGACATATGCCAGGGACGCAGCTCGAGCTGCGAGCGTGAACTAGATGCGATATCTCGCGACGATCTTTATGTTGCTCCTGCCGGTCACGCTCGGGGCGTGTGCGCAAGACACGGGCTCTGATGTATCGGTTGAGGCTGAGGTCGCGGCGCCGTTCGAGAGCGACTATTTTTCCGTAATGACGGTTGGCTCAGGCCCGGACGTTATCTTGGTTCCCGGCTTGGCGTCGAGCGCATCCGTTTGGGATGGCACCGTCGCTGCGCTGGAAGGGGGCTACACGTTTCATATTGTTCAGGTCGCCGGGTTTGCTGGCGCCCCGGCGCGCGGGAATCAAGGTAATGAGAATATTCTGGACGACCTCGCCACGGATTTGTCGGTCTTCTCCGAGCAATTTGAGACGCCGCCCGCGCTTGTAGGGCACTCGCTTGGTGGGCTGGTTTCGCTGAAAGCGGCGCTTAAGCCGAACGCGAACTTTGAGCGATTGGTGATTGTGGACGTCTTGCCGTTCTTTTCTGTCTTGATGGATCCAGAAGCGACGGTTGAAAGCATCGCGCCTGTTTCAGCGATGATGAAAGCGGCTCTTTTGGCGCAAAGCGATGAAGTGTTTTCAGACCGTCAGGCGGAGGCTCTAAGCGCACTGACGAAGGATGAAGCTGATATTGAACGCGCCTTGCAATGGTCGATTGAAAGTGACCGGGGCGTGATGGCTCAAGCCATGTCTGAGGTCCTCGTCACGGACTTAAGATCGGAAGTGCAGGCGATCTCTGTGCCGACCACTGTCGTGTACGCAAAGGATGATGCGATCCCCAATATGACCGCGATCGAAGCGTTTTACAGCGACCTCTATTCGGTTTTGCCGAACGCGGAACTGATCCCGGTCGAGGACGCGTTCCACTTCATTATGTGGGACCAGCCAGATGCCTTTGTATCGGCCGTGAAAGTCGGACTAGGGGCGCAGGGTCTGGATGGGGATGCCGACTAGAAGTCCGCGGCTTTAGCTCTCGCCCCAACTGGCCTTTTTACGATAGATTGTTGAAGGATTGATCTGCAATTGCTTTGCGGCGGCGACCACATTTCCGCGGCACAAAGCAATCGCGCGTTCAATCGCTTTCTTCTCCGTCATCCAGAGAGGCTCCACGCCATAATCTGGCTCTGGATACCCCGCATCATGCGACGAAGCAGGTGCATCTGCAGTCATTGCAGGCGCCGGGCTTGGCGTCGCTTGAACGACCTGCGTCGGCAGTTGGTCGCGCCGGACTTCACCGCCCGTATTCAAGACAACCACTTGCCGAACCAGGTTTTCGAGCTCGCGAACATTGCCTGGCCAGCTGTTCGAGACCAGCCATTCTTCAGCGTCCCGCGCAAAGCCCTTAAACGTTTTGCCTTCTTCGCTTGAATAACGAGCGAGGAAGCTCTCTGCCAGAAGCAGGATATCGGCGCCGCGGTCGCGCAGAGGCGGCAGCGCCACCGGAATGACATGAAGGCGGTAATACAAATCCTCGCGAAGTTTGCCGGTGCGAACGGCCTCGAGTGCATCGCGATTGGTCGCGGCGACTATGCGAATGTTTGACTTGCGAACCTTGCTATCGCCGACGCGTTGATACTCGCCCAGTTGCAGAAAGCGCAGAAGCTTGGGCTGCAACTCGATTGGCATTTCACCAAGCTCGTCAAGGAAAAGGGTGCCGCCTTCCGCCAGTTCAGCCGCGCCAGCGCGATCTGAGGTGGCGCCAGTGAAGGCACCTTTGACATGGCCAAAGATCTCACTCTCGATCAGATCGCGTGGGATGGCCCCGCAATTGATGGCAACGAATTTCGCTTTTCGGCGTGGGCTGAGGTCATGCACCGCACGCGCGATAAGCTCTTTCCCGGTACCTGTCTCACCGGTGACAAATACGCTGGCTTTCGAAGGCGCCGCCGCTTCGATCGATTTGAAAACACCTTGCATAACCAGAGACTTGCCGATGATCCCGCAGAAATCAGATCGATCAATTTCAGCTTCGTAATTCTGAACGACCTTCTTGAGTTGGAAATTTTCCACCGCGTTTTGAGCCGTGACGCGGAGGCGGTCTTTTGTGGTTGGTTTGACCACGAAGTCGACGGCGCCGCGCCGCATCGCATCAACCGCGACAGACATTGACCCATTGGCCGTAATCACCACGACTGGGGCATTCAAGGATGCGTCGATCCATCGATCGAGCAAATCCAAACCGTCCGCATCGGGCAGCTTGAGGTCCAGCAGAATACAACTTGGTGTCTCTGCTTCAACCGCCTGAATGGCCTTCGCGCCAGTATCGGCAATTGTAATCTTACTGAACTCGTGGCGCAGATGCGCTTGGTAAGTTCGGGCCAGGGACGGCGTGTCTTCGACAATGAGCAGGTGTCCTAGATCGGGCATGAATTAGGCTCCTAAATAGTCGTTTTCGAGGGCAGAACGGACAGCCTTCGCTTCGGTTTCAATGCGGGAGATCAGGCTTGGGAAGCGCGCATTCTGTCCGGTCCGAGCCATTTCTTCGAGTTCCGCTGCAAGCCGGCTGAATTCAGTTGCTCCCACATTGGAGGCAGCCCCTTTTAGAGAATGCGCATGATGTTCGATTTGATCGTTCGCGGGGTCGCTCAGTCCTGGGAGACGCCAGGTGAGTTCATCAATGAAGATGCGTCCGATCTCAGCGAAAGTTTCCATGTCTCCATCCCAGACCTCCTGGATGGCGTCTTTATCGAGAGCGTTCATATCGCGTTCCTCCGGGGCTTCAGTGGACGTTGGTGTTGAGGGCGCAAGCCATTGCGCCAGACCATCGCGAAGGGCTTTTGGGCGGACTGGTTTTGTGATGTATCCAGACATCCCAATCTGGAAGGCCTGATCGCGATCACCCTTCAGCGCGTGGGCGGTCATCGCTATGATCGGGGTGGTAAATCCGCGCTGGCGGA
>JALUWJ010000013.1 GCA_027019605.1 Henriciella sp. | reverse complement strand
CTTTCGGGGATTCTGTTTGGGCTCATCGCTGAGCGTGGTTCCTACATGCCCCCTTTGGCCTCCAATTAAAAGGCCTAAAATGCGGGCATGCGGATGTTTCTTGTTTTGAGTGGAATAGAACTGCCCGTTGGGCTCCGTCGCGCATGGGTTTGCGGCGGATTCAATTGTTGCGAGATCGATTGGTAAACCTCAGGGGCGATACGTGATTTCGTAGACAAAGCGGGCGCGGTCTTCGACCGGCGCCGACACCATGCTTCCGGTCACGCCTTCAAACTCGCCTGTGCCTCCGGTAATCGCATAGGTCGACGGGGTCGGCTCGGTTTGCTGTACGCCTTGGCCGGTCAGAATACCGCGGCCATCCAGGCTAATGCTGAATGAGCAATAGAAATTCCGGTCCGCATCAAGCTGTGTGCAATGCCCTGATCCGGTGCCAATCGGGTCTCCCGCTTCTGTTTGCATCGCTGAATGCCAGACGATTTTATCACCAATACCATTTGCTTGATCGAATGAGACATAACCGTCATCAGATGCATCATTGTAGATCGTCATGGTCTCGACATGATTATCGGCGATGGCGAGGGGAACGAACGCCGTCAGAATGATACCGGAGACAAGGGTAATTTTAGCAATTTGGTATGACATTTGTGATCCCTTCATGAGCAAGTCTTGAAGTGAAGCATCATCGGGCGTTCATCGCCACGGGGTTAGAAAAAATAGAAACAATGGGATAATAAAGCGCGTTCGCGCTGTGGTGATTCGAAGTCTATTGATGCGATTTGTAATCTTCTTTTGCTTGGCTTTACTGGCCGCAATGACGCCGCTGTTTAGCGCGGCGCAGGTCCAATCGGTCGGTGTCGCTGGTGATGGCGAGTTCACACGGATTACGATCACGTCGCAAAACCAATTCCGGCCGAACGTGTTTTTGAGAGACACTGAGGACGGGCTCGTGATCGAAATGGTGCCGGAGACATTCCAGCTGGCGGCGGCACCATTCTTTGCAGAACCGACCGGCGGCGTTTTCGCTTACACCTTAGACACAGATCGAATCGTCTTCGAGCTAGAACAGCCCATGATGATTATGCGTGAGATTGATCTTCCACCTGCCGGAACCGAGCAACTCTATCGCTACATTCTCGACCTGTCCGGCGTATCGCTGGCGCGGTTCCAATCCGCGGCGCGGCGCGATGGGACGCGATATGCACGCTTTGAAGCGGACCGCTATGCCGCTGCTGAAGCTGCCAGTCTTGCACCTCAGACAGCGCCGGTAACATTGGCTGAAACACCCCCATCGGCAGGACAACCAGAGACGCCTTCGGCCAAGCCTGCAGGCTTTGGGGCTTTGATGAAAATGGCCGCGCAGCAACGCCGGGTGATCGTGATTGATCCAGGCCATGGCGGCAAAGACCCGGGCGCAATTGCGGTCACTGGCGATGAAGAAGCCGATATCGTGCTCAGCGCTTCGCTTAAACTGAAAAGCCTGATCGAGCAGGACGCGCGCTATGTGGTGAAGCTCACCCGTGAAACTGATGTCTATGTCGAGCATGAAGACCGTGTCTCAATGGCGCGGGATTGGGGCGCAGATCTGTTTATTTCAGTGCATGCTGACGCCGCTGGAAAACCAACCGTTCGTGGTGCTTCGGTCTATACGATCTCGACCCGCGGTGAGGCGAGAATCGACCGTACGGCAAAGCGCTTCGGCTGGGATATGCCATTTGAAGATGGCACGCCTGAAGAGGTTTCCGACATTCTGCAGGACCTGACGGTTCGTGAGACCAAATCGAATTCAGAGATTTTCGCGGAATTTCTTGTGCCTGAGTTGAAACAAGCCGGGCCGCTCCTCAGGAACACGCATCGGCGCCAGAACTTCTTTGTTTTATTGGCGCCTGATGTCCCGGCTGTTCTGGTTGAGATCGGCTTCCTGACCAATCGGGACGATGCTCGCCGGCTGAAATCCGAGCGCGGGCGGCGCAAATCGGCAGAAGCGATAAAGCGCGCCATCGACGCGTATTTCGATCGCCAAGATTTATTATTTGCAAGCAACTGACGCGACGCCTTTTCGAAGGTCCAGAACCGCCTTAGTCTCGCCGTGAAAGCGTGGAATCAGCACGCTAAAGGGATATTGCGCGAGAGACCTGACTATGTGGGCCACCATCAAACAGCATGTATTCACCTGGCGAGTTCTGTTCTGGACCATTGGCGCCGGGGTCGTGTTGGGGATCTTGGCGGTCATTGCCTTCTTGATTTGGATGGCGGCGCTTGGTCGGACTGTTCCATCTGTTGAGCAATTGGCGGAGTATAACCCACCCGTCACATCTCGTGTGCACGCCGGTGACGGGACTTTGATCTACGAATTCGCGGATGAGCATCGTGTCTTCATTCCTTACGAAGCGATGCCTGAGCATGTGATCCACGCTTTTGTTTCGGCGGAAGATAAGAAATATTTCGAGCATGGCGGCGTCGACTATGTCGGGATGCTGCGCGGGATCATCAATTCGGCCCGCAATCGGATTTCAGGAAGTGGCGGACTGCAAGGCGGTTCGACGATTACGCAACAAGTGGCGAAAGTCTTCTTGCTTACGCGTGACCAGACAATCGTCCGCAAAGCCAAAGAACTGATCATTGCCCGCCGTATGGAAGAGGCGTTCAGCAAAGAACACATTCTCGAGCTCTATCTGAACGAGATCTATCTCGGCGGACGGTCTTATGGTGTGGGATCTGCTGCGCTCAACTATTTCAACAAATCACTGCCAGAGCTTGATTATTCCGAAGCCGCGGTCTTGGCGTCTTTGCCGAAATTCCCGGGCCGGGTGAACCCTTACACCAATCCTGAGCGTCTGCTTCAGAGGCGCAATTATGTGCTCAACCGTATGACCGAAGACGGTTATATCACTGAGGAAGAGGCCGAGGCAGCGAAGGCCAAGCCGCTCAACACAACACGGCGCCTTTACGGACCAGAATATGCCGCGGCGACTTACTTCGTCCAAGAATTGCGCAAGCAGTTGATTGATCTTTACGGCGAGGATGAGTTGGAGCAGGGCGGGCTATCGATCCGCACGACGATTGATACAAAACTTCAACTCGCGGCTCAGGAAGCTCTGCAGATCGGTCTCGAAACCTATGATCGTCGATACGATTATCGCGGTCCGATCACCGCTGTCGATGCGCGCTCTGACGATGTTTTGGAACAATTGAACAGCGTCACGCTGCCCGGCGGCTACGGATCGTGGGAACGTGCGATGATCGCGAGTATCTCAGATGAAGGTGCAGAATTGCTGCTCGGTGACGGGGCGAAAATCAGTATTCCGGCCGAAGACGTCGAATGGGCGAAGACCTATGTTCGTGGCGGAGAGCAAACCGGATTGCGCGCGGGTGACGTCGTGCTGGCAGAGGTCAGCCGCCAAGCCTTGAGCCCTGAGGAAAGCACACCAACACGCGAAGGCACAGCTGCCGATGATGACCAAACCAGCGTCCCGGTCGAGCCGATCATGGTTCCGGTTGGACAAGCGCAGTTAAAGCAAATTCCTGAACTGGAAGGCGCGATTGTTGCGCTCGATCCGCATACGGGCCGCGTCCTTGCGATGATGGGCGGGTATTCCTTCTTCAAAAGCCCGTTTAACCGCGTCACTCAGGCCCGCCGCCAACCCGGATCTTCTTTCAAGCCATTCGTTTATGGCGCAGCGCTTGAACAAGGCTACACCCCGTCGGTTCGGATCCTGGATTCCCCTTATGTCTATTATGATGAGAATACAGGCGAGGTCTGGAAGCCTGAGAACTATGCAGAAGGTCTGAGCTATGGCGAAGTCACGATGCGGGTGGCGCTGGAGAAGTCTTACAACCAGGTGACCGCGCGGGTCGCGACCGATATTGGCATGGAAGCGGTGTCTGAGTTTGCGGAACGTTTCGGGATCTATGATCGCTTACCGCCTTACCCAGCGATGTCGCTTGGATCTGGCGAAACATCGCCTTGGCGTCTGTCAAAAGCCTATGCGGCTTTGGTGAATGGCGGAAAAGAAGTCACTCCGACATTGCTCGACCGGGTTCAGGATCGCAGAGGTGTGACGCTCTACAAACATGATCAACGTGAATGCGAAGGATGCGACGCGACCGAATGGAATGGTCTTGAGCCACCGACGCTTCCAGATGATCGTAAGCAACTCGTTGATCCGATTATCGCCTATCAACTTGTGCATATGCTCGAAGGTGTGGTTGAGCGCGGAACAGGCCGCCGGGCCCGGCGGGTTGGCAAACCATTGGCCGGCAAAACCGGAACGACAAACGATTATGTCGATGCGCTGTTCTTCGGGTTTTCGCCGGACCTTGTCGTTGGCATTTGGACTGGGTTCGACACGCCGCGAACCCTCGGCGAAGGTGAGGGCGGCGGCTCTGTGGCCGGTGTGATCTTCACCGAGTTCATGGAACGCGCCCTGATCGATGAAGCGCCAATCCCTTTCCGTATTCCGCCGGGTGTGCGGCTTGTTTCCGTTGACGCAGCGACGGGCAGCCTGCCGTCCTTTGAAACCCAGGAGATTATCCTCGAAGCGTTCCGACCGGGCACCGAACCTGGGCGTGCGTTTTCCGACACGTCCAATCTTAGCCTTTCCGGCACGGGCGAT
>JALUWJ010000012.1 GCA_027019605.1 Henriciella sp. | reverse complement strand
GCTTCGGCGAGCAACCGGATTGTTCCAGGCGCCGAGCTTCCGGGCCCCAGGGTCGCTACAATTTTTGCGCTTCGCCCTCGTAAACCCGCCGCTCGTCTACTCATCTTAGGTGCCCTTGCCCAGTTCCGCTGCTTCGCGAACCTTGGCCTCGATTCCTGCCCAATCGCCAGCTTCCATTTCGGTGGGTGTAGCAATCCAGGTGCCCCCTGCCGCGATGACGTTAGGCAGATCCAGATAATCCTTGGCATTGTGAGGCTTCACGCCGCCGGTTGGCATAAAATCGATATGCGGCAATGGACCAGCGAGCGCCTTCAAAAAGTTCGCGCCGCCAGACGCTTCAGCCGGGAAGAATTTCAAAACCCCATAGCCTTCTTCAAACCGCGCCATCGCTTCACTTGCCGTGGCAACACCCGGGAGAATAACACCGTCATGATAGGCCAACGCCTTGAGGAGTTCCGGCCCGGCTCCCGGCGACACCAGAAAATCTGCTCCCGCTTTCAGCGCGGCATCGACATCGCCTTCCGAACAGATCGTCCCTGCCCCGACCACGAGGTCTGGTTCAGCCGCTTTCATCTCTGTGATGACCTCAAGCGCAACCGATGTACGAAGCGTGACTTCCGCGCTGCGCAGGCCGCCTTTGATCAAAGCCGATGCGAGCGGTGCAGCGTGGGCGACTTCAGTAACAGTCAGAACCGGAACAATCGGAGCGCCATGCAGCGCCTCGCGAAAACTTGCGAGATTAATCATGCATCGATGTCCTCATCAAAATGTAGCGCTGCAGCTCCGATAAGGGCCGCTTCCCCCTGCATCAACAAGCGTATTGGAATGGGTTCCATGTAGTGGCTCATGGGACCGCGCTCGAAGAAGCGCGACAAGGCTGTCGGCGTTGCCAGCCAATCGACAAGGCGCTCCGCGACACCGCCAGTGATGACGACACCGCCGCGCGTTCCATTGATGAGCGCGGCATCGCCCAGCGCATCAAGTGTGGCGCCAGCTCGGATTTCACAAATATCTTTAGAGAGTGGATCCCCAGCATGGGCGCGGCGCATAATTTCCGCAGGCGGTGTTCGCACCCAATCTATGCCATCAATATCGCACAGCGCTTCGTGGACTGCGTCCAAACCAGACCCAGACAAAACCAATTCCTTGGATACGTAACCATGGCGCTGCTGCAGGCGTTTTGTCAGCTCCCACTCGCGATCTGATCGCGGCGCGAACGCAGCGTGCCCGCCTTCGCCGGTCATGACGCGCCATCCCCGCTCTCCCTCTGGAAGCAAAGTCGCCATGCCGAGCCCTGTCCCAGGACCTGCGACCAAGATCGGCGCCCGCTCATCCGGCGTGCGTCCCTCATTCAGGACGCGAAAACTATCATCCCCAAGTTCCGGGATAGATCGCGCCATGGCCGCATAATCATTGACCAGTCGCACGCGCTCCAGGCCGGTTTTCTTGGCCACTTCGCGGCTATTGACCGTCCAATCTCGATTGGTGAGCCGCACGATCCCATCGCGCACAGGTCCCGCGAATGCAAACAGTGCCTGGTGAGGTCGATTGTTCCCGAGCTGCCCCAAATAGACATGCAATGCATCATCAAACGAGCTGAAATTATCACCCGGCAGGACCGCGATATCTTCAACTTCAGGATGCCCTGCAAACCCTAAACGCGCGCGTCCGAACCGAACATTCGTGCCCCCGATATCCCCCACTAGAACACTATCTGGCATCATACTCCCCCCAACATAGAGAAGACGCTTCCGCCTTGCTCTGAGTTGCTGACCGCAGAGCGGAACCCGCCAAACATCTCTCTCCCCAATCCCATGGAAGAAGTGTTTGGCCGAAACGGAACCGGTTTGCGGCCTTCAAATTCTCGTTCATCAACGTGCAATTCGAGGCGCCCTTCGATCGCATCAAGACGGATGATATCCCCATCTTCGACGCGCGCTAAAGGTCCGCCTCGACTGGCTTCTGGGCCGACATGAATGGCCGCTGGAAACTTGCCGGAGGCCCCAGACATGCGGCCATCAGTTACCAAGGCAACATTGTGCCCCTTGTCGTGCAGCGCCCCGATCGCTCCAGAAAGGCCATGCAGTTCAGGCATGCCATTCGCAGCGGGGCCTTGGAAACGGACGACAATCACAACGTCACGATCCAGCTCACCAGCCTGGAACGCGGCTTTGACTGCTTCCTGGCTCTCAAACACACGCGCTGGAGCTTCGGTCACATGCCGCTCAGGTTTCACGGCAGAGATCTTGATCACGCCGCGCCCCAAAGGACCGTCCAGCATTTGCAAACCACCAGACGAAGAGAACGGATCTTCGATGGGACGGATGATATCGAGATCGGCACTTTCTGTTGGCGCCTCTCGCCATTTCAAGACGTCGCCATCAAGCCAAGGCTCTTGCGAGTACGTACTGATGGGGCCGAACGCACCTGCGGCATCGCCTTGCAGCAGTCCGGCTTTCAAAAGCTGCCCAACCACGAAGCCCATCCCGCCCGCAGCATGGAAATGATTCACATCCGCCGGTCCATTCGGATAGATCCGGCAAAGCAGCGGCACCACCGCGCTGACATCCGCGAAGTCTTCTAGCGTCACCTCATAGCCAGCCGCAGCCGCCATCGCAGGAATGTGCAAAACATGATTGGTCGACCCACCTGTTGCCATCAGGCCAACCAGCGCGTTCACAAAGGTCCGGGCGTCGACCATTTCGCCGGCCGCGCGATACTCACCCTTGATAGAATTTGAGAGCGCCTGCCTCACCGTGGCGCGGGTCAAAGCCTCCCGCAGCGGCGTGCCCGGATTGGGGAATGCGGCGCCAGGCAAATGAAAGCCCATCACTTCCATCAACATCTGATTGGAATTGGCGGTTCCATAAAAGGTGCAAGTCCCTTGGCTATGATAGCTTTCGGACTCGGCGCGTAAGAGCTCATCGCGGCCAACCTTTCCAAGCGCGAACTCCTGGCGAATTCTCTGCTTTTCTGGGTTCGGCAAACCGGACGGCATGGGCCCAGCCGGCACCATCAGATGCGGGAGCCACCCAAACCGCAAAGCCGCAATCACGAGGCCTGGAATGATCTTGTCGCAAACACCGAGATTGAGCACGGCATCATACGCGTCATGACTGAGCGAGACCGCTGAAGCCATGGCAATCACGTCACGTGAGAACAGCGACAGTTCCATCCCGTCTTGGCCTTGTGTCACTCCATCACACATAGCTGGAACGCCGCCAGCGATTTGGGCGGTGGCGGTGTTCTTTCGAGCCTCATCGCGAATGATTTCTGGATAGTGCTCAAACGGCGCGTGCGCAGAGAGCATGTCATTATAGCTCGTGATGACACCAATATTTGGCCAACCAGAACCAAGTAGCTGGGTCTTGTCCATGACCGCGCAACCGGCGGAAGCGTGCGCGAGATTGCCTTCGGTGAGCTTCGAACGCGCAAACCCGGACGGGCGCCGCGCGCGGATCATTTCGAGATAAGCAGCGCGGCTGTCTTTGCTACGCGCTTCGATCCGAGCTGTGACCTCTGCGATTGTGTCATGGATCTTGGTCATTGGCGTCAGGCCTCCCACCAGTCGCGATCATCGCGGCGCAGCATCAGCCGCGCTTCGACAGGACCATCTTCGAGACCAGCCTGATAGGTTTGCATCGGCACATCGGCCTCATCCCAGGCTTCGAGCAGGCCATCGACCCACTTCCAGGCCGCCTCAACCTCTTCGCGGCGCATAAACAGCGACAGGTTCCCACGCACCACGTCCATCAAGAGACGCTCATAAGCATCTGGATATCTCACCAGGAAATTATCGGCATAAGACAGGTTCAGCGGAAGCGATTTGATGCGCAACCCACCCGGACCTGGCTCTTTGATCTGTAAATAGAGCCGAACGCCCTCATCTGGTTGAACATTGATCACCAATCGATTGGACTGGCTCTCGGTACGTCCAAACATGGAGTGAGGCGTTTCCCGGAATTGAACGACAATCTCTGAGTGCCGGTCTTTCATACGCTTACCGGTGCGCAGATAGAACGGCACCCGCGCCCAGCGCCAATTATCAATCGCGGCTTTAATCGCCACGAATGTTTCCGTGCTGCTTTCCTCGCCAAGCTCGTCGAGATAGCCCGGCACAGCCTCGCCCTGGACGGCCCCTTTTGCATATTGGGCGCGCACCGTATTGCGGCCAGCTTTATCCGCCTTGATGGGGCGGAGCGCTTCCAGGACTTTGATCTTTTCGATCCGAATGGCATCGCCGTCGATAGAATTTGGCGGCTCCATCGCGATCAGACAGAGGAGTTGTAGCAAATGGTTTTGCACCATGTCGCGCAGCGCGCCGGATCCGTCATAGTATCCGACCCGATCACCAACGCCGTAATGCTCTGACACAGTTATCTGAATGTGATCAATCGCGGTGCGATTCCAAAGCGGCTCAAACAGCGAGTTGGCGAACCGCAAAACCATAAGGTTCTGGACGGTCTCTTTCCCGAGATAATGGTCGATCCGATAGATACACTCTTCGGCGAACACAGCGCCAACGCCTTCATTGATCGCGCGGGCGGATGCAAGATCGGTCCCGACCGGTTTTTCGAGCACGACGCGAGACGATCCCGCGTTCAACCCTGCTTTG
>JALUWJ010000011.1 GCA_027019605.1 Henriciella sp. | reverse complement strand
AAGGTCTTGCTCCTGGCTCGCTTGCTCAAGCAGAGCATCAAATTCTGGATTTGAATAGTTTCCGTAATTCTGCTGACCGGCATCTGAATCGAGAAGGTAGAGATAGTTGAGCGGGTCATTATAGTCCGCGAGCCAGCCGCCATCTGCGACCTCGAAATTGCTCTGGCGCAGATCCGCATACAGCACTTTCGTATCCTGACGCAGGATTTGGGCATCAACCCAAGGTGCGATCTCGTTCCAGTTGGCCTGCGCAACGGGCGCGGCTTTTGGATTATCGCCGGTCGAACGGTGCTTGTACTCAAACCGCAGCGGATTATCCGGGCCGTATCCCGCCGCTTCCAATAGGCTGCGCGCTTCAGCGAGGCGTTCGTCGCGGCTCATGGATTTCCATTCGACCTCGGGCCGGTCCGTTTCATAGTTGGCAATCCCAGGTGGGACGAACCCATAGGCAGGGATGAAACCCGGCGTCAGCACGTTATCGACGAGGAACTCGCGGTCGAGCGCCATTGCGAGCGCTTTACGCACGCGCACATCATCAAACGGCGCCTCGCTGGAATTGAAACTCCAATAAGTCGTCAACAGACCAGGTGTGGTCCGAGCCCAACCCGGGAAACGGCGATCGAGCTCGGCTTTGCGTCCGCCATCAAAATCATTGTTCACGTCGAGATCGCCAGCTTCCATGCGACGTTCGACGGCGGCCAGGTC
The DNA here is from genome assembly GCA_027019605.1 of Henriciella sp. Lineage (GTDB taxonomy): Bacteria > Pseudomonadota > Alphaproteobacteria > Caulobacterales > Hyphomonadaceae > Henriciella. The sequence goes on along the minus strand of JALUWJ010000011.1, from coordinate 3,954 downwards.
TTCAAGCTCAAAATAGCTAACGCGCCCAAAGCAAAGCGTATCGGCTTCGTAGAAAAGCGGGTTAGCGTCTGCGACCAGCTGGTTTCCGGTTTGCCAGAACATCAACTTATACGGCCCGTTCACCTCGATGTTTTCAGGTTGAACCCAAGCTTCGCCATACTGCTCGACAATGTGCTGCGGCACTGGAAATGTGGTGTAATGGGTGAGCAGTCCCAGGAAGTAAGGAGCTGGTTCTTCGAGCGTGATCTCAAGGGTGCGGTCATCAATCGCGCGCACGCCGAGCTCTTCCGGCTCAACCCGGGCTTCATTCAGGGCCTGCGCGTTTTTAATGATGTAAAGCAGCGAGGAGTATTGCGATGCAATCGCTGGATCCTGGATCCGGCGAAGCGCGAAGACAAAATCATTGGCGGTGACCGGCACGCCATCTGACCAAGTCGCTTCAATCAGCTTAAACGTCCACACCAAGCCGTCGTCACTAATCGTCCAGCTCTCGGCCATGGCCGGGATCACTTCACCGTCGGCGGCGTGCTGCATGAGCCCGTGGAACATGTCTCCAATGACGATGTTTTCCCAAGCCGCCGATGACCGGTGTGGGTCGAGCGTATCGACTTTTGCCGAAATCCCTCTTCGCAGCGTCAGCGTATCATCACTAGAGCCGCCGCCTCCGCCACACGCCGAAACGGCAAGTGCGAGCGCCAGGGCTGAGCCCGCGAGTAATTTATTCAAACGCATCGATAGGTCCTTTTCGAAAGAGATATCGGATATTTTTCAAACTGTTTCAGACATTTTCGACTTTGCCTAGGTCAGCCTTGTCGCATTTTGCAAGATCTCGGCCCGCTGCCTTATCGCCGGCGGAAGAAGCCAACAAAGCCAAACAATCCAGCAAGCAGAGACCCGATGCCCCCCGCCACGACAGTGATTGGGCTAATCGACTGCGCGAGCGCCACAGCCTGACCGATGCGTGAAACTTCCACTTCAACGGAGTCGCGGAACGTTCGGAGCGGTAACGCTTCTTGATCCATCAACGCGAACAGCTCGATGATCAGTTCCTGGTTCCCCACCGCCATCGGCGTCACTTTCCAGCGCCAAACGTTTTCAGTCAGCGGTGAAATACGCTGCGTCGCCGGGGTCACTGCTTCGACATCGAACGCCTCGCCAGAGACCAGCGCTTGCACCGTATCAGAGACTTGCGCTTCGCCTTCAACAATATTGCCATTGCCCGGCAGCGATTCTAACGCGTCATCATCGCCGGTCGCATCCAGCGACAGGGTCACATAGAATGGGCGCCCAAATCGCGCTGATTTAGGCGTCTCATGCGCAATCGGAACCGTGCGAAGCGAGGCCAAAAAGTCATCGGTTGAAGATGATGCGATGCCGACCATCTCATCACTGCCCGGTTTCGCCGTGATGCTGCGAACCGCTTCACGTACAGGCGTCGATCGCGCCAATGGGGGTTCGCTGTCATCGGTTGAGAGATCGAATCCAACACTTCCTGGAGGCGGCGGCGCGCTCTGCGTGCTCGTTTGCGAGCTTTGCAAATATTGATGTCCCCCATAGGCCAGCGCAGCGCCGCCAATCAGGATCAGCAAGAACGAGAATAATCTCAGCATCTCATACCTCCACCTCTCTCAGTCTTGTAAGCTCACCCTGGCATTAGGGGAAGCGTTAACTGAACCTGCATTGAACGAAGCCGCCTCACCTTGGCTACAAATTCCAAGACGCGTTAGTTCGACCGTTCCTTGGTAGCGGTAAATCGGAGATCGGGATTCTTCTCCTGGGCGTAGCCAACATCCCAGGCATTTTTCGCGAGATAGACCGGCGCCCCGTCCAGATCGGAGCCAGATGCGGACTTGTTCTTGTCGAGAAAGGCGCTGAGCTTGGCCTCATCATCAGAATGGATCCAACGCGCGACATTGTAAGGCGCCACCTCGAACACGACATCGAGCCCATACTCGTTGACCATTCGCTCAGCCATTACGTCGATTTGCAGCGCGCCGACAGCGCCGACAATCATGTCTGAACCAATGCTCGGCGTGAACAGCTGCGTGACGCCCTCTTCGGCCAGGCTCTCCAGCGCTTTGCGCAAATGCTTGGCTTTCATCGGATCTTTTGAGCGCGCCCGGCGCAAGATTTCTGGGGCGAAGTTCGGGATGCCCGCAAACTTGATGTCGCCCGCCTCAGAGAGACTGTCGCCTACTCGAAGCTGGCCATGGTTTGGCACACCGATAACATCCCCGGCATAAGCGGTCTCCGCGATCTCGCGATCCTGGGCAAGGAACATTAGCGGATTGTGGACATTGATCTGTTTGCCTTCAGCGGTTTTCAGGCGCATGCCGCGTTTGAACTCGCCGGAGCACAGCCGGAAGAAAGCAACCCGGTCGCGGTGATTGGGATCCATGTTCGCTTGGATTTTAAACACAAAGCCAGCGACGCCCTTATCGCCGCGCTCTAGCGTGTGCGGCTGATCTTTCTTTTCGCAGGTTTGCGGACGCGGGGCTGGTGCGAACTCTTCGAGAACTGCGAGCAATTCGCCGACCCCGAAATGGCGTAGCGCCGTGCCGAATACGACCGGCGTCATATGCCCCTCGAGGAAGGCTTGCTTGCTCATCTGGGGCAGCATTTCGCGCGCCATTTCGCTGCCCTCTTCCAACTCTTCGAGGGCGCTCGGGTCAACATCACTGCGCACGGCGTCGAGATCGACACGCGCCGACTCGCCAGGGGTCAGGCCCTCATCAGCGGTCTTTTTCGAATAGTGGAGAAAGTCACCTGTCCGCAGGTCAATCATACCACCAAAGCGCTGCCCGGATGCGGCAGGCCAATAGAGCGGCGCGCAATCGAGTTGAAGCTGATCCTGGATCTGATCCAGCAGCTCCAATGGGTCGAGCGCCTCGCGGTCCATCTTGTTGATGAAGGTGACAATCGGAATGTCGCGCAGGCGGCAAACCTCAAACAGTTTCAGGGTTTGCGGCTCGATGCCCTTCGCCGCGTCGAGCACCATGATCGCGCAATCGGCTGCGGTGAGCGTTCGATAGGTATCTTCAGAAAAGTCTTCGTGGCCGGGCGTATCGAGCAGATTGTAGACATTGCCGCGAAACTCAAACGTCATCACCGAGGCGCTGACCGAGATGCCACGGTCGCGTTCGATCTTCATCCAGTCCGACGTCGTCCGGCGACGTTCACCGCGGGCTGCGACCTCACCCGCCATCCGGATCGCACCACCTGCCAGGAGGAGATTCTCCGTCAGCGTCGTCTTACCCGCATCCGGGTGAGAGATGATCGCGAACGTCCGGCGACGATCTGCCTGTTCTGACAATGACATGGACATGAACTCTGCGCCTCGAAACTAATCTCAGCGCGATCTAGGCGGTTTCGGCAGCCGCTTCAACGCGTCGATCTGCTGAAATGAGAAAAGCGCTGCGCTGCAGTCCCGCTTATGCGTGCACACGTTCGCCTTGGTCGTTCGCGGCGCCGCGTTGGTAAGTTTCCAAAACGAGCGGTGGAATGTCCCGCAATCGCGGCTCAACACCGCCCGATGGGGTCGGCTTTAGGATCAAACTGTTCGCCCCGGTTTTCGCGATAATCAGAGCGGCAATGTCCAAAAGGAGGACATCGTCCTGGTCTGCCGACTTTGCAAAAAGGTCCTGATGCCGGCTTGCCACAAACTCAACCGCATCATGCGCCCGCATCAGACGCGGATCTCCGCACCCGATTGTTCGCCAACGCTCGAGCAAGTGCGCCTCGGGCGCATCCACCTCAATCACCTTGTCATTTAGTAGAAACAACATGGCCATTCCCCTGAATTACAGGCCCATGTCGGCGATTTGGGGTTAACGATCCATTACCGAATTGATTTATGACGGCTTTTCGACGGGCTCGGTTAGAAAGTGGCGAGCGTCGCGATCTTCAATTTCAATCACCCAGAGGTCTGGATCACGGTCGCGAACGCGCTGAATA
>JALUWJ010000010.1 GCA_027019605.1 Henriciella sp. | reverse complement strand
CTGCGGGCGCCTCAGTGCCGGCTGCATCAATGAACTCAAAGGTCACACCATCAATCACACGCGTCGTGCCGCGGCCTTCAATCTCTTCGGTTGGAAGGATCAAACTGATCGTCCCATTCGGCAGGCCAGGGCCGAGGCCAGAGCCCACATGGGCTGTGGTGGAGCGCGGCAGCGTGTTTCCGAACATCAGCGTCGAGCGACGGCTCATCTGATTTCCGGCGATCAAGTTTTCTGAGACCGCGCTTTCGGAAAACCCGATCGGGGCCAGCACGGGGACGCCATTCGCAACATCTTCATCCGAGATAACGCCGCGGGCGCCGCCAAAGTGGTCGGCATGAGAGTGAGTGTACAGCACGCCTGTCACTGGCCGTTCGCCGAGTGTGTCATTCACGAGTTTAAGCGACGCGGCGGCCGTTTCTGTTGCCGTTAGCGGATCAACGATGATCCAGCCGGTCTCACCTTCAATGATGCTCATCACCGCCAGGTCATAGCCGCGAACCTGATAGATGCCGTCCATGACTTTGAACAAGCCATGATGGGCCGCGAGTTGCGATTGTCGCCACAGCGATGGGTTCACGGTTTCCGGCGCATCACCGTCCAAGAATTCAAATTGAGGAATGGCCCAAACCAATGCGCCGTGTTCATCCAGGATGGCGTCTTCTTCGATATAGGCAATGCGGTCACGGCGAGCATCTTCGCCATCTGAACCGGGATCGAGATCCAGTCTCGCCGCGAGTGCTGCATTGGCTTGCTTTGTCGCTTCTGTCGCCGTGCCTGGTGACGGCAGGCCCGCTTCAAGCGCGGCTGTTGACGGCTCCGGTGTGGGTTGAATTGTTGTTTCTTGGCTGCAGGCCGCCATGAGCGCTCCGCCGAGCGCTGCCATCCATACTCGCATTGTGTTCTCCCAAATATGACATCAGAAGTGTCATAATTTTGTGCGATCAACAAGCGCGCATTGCGGAGAAGAGTTTAGAAACGATCGAGGCGTGTGGGCAGGCCATACTCAGTCAGACGCGTACAGGCCCAGGCATATTCATCGGCGCAGGATTCCTGCAAAAGACGGGTCGCGGTTGGGCGGTCGCGGCGTCCACCAAGGCCCATATACATCATATTGCCCAGCCCGGCGCAGCCGCCAGGATCTTTCAGGCTACAGGCTTGCTCATACAAAACACGCGCATGATCGAGATCGATCTCGCCGTCTTCATCTTTTTGCGACGTGTAAGCTTGTTGCATACAGGCGCCGGCGTGGCGCCCTTCGAGGCAGGCGGCATCATAGTGCATCTTTGCTTTGGCATAGTCCTGAACGGTGCCGTTTCCGCGCCGATACATTTCCCCAAGTGAAAAACAATTTCGGGCCCACTGGTCCCGGGGCAGGGATCGATCGGTGCAGAGCTTTTCGTAGATCACCAACGCTTCTTCCATGCGGCGCTCAGCGCGGGCGAGATCGACGCCATCAGAGGGCCGGATCACATCACGCCCTTCAGCGCCGAATGTCAGGCGCGCCGCATCGCGCATTGCGCGCTCGGCGAAATATTCATCGGCATTCTTTGGGGTTGGTTTCGGTTTGCCAAACTGAGCAAAGGCTGCGCTGCTGAGCATAGCCGTTGCGATGAGTAAGGCGAACAATCGAACCAGCATGAAACGCTCCGTGATTTGTGTCATGTGTAACAAAATAACTAAGAATGCGGCGCTTTTCTGTCGAGTCTTGCCAGACAGTGTTTGCGCTGCCACCGTGAAGAAAAGCGGAGGATTTCATGTCGGAAGAAAATCAAAAGCCCATCGGCTCAGGCTTTGGCGCGAAGACGCCAGCGGCAGATGTTGTCAAAGGCATGGATTTAAGCGGCAAAAATGTAGTCGTCACCGGCGGCTATAGCGGTATCGGTATTGAAGAAGTCCGTGCGCTGGCAGGCGTGGGCGCACACGTCACCGTCCCGGCTCGTCGCCCAGATGCCGCTAAAGAAGCGCTCGCTGAAGTGGACGGACAGATCGAAGTTGCCAGTATGGACCTCGCAGACATCGCGTCGGTTCGAAAGTTCGCAGACGATTATGTCGGCAGCGGCCGTCAGCTGGATATCCTGATCAACAATGCTGGCATCATGGCCTGTCCTTTGGCGCGGGTTGGACCTGGCTGGGAAAGCCAGTTTGGCATCAACCACCTTGGCCACATGGCGCTCGCGCAAGGGCTTTTACCGGCAATGAAAAAGGCTGGAACGTCTCGTTTGGTGGCTTTGTCTTCGACGGCGCACATTCGCGGCGATGTAAATTGGGATGATCCGCACTATGAGAAGAGCGAGTATGACAAATGGGGCGCATATGCGCAGGCGAAGTCGGCCAATGCCTTGTTCGCGCTCGGCGCGGATCGTCGCTGGGACGAGTTTGGTGTGACCGCGTTTGGCGTTCACCCTGGCGGTATCTTCACGCCACTGCAGCGCCACTTGAGCGTGGAAGAAATGGCGGCCATGGGCTGGATGAACCCGGACGGCACAATCCCACCTGCGATCCAGGCCATGTTCAAAACGCCGGAGCAGGGCGCATCTACGGCGACATGGGCGGCAACTTCTCCGCAGCTTGAAGGCCGCGGCGGTGAGTATTGTGAAGATTGCGATATCGCACAGCTCGCTGGTCCGGACAGTCAGCGATGGCAACATGCTCGCCCGTGGATTTGCGATGATGAAAAGGCCGATCGGCTTTGGGCGATGAGCGAGGAGATGCTCGCCAACGCCTAATGCTCAACTTTTCGGTTGAGTAAAATCTGTCGCTATGTATATTCATCCGTATGGTTGAATATAATGATGGCTTGAACCAAACCTTTCGTGCACTCGCTGATCCAACGCGGCGGGCGATGTTGGAGGCACTGCGCACCGGCCCGAAAACGATCGGAGCGCTGGCGGAGCCATTCTCGATCAGCTTTGCGGCCACTTCGAAACATATCGGTATTCTCGAAGACGCACAGCTGATCCGGCGCGAGAAACAGGGGCGCGAGCGGATTTGCCATTTAGAACCGGGGGCCATGCAGGACGCCAAAACCTGGCTTGAGCAGCATGCCGCGTTGTGGACGTCAGCGTTCGATGCCTTGGAGGCAGCTTTACACGAGGAGGATGATGCAAATGGGTGATTATGCGACTTATCCTGAAAACGCGGTGCTCGAAATCTATCGAGATTTGCCGGGGCCAATTGAGCGGGTCTGGGACTATCTGACCAAATCAGATCTCCGCCAGAAGTGGCTGTGCGCCGGCGAAGTCTCTGCTGAGCCTGGCGGGGAAATCCAGTTTCGGTTCGACCACTCTTTATTGTCGAAACATGCCACTCCAGACAGCCATAAAGATAGCGGTGACCAAAATATGGTGGGGGTCGTGCGCGTCTACGAGCCGCCGCATCATCTCGCCTTCTCTTGGCCGTCAGGGGAAGCAGAAGCGCCGACTGAAGTCGTCATCAAAATCATAGAAATAGAAGGCGGTGTGAGGCTGCACCTTCGTCATGAGCGCGTGCTGACGTCGGACTATATGTCTGGAGCATCAGCGGGTTGGCATACGCATTTGGATATCCTTGATGACCTCCTATGCGACCGGGTCGGACGCGATTTTTGGGAGCATTTCTTGCCGCTCGAGCAGGAATACAAATCCAGGCTGGCAGGGGTGTGATGACAAAACCGGCAGGATATTCGGGCAAACCTCTCTATCAGAAGCTTGGTCTGAAACCGGGTATGACGTGTTTGAAAATTCGCGCACCGTCGCACTATGCGGAACTCGTCGAAGGGGCAGAGGGCGTGCGCTTTGTCAGCCGCGCGGCCCCAGCTGAGATTGTGCACGCGTTTTGCGCCCGCCGCCGAGATATCGCGCCCTTATTCGACCGAGCGCTGGCAAGTGTGAAGCCCGGTGGGATGATCTGGATGTCGTGGCCAAAGAAAAGTTCAGCTCTTTTTCAAGACCTTACCGAACAGGACTTGAGAGATCACATTCTGCCGCTTGGGTGGGTTGATGTAAAAGTTTGCGCAGTTGATGCCGATTGGTCTGGCCTCAAGTTTTTGAAACGCAAAGATTGAGCGCTTTCGCTGCAAATGCTTGACGAAATTGGACACTCAGAGCAGGGAAGCCGAATGTCTGGCACGGAACCGCAGTCCTCAACTGAGCCTCCAAAGGGAAAGATTGGGCTTTGGCTTGTCGCCGCGGCCATTCTCTTGATCATCGCTCTGTTTCTGGTCGGTCGCTATACCGATATCCTGAACGTCGAGGCCTTGCAGGGCTCGATAAAGGAATTTGCCAGCGGGCCTCTCGGGCTTCCGGTTTTGATCCTCACATTTTGCGGCTGCGCTTTTATCGGTGTGCCACAGTTTCTGCTGATCGGGATCAGTGTTTACGCGTTCGGGCCACTTTGGGGCGCGATTTGGGCTTGGGTGGCAACGCTCTGTTCCGGCACGCTGACCTTTTGGCTGGGGCGTCTCTTTGGAGAAGCCACGCTCGCACGTGTCGGACAGGGGCGGATTAAGCGGTTCACAGATTTTGTCGCTAAGAACGCCTTCATCGCGAGCGCCGTGGTTCGCAACGTGCCAACCGGACCTTTCGTGATGGTGAACATGTTGTTTGGGGCCATTCGCGCGCCTTATCTGCATTACCTTGCGGGCATGGGGGCTGGGATCATGCCCAAGATTGCGCTTGTCGCGTTTGGGCTGAA
>JALUWJ010000009.1 GCA_027019605.1 Henriciella sp. | reverse complement strand
TGCCGTGGAGTGATGGCGGCCAAGCCAAGCTGGTCATTGCTGCGCTGAAGGCCGGCTTGAAAGGCAGCACTACGGATGCCCCTTTCACACAGAATGGACGTGTCTTCCCAGCGGGCAGCGTCGTCTTCTCTGTCGCAGACAATGATCCGAGCTTAAACGCGCAGCTTACCGCCCTGGCGCAAGAGATTGGCGCAGAGACCGTGCCGATGACATCTAGCTGGGTCGAAGATGGACCCAACTTTGGAAGCTCTTCATTTGCCTCTATGACCATGCCGAAAGTGGCGATGGCCTGGGATGCACCGACCAGCCCAACTTCGGCTGGCAATACGCGCTTCGTGCTGGAGCAAGAGCTTGGCATTCCTGTCGCGCCGATCCGCGTCTCGACCCTGTCGCGGGCAGATCTGTCAAACTATGATGTTCTGATCCTTCCAGACTCGTTCGGCTTAGTTGGTCAGCTTGGTTCTGCGAAGCCTCTCCAAGAGTTCGTTCGCGGCGGTGGAGTGCTGGTCGCGATCGGCAACAGTGTCGGACAATTGGCGGGCGGAGATGTTGATCTTCTCTCCACCCAATTGGAGCTCGCAACCACAGATTCGGAGGGCGCGAGCGAGGAAGACGGCGCGCGCGTGCCAGGGATCAATTTTGCGTCTCAAGAAGAATATGACGCGCATATTGAAAACAGCCGGTCGCGGCCAGAGGATATTCCTGGCGTTCTCGTCCGCGCGATTGCCGACCCGAACCACTGGTTATCGTCAGGCTATACCGAAGCCACCGCGCTTGTGACCGGGCGCTCAATCTATCGCCCTCTCAACGCAAGTGATGGCGCCAACGTCTTCCGGTTCGCCGATGCCGATAGTCTTCTGAAAAGTGGCTATCTGTGGGAAGAAAACCGGGCACAATTAGCGTTTAAGCCATTCGTGATGGCAGAGCGGCAAGGCGATGGCTTGGTCATCGGGTTTACGCAAAGCCCGACCACACGGGGATATTTAAACGGTCTGAATTTGTTGCTCGCCAATGCGGTTGTCCTAGGGCCCGCGCGCGTGGCGCAATAACCAAGATTTCAAACTGACAGGAACTAAAAAGATAATGATTCGTTCTGCATTGATTACCGCTTCAGCTGCTCTGTTGTTGGCCGCATGTGGCGGGGACTCAGGGAATGGGACTAACGCCAGCGGTGGAGACGCAGTTGGTGGTCCGGACTATAGTTTGGAAGCCATTTCACCCGAGGCGAAATCACTAAATGTCGGGGTTGCAGGGAGTGATCCCGCGGATATTGCCCGTTATTTGTTGGCGCGTGGCGCTTCAGGGGTTCAGCTCTCACCAGATGGCCGGAACATCGCATTTCGATACAGCGTTACTGGCGTGCCTCAACTTTGGATCATTCGCGCCTTCGGAGGCCCGCCGCAGCAGCTTACCTTTGGCAACGGGATTACATTTTTCCGCTGGATGCCCAACTCAACGGGGCTGGTTTACGGCGCCGACAATGATGGGAATGAACAGGAATCCTATTACTTCATCTCGCTCAAGGGGCAGGCGGAGGCACTGATCCTTCCCGCTGTCGAAGGCGGGTTTCGGTCATTCGGAGATATTGGGCGTGACGCAAAGACCGCGATTTACGCATCGACAGAGCGCAACGGATTAGACTTCGATATTTATAAAGCGAACCTCGAAACCGGAGAAAGCTCACTCCTCTATGAAGGGAAATTCGGGTTCTTCGCGCAAGCTATGTCGCCGAATGGTGATCTTGCCATCGTTACGGAAACGGTAGGCGAAGACTCAGATAATTTACACCTGCTCGATTTGGAAACGGGGGCTTTGAAAACGATTTCAGCCCCCACGCCGCGCGCGAATCATGGCGACGGCGGTTTTGCCTGGCTCCCCGATGGTTCGGGATTTTACTTTGCGAGCAATGTCGATCGTGAGTTCGCTGCTGTCTATTTTTATGATCTTCTGGACGACGAAATGACTGTCGCGTTCGAGGCTGAACGAGACATCGATCAAGTCGAACTATGCACGGGCGCTTCTGGTGCTGTCCTTGCTTTCACGGAAAACATTGATGGTTTCCATTCTCTGCACCTCAAAAACATCGAAACAGGCGATGCGGTTGCAGCTCCTGGACTTCCAGAGGGGGTATATTCCCTAAGCTGCGGCAATGGCGGTGGACGGATGGCGATTGGCATCAATGGATGGAAGACGCCGGGAGACATCTATTTGTGGGAGTTTGGTCCAAGGCGATTGGGTTTAAGCTTCGCCTCGACCAATGCCGGCCTAAACCTCAACCGCTTTGTGCGTCCAGAAAGCGTAACGATCCCAGCGCAAGATGGAGTGGATCTGCAAGGGCTGCTTTATCTTCCAGATGAGAGTTCTGTTGCCGACGGCGAACTGCCGCCGGTTCTGTTTATTGTGCATGGCGGCCCGACCGCGCAGTCAATGGCGACGTTTGATCCGATCGTGCAATACCATGTCGATCGAGGTATTGCGGTGTTCGAGCCGAACGTGCGTGGATCGACCGGGTTTGGCCGGACCTATGTCACGTTGGATGACCAGGAAAATCGCCGTGACAGTGTGCGCGATCTGATTGATATGGCGGACTATCTCCGCGCAGATGGACGGGTCGATATGGACCGCGCGGCTGTCGCGGGTGGGTCTTATGGCGGCTATATGGTGAATGCGGTTCTGGCGCTTTATCCAGACACGTTTGCGGCTGGGGTCAGCCTGTTTGGGGTAGCTGATTGGGTCACTGCCCTGCAAATCGCGTCACCGGCGCTGCAGGCATCTGACCGGATCGAATATGGCGATATTCGCGAGCAGAAGTGGATCGATTATTACACTGAGAACTCGCCGATCCGGCTGGCGGACAAGATTAAGGTTCCCGTCCTCTTCTCGCACGGTGTTCAAGATCCGCGGATCGACATTTATGAAACCGAAGTGATGGTGAAGACCTTGCGCGCTAATGGCATCGATGCGCCCTACATCCGCATTGAAGATGAGGGACACGGATGGCGGAAGCTTTCAAACCGCTTGTTCTACTATCGCGCTCAGGCTGAGTTCCTCGAAGAAGTCTTCGAAGCTGAGGAATAGCTACTCGTCGGCGGGAGGCGTGAGCAGATCTTGCGCCTCCATCCAACCGACAAATTGATCGAACCAGTCATCGGCTGGGACGCCGCGTTTATAGCTGCCAAAGCCATGTCCGCCGGACTGGTAATAATGAAACTCAACTGGACTGCCGGCTGACTGCCAGGCTTCGACAATGCCAAAGCCTTGGCCTGCAAAGAGGCCATCATCAGCTGCCAGTGCCGCAAACATAGGCGGGGCTTGCTCGGGCACCTCGACGGGATTCATCGGGCCGTAAATGTAACCGAGATAGTCCGGCTTCGGCGCGCCATCCTCGTCGGACAACGTGACGCCCAAGGCTGTGATCGCACCTGCAGAAAAACCGAGCATGCCGATCTTGTTGGCATCATAGCCCCAGGTGCCGGATTGCGCTCTCACGAGGCTTAGAGCCGTCTGGGCATCGGCCACTGCGAACGGAATGCCCTGCGTAACATCAATCTGTGGATCGCCTGGTTGCGGTGCCCAGAGCGCACTCATGAAGGCACCGAAATCGGGCGCATTGGTTGGGGTTTCCATCGTGCGGTACTTCAAGACAAAGGCTGCGATACCGCGCTCGGCGAGCCACTCAGCGATCGGATAGCCTTCATTGTCCATAGAGACGAATTGAAACCCGCCGCCTGGAATAACAATCACCGCTGCGCGGGTTGCATCAGGATCTTCCGGCAAAACAGGCAGAAGCGTTGGCACAGAGACGTTTGTGGCCCAGCGTTCCGTGCCAGCATTGCGCCAGACTTCTTCCAAGCTGGCACCTTCAGAGCCAGGCGCAGCGCCGTCATATAGCAGGATTGCCTCCGAATCTTTGGGCGCGGGAACTTCAGCAAACGGGACCGGACCTGGATTATCCTTGGCCATAGCAGCTGAAGATAGGAAACAAGCGGCAGCCCCTAGGGCAAAAATTTTGGTTCGCATCGATCTGGGGCTCCTTTGCGTCATGAGAGGAACCTACTGCAGTTGTTTGTAAAGGAACAGTCGTGTTCAATCTCAGCCCGCGAAGGTTTTCAATATCGCCTCCGTTGAGGTGATCTCCGCATACTCGCCGCCCAGCAAAGCCAAAGATAGATCGAAGACATCTTGGGCGGACCAGGTTTTTCCGTTGTGATCGACCACCGGAACCGCGGTCGTTGCATCCTGAGGAAGAAGGATCTGATATCCCAAGGCTTTCCCGGCGCGGATCGTGGCGTCCATGCTATTGTGGATCACGACGCCGGTAAGCACGAACTGATCCGCCCCCAAGGCACTGAGAACATCGTGCAGATCTGTCCCGATAAAAGCGCAATTCTGGGTCTTACTAACAACCGTCTCATGGTCACGCGGTGCCACTCGGTCTTGAATTCCGTTCCAAGGACCGTGCGTGTGATAGCTCGAGTTCGGATTGGCCTCATCATGTTTGACGTGAATGACGTTTCCATCGCGATCGCGCCAAGCCATCAACAGACGTTCAATCGCGTCGATATAGCTGGGATTGTTCTTTCCATCCCAGACCGGCTGATTGATCGCGTCTTGGACATCTAAAATGATCAGGGGTGGCAGCATAACGCTCACCTGTTTTGGTTCGACGAAGGGGCT
>JALUWJ010000008.1 GCA_027019605.1 Henriciella sp. | reverse complement strand
GCAGCCCTCCGCATCGGTATAAATCGGCGCTTGGCAGAGGCCTGCGGGCGGGCCTGACGCGTTCACGGACTGGGCGGTTTCTAGGCCGAAAAGCCGGGCAAGGGCGCGGCCTGTTGGCGTATTTGTATCGATTTGGCGCTCAACCGCTCCGCCTGACATCAAGTAGCGTCTTCGCTTTTGAATGTAATCCGTGTGTCGTTGCAGCTCCGGCGTATCCCAGGCGTCCCATTGTCCGTCTTCGGTCCAACTATCCGGATAGGGAATAGACCCTGAGAAGGTGAACGTCTCTGAGCGCCCGAGCGCTTCATTGCATTTGCCGGACCGGTACTCGTCCTCCAGGTCTTCCGCTGCATCTTTCGCCGCTTCCTGCCCTTCATAAGTCTGCGGGGCATTCGCGAAAATTTCCATTTGCCGCTGTGCCAGGGTCTGCAGATCCGCGACAAAGGTCTCACTGTCTTCGACGCAAACGTTGAGCGTGGCTTCGAAGGTGAGCGCATTTTCAGAGTGCTCGATGATCTTCACTTGGCTTGGGCGACGCAAATCCTGATAGGATAGTTCTTTATTCTGAGACCGGAGCACGACGGATCCGTACGCCGGAAAGGTGCCGGTCTTCTTTTGTGATAAAACCGTCTCGTCGCCTTCAATTTCTATCACCTCCAAAGCTTGGTTTGGGTTCCATGGACGCGCAGCCGACAAGGTGAGTTGATCGCCCTCATCATTGCTGATGATCAACGCGTCACCTTGATCCAAATTGACGAAATTCTGTCCTAGAACGCCGTCTGCGCGGCCGGTGATCATTTCGTCCATTCCCGCCATATCCCATTGACGGATCGGTCCGGGGGACATGCCAGGCTGCTTTAAGCGATACCGCGTGGTCCAATTGCCGTCCGGTTCGAGGCCGTTTTCAGCGCTAACGGCATCGGTCGTTATCGCGAGTGAAAACGCTTCGGCTTCTCGCGTCGCCTTGGTGTGGCTCGCATTGGGCGCTGCGGGGACGCGCGACAGGATCAGTAATACTTCATAGGTTTCACCGACCTTAAATACGGGGAGATCACCTGACCGGTCTTCTTGCGGCAGATCAAGCCGTGCGAACCGCGCAGCGCGCCCATCTTCGAATTGCGTTTGATCATACTCGACCAAACAGTCTTTAGACGGGCGCGTGAAATCTGCTTTGCAACGAATTAGCTCTTCGTCATTTTTTGAGATTGCGCCGACTGAGAAGCTGACCTCTTGAACGGCTTCACTGGCGCCGGTCAGCCTGACATTTGCTTGACCTTGCCAAGGGCGGTGATCGGCGCCGATGAAGAGTTTGAAACATTGCGCTGAAAACCTTGGAAGCGACACGTCTTCAAACGCGATGACGCGAAATTCACTGACTTCAACCGGCTGACATTCGCCAAACATCTCCGCCTGCCAGGTATCGTCTTCAATCGATTTCACGCCCAGTCTTTCCTGGAACTGAATGTAGTGGCTGGCAAAATGGGCAAACGCGGTATCGAGACCGGCATTTGGATTGCGCATGGCGGTGCGCACGCGTTTATCCAGGCCCGCGAGCACATCTGACTGACCTGACACAGGCTGAGCGGCGAGCGCCAGCCAATCGGACACGTCGCCCTCGGCGAGGTTCGAATACATGGCGAGAAGAAAGAAAAAGAGCGGCGCGTTCGAATATTTTGACTCATCCAGGTCACTGCGTTGCGGTGCCGATACATTGGCGTCCACAAAAGGCTGCGTCACATCCATGGGCAGTAAATGGGGGCGGTCGAGTGGTGCGCTCAAAGACAGGCGCTGATACGCGCCTTCCGGCGCATGGTAATAGGTCAGGAACCAGGCCAGCGCAGGATACAATCCATACTCACCAGCCCACGACGATACCGAGATGTCTCGCTGGATCGTTTTTCCACCGCGCGCCGCCATGATCCCGCCTTGTCGGATCAGGGCCAAAAAGGGCTCAAAACTCTTGCTCAGAGGATGTCGCGAAACCGTCTGCCAACGCTCTGGAGTAACCTGAAGATCATTGGTAAAGCGCCAGTCTTTCGACAGCGATCCGGCATTTCCGAACGCATAAGAATACAGGAGCGCATCGCCCGCCGCGTCCTCATCACAGAATAGGAATTGGTCACTGAGCCACGACGTATCATAGCCATCAGAATGTTCAGGCAAGTTGGCAGTCATTGGCGCCGTGCCTGCAAATGTATTCCTGCGACCGGGCATGTAATTTGCTCGCAATATCTCATCTGCTGAGCGCAGTTGCGTCAGCAGCGCGAGGATATCCGCATCACCTTGTTTCAGAACCGAGAGCAATGGGTCGCGCACCTGCGCAGAGAGCTGTATGGATTGAAATCTCTGGCAGTCCAAATGCTCGCGCGGCGCCTCGTCATAATAGATTTTCCAGAGAGGGGATCGTTTCCCCTCTTGGGGGAGACTGATCAGCAGATCGGGATTGTGCAGCAAGCTCTCAGTCTGATCCGCAGCATCAATTCCGAAATAGTGCCAATTCTGCGCCGATGCGACAGACGCGATCGCCAGAGAAGCGAGCGCGCTCAGTATGAGTCTCAGTCGAATAGACATCCTCTAGAGCCCCTTGCGTTTCTCGGCCAAGATCTCCTGAATATCTTCTGAGTTCTGATAATTGGGATTGCTCAAATTAAGCGAGAGGTTGGCCATGATCGTATCAAACGTCGCCCGCATCGTCTCATCGCATCCGGCCATACTGGGATAGACCCCAATTACGACGGGGTGATACACCTCGCCGCCATTAATCGGCAGCATGAGAGTGGCTTCCATGGCCGCTTGCGATACCGCGAAATGGGTTTGGATTTCGATCCCATCCACTTCGATGATGTCGATGCGTGTGTCTGCCTCGAATGTGAAAATCGCATTCTTCTCGATGCGATCAAACTCAGGCGCCACTTCCTCCGGCAGGAACAGTACCTTCCAACCTTTCATGTTTTGGATGTAGCCGATCGCAGCGCCCAGGTTGAGGCGCTCATCCTGTTGAAAAGGGTGAACGGACCAAGCCCGAAACTGTGAGATATTTCCATCCGCGCCTTGCAGGTCCAGATGCTCATCAAGACTGAACACAGGAAATTCCAACAGCGCCGGTGTCGTCTCTGATTGAAGCCGAATTTCGGGTGTTGGAAATTCGAATGGGCAAGTCGATTCAGGACCCTGAGCGAGCGTTGCGGATGGCGCTTCCTGGGTTTGGGCAGGTTGCGTTTCACTGCCGGTCACCGAAGACGGTTGGCACGCGGATAGAAGTAAGAATCCCAGACTGCCCAAGACCAATCTCATGCGCGCTCTCCCGATATTTTCTCACAGCTTTGACCGTGAAAAGGGGTAGGTTCAGTTGTGCGCATGGTCATACGTCATTTGATGTATGGGCGCGCGCGTTATGGGCGGCGCAGCCCGGGATTTCCGATATCGCAAATCACGCATCAATAGTTTGCATATCGTCTCGTGGAGTTTGCAATCTGGCTCAAAAATCTCCAAGTTCTTTGCGTAAGGCACCTGTGAACCGATATTCTGAGGTGTATTTAGACAGATTAGCAAAGCGGCCAGCATGGATGTTCTAGACGATATTCTCAAAACCTTGGACATGCAGGGCGCGCTGTATTTCCGCACCCATTTTAGCGGAAGTTGGGGCACCACTGTGCCGGACTATGAGCAAGCCGCGCGCTTCCACCTTGTCGTTCAGGGCGCCTGTCACGTCACCTTTCCGACCGAAGGGCATGTCACTTTGGCGCCGGGAGATCTGATTCTGATCCCCAAGGGTGCGAGCCATATCCTATCCGACAGTGGGCTAGCCAAGGCTCCGCCCTTGGAACGCACGCTGGTCGATGCTGGGTATGATGGCAAAGGCGTTCTGCGCGTTGGAGAGGGTGATCCGTCTGCCGCGACGCAGATGATTTGTGGCCATTTCACCTTTCGCAAAGGTGCTGATCATCCGATGATCGCGGCACTGCCAAAATATGTGCATGTAACCGGGGCAGGGCGGGCCCGCGAACCGTGGCTTGACGATACGCTGAAACTGATCAGCCAGAGGATGTTCTCGCCAACACCCGGCGCAACAGCGACCGTGACCCGCCTGTCTGAAATCGTGTTTATCGAGCTTTTGAAATCGAGCCTGATCAATACTGAAGAGTCTCAATCGATCATCAAAGCCTTGAAAGATCCACAAATTGGCGCGGCGCTTTCGGCGATTCACGAAAACCCGGCGGCGAGTTGGAGCGTCGATACGCTAGCGCAGCATGTTGGCATGTCGCGCAGTCGGTTTTCAGACCGTTTCAGTGAGCTGCTTGGGCTAGGGCCAATGCGTTACCTAGCTGATTGGCGCCTCCAGAAGGCACTTGTTCTGTTGGATCAAGAACGGACCAGCGTACAGAAGATTGCGCGCGAAAGCGGCTATCAATCGGTTGCTGCCTTCAGCCGCGCCTTTTCCCATAAATTTGGCATGTCGCCTCGGAGCTTTAGGCGTCAACTTGCAGGTTAGTTTGCATATAGTCCTAAAAAATTAGCTCATCATACCAAATAATGTCCAGTTAATTGATAAAAACGCCCAGTCGACCTTTCTCAGTCCTGTCGGATGACCGACCAGAACAATTTGGAGAAAGTTATGAAACATATCCTCGCAGTCTCAGCCCTGGCGCTGACCGTCGCATTGACCGCAACACCAGCGTTCGCGGCAGA
>JALUWJ010000007.1 GCA_027019605.1 Henriciella sp. | reverse complement strand
CAATGCCAAGAAGTATATCGAAGACGGGCATCATGGCGGTAAGGGCTCTGAAGCCCACAAAGCTGCTGTGACCGGTGATACGGTTGGCGATCCATACAAGGACACAGCCGGCCCTGCCGTGAACCCAATGATCAAGATCACCAATATTGTGGCGCTCTTGATGCTCGCTGTCTTGGCGGGCGGTCACTAGACCCCAAACAAATTCACCTAAATCGAGAAACCCGTGCCAATTGGCGCGGGTTTTTTGTATGGTGGCGAGATGAGTTGAAGGATGTCGAAGGGGGGGACATGATGCGTATTGCTGCACTCGCGATGATCGCTTTGATAAGCGGCTGCGCGCAAATCCCGGCACCTGACCTCGATGCTGATAGCTGCGAGCTCGTTCCCGTGTTCATGGAAGAATTCGATACCCTTAGCGTTTCTCCCAACCGCATTGGTCCTGCCCGCTGGACAGCTCACACGCCTTGGTGGGGAGATTTTGGGGATGCCTGGTTCACTGATCCTGGGCGAGATGGACCATTCTCAGTCGATCAAGGTGTCCTGACGATCAAGGCCTGGAAGGATAAGAATCAGCAATGGCGCTCTGGACTTCTGGCAGCGGCGGATCGCACTGGAAAGGGCTATGGCACCCAATATGGCTATTTCGAAGCGCGGATAAAGTTCCCACCTGGCAAGGGCACCTGGCCGGCTTTTTGGCTTGTTCCGCTCATCCCTGTGAACAGCTTAGATGGCCGCGTCGAGATTGATGTCGTGGAGTATTACGGAGCATGGACGGATGTGTTTCATTCCGTGCTGCATGTCCATTTCGATGACCCGGCAAAGAAACGATCAGAGGGGACGAGGACAACTGTTCCGGACGGACTATTGATCGATGAGTTCAACACCTATGGTGTCGATGTTTCGCCATCTGAGATCGTTTTCTTTCTGAACGCCGAAGAAGTGTGGCGGCAGCCAACTCCAGATGAGTTGCGCTATCCGATGTATCCGATCGTGAACTTAGCACTGGGGAGCGGGTGGCCCATTGATGAGACACCTGATCCATCATTCATGTTGGTCGATTATGTTCGCGTCTATGCGCGGGGCAGCTCTGACACGTGCGCGCCAGGCCTTCCTGCCTCGTAGACTGCGGGCGGAGTTTAGTTCCGGCGACCCGTTGGGTTGTTCGGTGTAATCTCATCTGTGTTTGGCAGTGCCACGGCGCCGACCGTTCCAAAGATCTGCTCCAGAAGACCAAGCTCGCGGCCGCGTGTTGGCGTTTCGCGAGAAGCATAGCGAATGACTTCGCCATCGGTTTCATCATAGGTCAGAAGTTCTGCAACAACGTCATCTTCGCCGAAACGAATCGCAGTGATTGAACGTTGGCTGGTGCGTGGGGTTAAGAACGCAATCCGCTCACGCCGCGTGGTGATATAGAACCAGGTGTTCTCATCAAAGACGCTTTCGGTGGAGGCTGAGCCCAATTGCGCAAGCACGCTGGCGCGAGTGTCTTCGCCAACCTCAATATTCTCAGGCAAGATTTCGTCGGCGGTATAACCGTGATAATCTTCGATCGGACTGATGCAGGCGGTGGTAAGGGCCGCAAGAGCAATGGATGCTAGAATGACACGTCGCGCCATGAAGATACTCCTGATACTTGCGCTGGAGATAATGCGGAAAAGCGTTAATTGGCAACCTTTAGGACACACTACTTAGATGTTAAAAATAGGCCATTCATGTTCGGTTGGTTGAAAAAAAGATCCGTCGATAAAGAAGCGGTACGGCGGTGGCGAGACGCTGTGACAGCCAGCGCGCGTTTGCCGGAGCCGTATCTTAAAGGCTGGGTCCCAGACACGATTTATGGGCGTTTCAACATGGTCGCCGTGGTGGCAACCTTCGCGATGCGGCGGCTTCGGGCCTGCGGGGCTGACGGGCGTGAAATTTCGAAAGCGTTTGCGGAAATGCTGTTCTCGGATTTCGACCATGCTTTGCGGGAAAACGGGGTTGGCGATGCCTCCATTGCCCGCCGGATCCGTAAAATGGGCGAAGAGTTTTATGGTCTGGCAAAGGCCATGGACGAGGCGTTGGACGCTGACGCTCCGCAAAAAGCAATCGCCGCCGTGTTGCAACGAAATGTCCAACCGAACCACGAAAACGCGATGGCACTTGCGGACTATATTCTGCCGATCAGTGAACAGGTTGATGCGCTATCGGACGAAGCCGCGCTTGCGGGGCCGGATGCAATTTGATCTGCACCGTCGCAGAACTGCCTTGCAATCAAAGAGATGCGTTGCCTTTCAGTGCGGTCCCGCATAGGTTGCGCCGTCTTGAGAGGCGGTGTGGAGTTTCGGTCCGATGGCCAGCTTAATCCTGTCAATCGACGCCATGGGGGGCGATGCTGCCCCAACGGTTGTCCTTGATGGTCTGAAATTATTTGCGGCGCGCCGCAGCAACGTCTTGTTCGAAGTTCATGGACGCGCAGAAGATGTGACAGCCGGACTGGAAAGTCGTGGCCTGATGGATCGTTGTACGATCATGCATCATGACGATGTGGTCTCGATGAGCGAAAAGCCCTCAGCGGCTCTACGCCGGGCCAAGACGACCAGCATGTGGGGCGCTGTTCAAGCGGTCAAAGCTGGCCGTGCGGGGGCTGCAGTTTCGGCTGGGAATACCGGCGCGCTGATGGCCTTTGCAATGATGTCGCTACGCAAGATGGAAGGTGTTCACCGGCCTGCAATGACGGCGATCTGGCCAACGATTGAAGGTCGCTCAGTGGTGCTCGACGTGGGTGCGAACTTGGATGCCGACTCTGACCAACTCGTAACTTTCGCGATCATGGGAGAGGCCTATGCTCGCGCGGTGACGGGAAAATCGAAACCATCCATCGGCTTGCTGAACATTGGCTCCGAAGAAGACAAAGGGCGCGATACGCTGAAACTCGCGGCCGAGCGTCTGCGTGAGCCCGAGCTGGGCCTCAATTTCCGCGGTTATGTCGAAGGCAATGACATTGCCATGGGCGCTGTCGATGTTGTCGTCACCGACGGGTTCACCGGCAATGTCGCGCTGAAAACAGCTGAAGGCACAGCGCGCTTGGTCGCGTCATATGTGCGTGAGGCGCTTACCTCTGGCGTGATTTCGAAAATGGGCGCGGCGCTGGCAAGCTCCGGTCTCAAGCGCCTACGCGAGAAAATGGACCCGTCCAATGTGAATGGCGGGGTTCTGCTGGGATTGAATGGCGTTGTGGTCAAAAGCCATGGCGGCACGGATGCGGAAGGCTATGCCACCGCGGTCAATCTAGCCGCTGATCTCGCTGCCAGCCGCTATATGGAAGAAGTGGCGGCGGGGCTTCGACGAGACAGTGTTGAAGTGAGCGTCAGCGAGGTGACAGAATGACCGGCATTAGAAGCGTCATCCGCGGCACGGGCGGATATCTGCCAGAGCGGGTCATGAGCAATGCGGAAATATCTCAAATTGTCGAGACTTCTGATGAGTGGATCCAGGAACGCACCGGCATCCGCCAACGCCATATTGCAGCTGATGATGAAATGACCTCGGATCTTGCAACCCACGCGGCGCAGCGCATCCTCAAAGATGCCGGCATCGCCGCTGAGCAAGTCGACCTGATTGTGCTCGCCACAACAACCCCAGACAAAACCTTCCCGGCGACAGCGACAGCTGTGCAAGCAAAACTCGGAATGGGGGGCGGCGCAGCCTTTGATGTGCAAGCTGTGTGTTCCGGATTTCTCTTCGCGCTCGCCACTGCCGACTCAATGCTGAAGACAGGTCTGTTCAAAACGGCGCTCGTCATCGGCGCA
This sequence comes from Henriciella sp., assembly GCA_027019605.1. Taxonomy (GTDB): domain Bacteria; phylum Pseudomonadota; class Alphaproteobacteria; order Caulobacterales; family Hyphomonadaceae; genus Henriciella. The sequence continues at coordinate 974 of JALUWJ010000007.1, read as the reverse complement.
GAAACTTTTACGCGCATCCTGGATTGGTCAGATCGCGGCACCTGTGTGCTGTTCGGCGACGGCGCAGGCGGGGTGGTGCTGACGGCTGAAACCGAAGCTGATGCAGGCGACCGCGGAGTCCTGACCCACCACATTCGAACCGACGGCACGAAGTCCGATCTGTTGCACGTCGATGGCGGCGTTTCGTCGACCGGCACGATTGGGCATGTCCGAATGCTCGGCAATCAAGTGTTCAAACACGCGGTCACAAACATTTCGAGCGCGATTAACGCGGTCTATGATGAGACCGGTTTGACCTCTGATGATGTCGATTGGTTCGTTCCTCATCAGGCCAATCAGCGCATCCTGAACGGGGTCGCGAAAAAGATGAAGCTCGACGAAAGTAAAGTGATTTCAACGGTTGGCGACCACGGAAACACGTCTGCGGCGTCGATTCCGCTTGCTTTACACACGGCTGTCAGCGATGGTCGTATTGAACCTGGGCATTTGGTGCTTAGCGAAGCGATGGGTGGTGGATTTTCTTGGGGCGCGAGCCTCTTCCGCATCTAATTTTTCGTATTTCGTTAAGAACTGCCCCCTTATTGTTAACCATGAGGAGCTGATACAGTGACAACAACAACGCTCACCCGTGTAGAACTAACCGACGCGATCGTTCGCGAAGTCGGTTTAACGCGGCAGGAATCCTCTTACTTGCTCGACCGTATGCTGGAAATGATCAGCGAGAGCTTGGAAGGCGAGGGGGCAGTGAAACTGTCTCGGTTCGGTAATTTCAATGTCCGCCGGAAAGCGGCCCGCGAAGGGCGCAATCCCAAGACTGGAATCCAAGCAACAATATCGGCGCGCAAGGTTGTGACCTTCAAACCTTCTCCGATGCTTAAAGATCGCGTCGGAGGCTAAACGCGAGACCGAAACCACATGCCTAGCTCTGCTGCTGCCCGTAAGATTGAAAAATCCGCTGACGCCTATCGATCCAT
>JALUWJ010000006.1 GCA_027019605.1 Henriciella sp. | reverse complement strand
TCAGGCCACGCAGATTCGCTCATCGGGGGAGTTTGACTGATTTGCGCCGGGATTGAAACGAAGAAGTTGCCAGCGGCGGCGAGCAGATGCAGTAGAAAACCGAAGGAGACGCGCCATGGACCATCAAGACTTTCTCTCCCCGCAAGGACGCCGTTTGGCCTATCGCTATAGTCTGCCGCGCACGCAGCTGACCTTTGTTTGGCTGTCCGGGTTCAAGTCCGACATGAGCGGCTCGAAAGTGACGGTGCTGGAGGCCTGGGCCAAGGCGCAAGGGCATGGCTTTTTGGCATTCGACTATTCCGGACATGGCCTCTCTGGCGGCGCGTTTGAAGAGGGCACGATCTCGGCCTGGCGAGAGGATGCGCTGGCAGCGATTGAGGGATTAACCTCGGGCCGGATTGTCTTGGTGGGCTCCAGCATGGGCGGCTGGATGGCGCTCTTGTCGGCCTTGGCTTTGAAGGCGCGCGTTGCGGCCATGGTGTTGATCGCACCGGCGCCAGACTTCACCCAAAAGCTGATGTGGCCGGAGTTTTCAGCCGAGCAACAGGCTGAGATACTGGAGCAGGGGCGCACACTCCGCCCGTCCGATTATGGCGATCCGTATCCGATCACGCGCGACTTGATTGAGGACGGCAAACAATGGGCGCTGCTTGATGCGCCGATTGATCTAGAGATGCCAATCCGGATCTTGCAGGGCATGCAAGACCCGGATGTGCCGTGGGAGCACGCCTTCAAACTGGTCGACGCGCTGCAAAACCAAGACTTGGTCTTTTCCCTGATCAAAGACGGCGATCATCGCTTGTCCCGCGACCAAGATATTGAGCGGCTCGTCGCGACGTGCGGGGAGCTGGCCGGGGCGGTGAGCTAGATTGCTATACCTCTGGCGGCTAGCTACATTTTCTCGATCGCCATAGATCCTGACTTTCGTGAGGAACAAGGATTTTGAATTAGCGCGCCAGCGCATCCTCGATCAGCTGAGCGGTCTCCTCGACGCCATAGAGGGCGATGAAGCCGCCAAAGCGTGGCCCCTGGCTCTGGCCGAGCAGGACTTCGTAGAGCGCCTGGAACCAGCCGCGCAGGTTTTCAAATTCGTGCTCTTTGCCAACGGTGAAGGTCAGCGTTTGCAACTCGCCTTGGTCAACCGGATCGGTCCAGGCCCGCAGTCGTTTTGCCAAGTCTTCCATGGCGGCGCGTTCCTGATCATTCGGCGCGCGGTAGGACTTGGTTGGCTCGACGAAGTCGCGATAATATTCCATCGCATAGCCTGCCAGCTTATCGAGAAGCGGATGGCTCTCTGGCGACGCTTCCGGCGCGTAGCGCGAGATGAAACCCCAAAGCTGTTCGCGGGTTTCCGGATTGGCGGCGCTGACCAGATTGAGCAGCAAAGCAAAGCTCACCGGCGAGGTTTCAGTCGGCGGGGTGCCGCCATGAATATGCCAGACCGGATTACCGATTTGCGCTTTTGGCTCTTCGTTCGGGAACTTTTCTAGGAAGGTCAGATACTCGTCCACGGCTTTTGGGATGACGTCGAAATAGAGCTTCTTCGCCACGCGTGGTTTTTGGAACTGATAGAGCGACAGACTTTCCTGCGGCGCATACTTCAACCACTCTTCGACCGCGATGCCATTGCCTTTGGTCTTGGAGATTTTGGTGCCGTGCTCGTCCAGGAAGAGCTCATAGACATATTGCTGCGGCGGCTGGCAGCCGAGGATGCGTGTGATCTTGGAATAGATCGGGGCATTGTCCTGGTGGTCTTTGCCGAACATCTCAAAGTCAACGCCAAGCGCGGCCCAGCGCATGCCAAAATCTGGCTTCCATTGCAGCTTGGTGTTGCCTCCTGTGACGGGCAGGGTGACGTCCGTGCCGTCTTCATCTTCAAATGTGATCGTCCCGGCTTTCGCGTCGATCGCTTTCATCGGCACATAGAGCACGCGGCCAGTTGTTGGTGAGATCGGCAAGAAAGGCGAATAGGTTGCCTGCCGCTCAGCGCCGAGCGTGGGCAGCATAACGCCCATAATCTCATCGAACTTCTCGAGCGCCCGCAGCAGCATCGGATCGAACGTGCCGTCTTTGTAGCAATCGGTGGCCGACAAAAACTCATAATCAAAGCCGAAACTGTCCAGGAAGGCACAAAGCCGGGCGCCCATATGTGCGCCGTAGCTGTCATGCGTGCCAAACGGGTCCGGCACGTCGGTGAGCGGCTTTTGCAGATAGGCTTCCAGGCTTTCCGGGTTCGGCACGGTTGGCGGGACTTTGCGCATCCCATCCATGTCGTCCGAGATGCAAATCAGCTTGGTTTCAAAGTCTCCGCCGGTCAGCGCTTCAAACGCGGTTTTCACCATTGTTGTGCGCACGACTTCGCCGAATGTCCCGATATGCGGCAGGCCAGATGGGCCATAGCCGGTCTCGAACACCACCGGGCCTTGTTTCGGTTTGCCCTGTTTCTCCATATTGCGCAGGCGTTTGAGCAGGGCGCGCGCTTGTTCGAACGGCCAGGCTTTTGCGGTTTCTGCGAGCGTTTGGAGATCACTCATGAATTGGGCTCCTTGGTTGAGGGCCGGGAGGTACCACTCCGAGCGCTCCTGTCAAAGGCCGATTCAGGGGAATCCGTCGAGATGCGTAAAAAAAATTTGACATGTCAAAGATGTTTAACTACATGCGGTGTACAAGATTTTTGACATAGGAGAGACCAATGGGTTTCAGAGAAATGAGTGCATGGGTCATGGCGGCCCTATTGATTGGACTGGGGGTTTTTTATGCCAACGCGGTCATCGGGACGACGCAGGCGCTGGATGCAGTGCCGGCGCCGAGTATCCCTCTATTGGTTGTAACAACCGTGTTGCTGGTGGCCGGGGCGATTGTCGGGCATGTGGTTGCAGCGGCGCTGTCGCCAAATGACGCCAACGCCCCTGAAGATGAGCGAGATCGTCTCGTGCTTTGGCGGGCCGGAAATCTCTCTGGCTTGGTGCTTGGAGCGGGCGTCTTTGGTGGCCTCTGGCACTTCATGTTTCGCGGAGATGGGAACCTGCTGTTCCACATCCTGATCGGCAGTCTGATCGTCGCACAAATCAGCGAGTACATCTTTCAGATCATTTATTATCGCCGCGGCCTATAAATATGGCGAAACGTCCTCCGATAACCAATCGCGTCAAAGAGCTGCGCGAAGCGAATGGTCAGATGAGTCAATCTGCGCTGGCCAAGGAAATTGGCGTCACGCGCCAGACGGTCATTGCCATCGAGCAAGGGAAGTACTCGCCCAGTCTGGAAAGCGCGTTTCGAATTGCACGCCTGTTCGGCGTTGGATTGGAAGATGTGTTCGGCTGGGACGGCGATTAGAGCCCAGCCGGATGCGCCTCTGAAAGGCCCTTTAGACGGCGCCGGGCGAGCAATTCCTGGCAACGCTCGACCGTCACAGGGTCACCATACTCCAGAATGGTGCGCTCTTTGCGGTCCGGCTGAGGGGATCGTCCGATTAATTTTGTCGTGATCAGGCGTTTCATATTGCTTCCCTTCGGTTTTTTCATCCGATGAGAAGCAATATTCGCGCCATAGGCGAGTTTTCTGAGCCGGTTTTAAGGCGTAACCGTGTTAAACCAGAAGGGCGGCTGATCGAGCGCGTCGAACATCGCAGAAACCGCGCCGCGTTTGCCACCAATCTTCATTTTGCCAGACGTTACGAGACCGAGAGGGCTCGCTTCACGCAAGATCAGGCGATCGAAATCGATCCGGTCGATGGTGACGGTTGCGGCTGGCGCTTCAGTCGTGCCTTCGCGGGGAACGAGAACCGCCTTTTCGACCAGCAGTGAGATGGTTTCGCCGGTGTCTGGAAACTCGAAGACAATTGCGTAAGGATCGCGCTCGAGTTTTGCCGGATTGTATCGCGCGGCCAAAGCATCGAACAAATCGATAGACGGTACGGCTTTCAGGAAGTCTGCATTGCCGAGTTGAGGGTTGCCGATATTTGGAAGCCCGCGGCGAAGCTCTGCCGCACCGGTGAGGTAGTAACTGCGCCAAGCCCCGCTTTCGGCTTGGAAGCCAAGCTGTTCATAGGTGGCTGAGAGCCAGTCACGCGCCTCCTGATTGTCTGGTTCAGCGAAAACCAGATGATTGAACACTTCCGCTGCCCAGCGATAGTCACCCGTGGCGAAGGCGTTTTGGCCGAGTTCCAGGACAGATGCAGCGCCGCCCATCGCCTCGACATAACGCTCAGCCGTGACCTCATGGGGAAGTCGATTATACTCTGCGGGGACGCCGCCCCACCAACCGAAATAATGCTGATAGACCGCTTTGGCATTGTGGTTGAGCGTGCCGTAATAGCCGCGCGTTGTGAAATCATCGGCTTGGAAGGCTGGCTCTTCCACTGCCTCAGCAGCTTCGATCATAGTCGCACCGGCATTCGCGTTGCGCAATGTCTGGTCATGCACATAGCGATAGATATCGCGCTGACTGGCGAGGAAATCAGTGACGTTTTCCTGTCCCCAGGTCGGCCAGTGGTGTGAGGCGAAGACGACGTCGCTGGTTTCACCATATTCGGCCAGAACATAATCAATGGCGCGGCTCCATTTCAGGGCATCTCGCACTTTCGCACCGCGCGGGGTGAGCACATTGTGGAAGGTTGCAGTTGCGACTTCCGCGGTGCAGAGCGCGCGTTTCTCCGGCAAGTAGAACATAAACTCTGCGGGCGCCTCAGTGCCGGCTGCATCAATGAACTCAAAGGTCACACCATCAATCACACGCGTCGTGCCGCGGCCTTCAATCTCTTCGGTTGGAAGGATCAAACTGATCGTCCCATTCGGCAGGCC
>JALUWJ010000005.1 GCA_027019605.1 Henriciella sp. | reverse complement strand
ACGCGTTTCTTGAACTCGGTAAAGTTCTCGCCAATCGGCTTCATCAGTTCGTTCAACTCGCCCTTGGCGCCTTCACGGTGCTTTTTGAACGTCTCATCGGCCATTGCGATGAAGTGTTGCTGGGTTTGCTGCATCACGCCGCGAGCAATTTCGCCGAATGCCTCTTTCTGCTTCGCGGTTTGGCCGCGCAGCTCTGCCAATTGGAGTTTACTTTCCTCCGCCATAGCACGCTGGGTTTTCAGCTCCTGCTGCGCGTGCGTGAGATCTGCTTCGGCTTCTTCGCGGGTCGTGCGCTCGTGGGCCAGCAACTCCCGAAACTTGTAGCACGCCGCCCCCAGACCAAGCGCCAGGACGATTGCGATGACATGGATGAGATCGAGCCCGATTTCACCGATTTGAACGATATTGCTCATGCAACGTCCTTTGACATGATTCGACCAAGAACAAATATAGAACTTACTATTGAGGCCTCCGCGTGGCAAGCGCAAATCTTAGGCGACGGAGCATCTCAAATAGGGAAATCTATCCGTCTGAATTCATTGCGGCTCTATGTCCGTTGACCTTGTCCGAAATTCGGCTAAAGCGCCGGGAAAATAGCGAAAAGGATCCTCCCAATGCTTGTCCCTAATGTTACATTTAAAACCCGCGTCCGCGACGAATCTGTCGACGGGCCCAACCCATTCCGCTGGCAAGATGTCACCAGCGACGAGATCTTCAAAGGTAAGCGCGTTGTGCTGTTCGCCTTGCCTGGCGCATTCACACCGACTTGTTCTTCAACGCACCTGCCACGGTTCGAAGAGCTCTATGATGAGTTCAAAGCCGCAGGCGTTGACGAGATCTACTGCCTGTCTGTGAACGACGCGTTTGTGATGTATCAGTGGGGCCAGCACCAAGGCACGAAGAACGTGAAACTGCTGCCAGACGGATCTGGCGAGTTCACTCGTAAAATGGGCATGCTTGTGCACAAAGATAATCTCGGTTTCGGCATGCGCTCCTGGCGCTACTCTGCCTTCATCGACAATGGTGAAGTGAAAAAGCTCTTCTCTGAAGAAGGCTATAGCGACAATTGCGAAAGCGACCCGTTTGAAGTTTCAGACGCGGACACGATGATGAACTTTGTAAAAGAAGCATTTGCCCCGGCATAATCGTTTCGAAGACAAAAATGAAAGCCCCGGCGATCAATATCGCTGGGGTTTTTCTTTGCCTAAACGGTGAACCGGAACAGCATGACGTGGCGGTCCTCAGCCGCGCCTCCTTCGCCACTTTGCCGAGGCTGATGCTCGACTATTTCGCAATCATCAGGCGCCGCGAAAAGATCAGTACGACGAAACCGAAACAGGCAATCCCCACCGCTGCTGGAAACAGAGCCGTGGTCCAGGATAGATTTTCCAAAGCAAGCAGGACAAACCCGTTTCGAACCGCGCCAATAATAAAGAAAGTGGCGCTTTCTTCGTGCGGCAGCTCATAAGCTTTGCGCACCGAGGGTCCGAAGCCAAGCAAATCGACAATTGTCAGGATGATCACCGCGGACAGGGCTGTTGAAGTCAAGAACCAAAGCGGTAAAGCGCTCGCCGCGAGGATCAAGAACACCCAATCCATGCGGACAATGCTTGCATCCCCCGCCCGCACTAGCGCGAGGATCGCGACGCCGCCTGTTAGCAGCCCTGATACGCCAATCGGCCAAGCACCGATTCCACCACCATCTGAAAGCTGTGCCGTAAACACGATTACGGTACCAGCCGCCCAAATGAACCAGGTAAAAACATGCGGCCGGATCTCATCGCGCAGGATTCCGCGATAGTACGGCACAAAGGCCGCGAATGTGAGAATGAGCGCCGCAGCGCTGAACAGGGCTTTGAGGCCGAGGCCGTCAAAGAGCGCCGTCAAACGTTGAACCGGAAGAGCATGACATCGCCATCCTGGACGATGTATTCCTTACCTTCGGCGCGCATTTTGCCCGCCTCTTTCGCGCCTGCTTCGCCATCATTGGCGACATAGTCTTCAAAGGCGATGGTTTCAGCGCGGATGAAGCCCTTCTCGAAATCACCGTGGATGACGCCAGCCGCTTGCGGCGCGGTCCACCCTTCGCGAATGGTCCACGCGCGGGATTCTTTCGGGCCCGCCGTGAAATAGGTCTGCAAGCCAAGCAGCGCATAGCCGGCATGGATCAAGCGGTTGAGGCCAGGCTCTTCTAAGCCGAGGGTCTCGAGAAACTCAGTTTGCTCTTCATCTTCAAGCTGCGAAATTTCCGCTTCGATCTGCGCTGAAATCACCACGGCCTGCGCGCCTTCATCGGCGGCATAGTCGAGCACACGCTGAGAATAATCATTTCCGCCTGCCGCGCTCTCTTCATCGACATTGGCGACATATAGGACAGGTTTCGCGGTCAAGAGCTGCAGCATATTCCAAGACTTGCGCTCTTCGTCATCGATATCAGCGCGGCGTGCCGGGCGGCCTTCGTTCAGTTCAGCGAGCGCCTTATCGATCAGTGCAACTTGCGCTTTGGCTTCTTTGTCACCGGAATTGGCTTTCTTGACCCAGTTCACTTTGCGCTTTTCCAGGCTCTCCAGGTCGGCCAGCATCAGCTCTGTTTCAACGACGGCCAAATCGGCGATTGGGTCGACCTTGCCGGAGACGTGCGTGATGTCGTCATCTTCAAAACAGCGCAGCACATAGATGATGGCATCTGTCTCGCGGATATTCGCGAGGAACTGGTTGCCCAAGCCTTCACCTTTTGACGCGCCTTCGACGAGGCCGGCAATATCGACAAAGTTCATGCGCGCCGGGATAACTTCCTTAGAGCCTGCAATCGCGGCCAATTTACTAAGGCGGGGTTCTGGCACAGCCACTTCGCCGACATTCGGTTCAATTGTGCAAAACGGATAGTTCGCTGCTTGCGCCGCTGCTGTTTGTGTCAGCGCGTTGAACAAAGTGGACTTCCCAACATTTGGCAGTCCGACGATCCCGCATTTGAAGCCCATTTGTGCCTCCGCAATAGTGTTTGGCGCGGCTTACCGTATTTTACGGCGAACACCAGAGGGTTTTCTCTCCTTTAACTGGAATCCACTGGCCAAACGGCAATGGAGATGTAGAAATCATTTTAGAAGCGAAGGACACGCAATGGCCCGTTATGACGTATTTCTGGTGAACGCGCTCGCGGATCGCGAGAAAGCGGACTTGATCGTGCGGCGGCTGCGCGCCCTGAAATTTAAGGTGCGCCACGACAAGAAGCGCGCGCATACGACGCCAACGTCAAAGGATTATCGCGACGCGGACAATTCCCAATCGGTCTTGGTTCTTTGGTCAAAAGACTCCTGCGATACGAGCCAAAGCGACAGCGATTGGGTTCACGCCATCGCCCATCATGCCCGTTCAAAAGATGGCGTCTTGTTGCAAGTTGGTCTCGACAAAACGGTTCCGGACGAGCCGTTTAGCGAGGATAAGCGCTATGCCCTGACAGGCATGGGGCCGCGCAAACTGGTCAACGGATATTATGACCTCGTCGATGAACTCGGTCGCCGCGACGGGCGCAAAGACCTGCGCGACTGGATCGATCTGAAAGCAAGTGACAAGGTCGGCAAGGACGCGTGGAAGACCAACCACCCGACTGACCCGCTCTCGCAAGCGCCGAAACCCAAAGCTGCCGCGAAACCCCCGGTTGAAGCGCCCCCAATTGAGGCTGCGGCCGCGCCCACGCCCACAAAACTGGAGGGGCGCACGCCTGCGCCACCTCTGGAAATGAGCCCGCCTACGGTTCCAGAGCAGACGGAAGATGTGCTCGGTCCGATCATGCTGGCTGCTGTCGGTGTGATCATTGTCGGCATGCTGATCATGAGCGCAGCCATGAGCACCAAACCTGGCCTGCCCGCCATTGCTGGCGCTGGCAGCACCGCATTGGTGGCGCAATGCCCGGAAGGGCAAATGCCGGCTTATCTCCTGGAGGAAAAGGCCCCAGCCGTGCTCGAGCCTGGTCCGATCATTGATGATACGGAATAAGCACTAACCAGCCCCCCGAAACCGCGCTCCTGACGCAGGTCAGGACCCATGGCGGTCGAGTGAAGCTTCAGCCAGCCGCCATGGATGCCAACTTTCGTTGGCAAAGCGGGTTTAGCTTGCTGCTGTCCCGCCGAGAGCCCGTCTACCCCTGTTTCGGATCGTGTTTCGGGGCTGGTGCGAGGCGCATAACTTCAGTTTGGAAGCGCTCATCGCCATGTTCAAACAACATTGGCAGCGCCCGTGAGCAGGCATCAATCATCGCATCGCGCCAAGCTTCATCGGCTTTCGCAAAGTCGGCTAGCACATAAGGCATAACCCGAGATTTATCGCCGGGGTGGCCGACCCCCATGCGAATGCGGCGAACCTCTGCCCCCACATGCGCGATCATTGACCGGATGCCATTATTGCCGGAATGACCGCCGCCGCGTTTGACCCGCAGCCGGCCAGGGGCAAGATCGATCTCATCATGGAAGATGGTCACGTCTTCAGCGCTGAGCTTGTAGAATTTGATCGCCGCCTGCGCTGCGCGTCCGGTCTCATTGTAGTACGTTTCAGGCTTCATCAGCAGCACTTTTTGACCGCCTACGCGGCCTTCGCTGACTTGGCTTTGAAACTTTCCGCGCCACGGGCCAAAGCCATGATCAGAAGCGATCGCATCGAGGACTTGAAACCCGAAATTGTGTCGGTTGCGCAGATATTTCGCATCTGGATTACCCTGCCCCACCAAGATGTGCATCACGGGATCCTCTTCATTTGGCCCATCAGAATCAATAATGGCGGGACGGCCGCTAAGCCATCCCGCCATTGATTTAAATAGCGTTTTGATCACGCCTATTCTTCGTCGTCGCCAGCCTGCTT
>JALUWJ010000004.1 GCA_027019605.1 Henriciella sp. | reverse complement strand
GATCTTCACTCTGGAGGAGTCTGCCAAGGTTTTTGATCTCTCAGACATCAATAAAGCGCCCGGCCGCCTGGATCTTGAGAAGCTGGGCGACGTCAACGCGCACTTTATTCGCGAGATTGATGAGGAGCGACTCATCGCCCTGCTGACCCCCGAAATCGCCAAGCTCACAGAGCTCAACGCGCCCCTGACTGAGCGGCTGCAGCAAGCGCTCTCAACCCTTAAAGAACGGGGCCAAACGCTGCCTCAACTGGCCGAATCTTGCCGGTTTTTGTGGGACAGCAATGCGGACAATTTGAACAAAAAAGCACGGAAAGCACTACGCGAAGACGGACTCAAACATTTGTCAGATCTCCGTGAAGCACTAGACCAAACGGATTCTTGGACTATTGAAGCATTGCAGCATGTCCTAGAGTCGTATTGTGCAGTGCACACACTATCTATGGGACAGGTTGGTCCGCCATTGCGCGCGGCACTGACTGGAGGGCTGCCAGCGCCAGACCTCGCGCCAGTCATGTATTGGCTCGGCCGCGAAGAGGTTTTGGCGAGAATTGGAAAACACTTGCCTGCTTAATCGCGGGCATACGGACAGGAATGGAAGAGGGCTAAGATGATCAACAAGACCAAACAGACAGGTACAGCTACCCTTAACGTCAAGGGAAAGGATATCGAGTTTCCGATTATGAGCGGAACGCACGGTCCTGATGTAGTAGATGTAAAACGCCTGTACGCCGAAGCAGGCGTTTTTACGTTGGATCCAGGGTTTACTTCAACTGGGTCTTGCGAAAGCCAAATCACCTTTATCGATGGTGAGAAGGGCATTCTCCTACACCGCGGCTACCCAATCGACCAGCTCGCTGAGCAGTCTGGCTTCCTTGAAGTCGCTTACCTCCTCTTGAACGGTGAGCTTCCTACGCAAAACGAATTCCGTGAATTTGCCGGTCTGGTCACACAGCACACCCTGCTACACACCCAAATGGACCGCTTCTTCGATGGCTTCCGCCGTGACAGCCACCCAATGGCGATGCTGACGGGTACAGTTGGCGCAATGTCAGCGTTCTATCCGGGTGCGATGGACAGCTCTGATCCAGAAGAGCGTAACTTGGCTTATATTCGCCTGATCGCGAAAATGCCAACGCTCGCAGCCCGTATCTATAAGTACACGCAAGGCCAGCGGTTCGTGGATCCAATCAACGAGCTGTCTTATGGCGAGAACTTCCTGCGCATGTGTTTCTCAGTCCCAGCTGAAAAATACAAAATCAGCCCCACCCTGGCCCGCGCAATGGATAAGATCTTTATCCTCCACGCTGACCACGAGCAAAACGCTTCGACCTCAACGGTACGCCTTGCTGGTTCATCAGGCGCACACCCGTATGCTGCGATCGCAGCGGGCGTTGCATCGCTTTGGGGCCCAAGCCATGGCGGCGCGAACGAAGCGTGTCTAAACATGTTGCGTGAGATCGGTTCCGTCGATCGCATCCCAGAATTCATCGCACGCTCAAAAGACAAGTCAGACAGCTTCCGTCTCATGGGCTTCGGTCACCGTGTCTACAAGAACTACGATCCGCGCGCGACAGTCATGCAGAAAACCGCGCATGACGTCCTCGACGAGCTCGGCATCGACACGCCAATCCTGCGCGTTGCGAAAGAACTCGAGCGTCTGGCGCTGGAAGATGATTATTTCCGTGAGAAGAAGCTCTATCCAAATGTCGACTTCTATTCAGGCGTTATCCTGGATGCGATGGGCTTCCCGACTGAGATGTTCACAGTGCTCTTCGCGCTTGCTCGGACAGTTGGTTGGGTATCTCAGCTCAACGAATTCATCGAAGACCCAAGTCAGCGCATTGGCCGCCCGCGCCAAATCTATACCGGTGCGGCCCAACGCGACTTCGTACCGATCAGCGACCGCTAATCACGTCCAGAATCGTATTGGCGGCAATTTCAGACGCTGCCTCATCGCGCTCTCCCATTCGGGAGAGCGCTTTATTTTGGGCATCAGTTTGAGCTTGAAGGCGCGCCGGCTCGGCGAGCAATGACAGCGCTTTTTCAGCGAGAACGTCTGGCTTGAACTTGGTTTGCACATATTCCGGCGCGACTTCGGTATCATCCGCCGCGATGTTCAACAGGGTAATGTGATCGGGTTTGTAGAGCAGATAGCGCGCCAACGCCCAGGTGATCCATCCTGTCTTATACCCAACCAGGAAGGGCGTTCCCTGAACCGCAAGCTCTGACGTCACCGTACCCGAACACGCAAGCGCGAAGTCAGAAGCCGCCATGATGTCCGCCGAACGGGCAGCCTCATCCGGGAGCTGCGCCCAATCCTGGAGATCAGGGAACGCTTCCAGAAATTGATCCTGAACCGATGGCGCCGGCGCGAAGACGATCTTGAGCTCTTCATTCTGCGACTTCATCAGCCATGCGGCTTCAACCAAGACCGGAGCGACACGTTTGATCTCGCTCGGACGGCTCCCCGGCAGAACCAGGACCACTTGATCATTTTCGCTCGCACCAATTGAGTCCCGAAACCGCGCGCCATCACCGCGTTCGGTACGGCTAAGCGCCGGGTTTCCCATCACCGTCACAGGGAGGCCATGTGGCTCGTAATAAGGCGCTTCCATGTGGTGGATACACACGAGATGATCGACTGTCGCCGCAAGCGTCTTGGCGCGCCCTGCCCGCGTCGCCCAAACTTGCGGTCCGACCAGTTTGATCAATTTGATACCTGGATCGCGGTCTCGGACGCGTTGTGCAACGCGCAGCATAAAGCCCCAAGAGTCGACCAATACGACCGCATCCGGCTTCGCCTCGATGATTGCATCAGCAGCAGCATCGGCGAGCTTAACAACCGTCCCATAGGCTTTCAGGCCCTCAAACAGCCCAAGAATGGACAATGGAGCGATGTCGATCGGGGAGTCCAAACCGATTTTCGCGAGCTCACGTCCCCCGATGGCAAAGAGCTCAATCTCTGGGTTTTTGGCTCTTAGGGCTTCAGCGGTCTCGCGCGCCAACAGGTCGCCTGAGGGCTCTGCGGCCACGAGAAAGACGCGTGGTCCAGGCATCAGGGCCAGTCCTTGGGAAAGCCGTACAGGAACAATCCCAAAGCTTCCGCCCGGGCTTTGACCTGCTCAGCATTGATGATCAGCGCTCCATCGGCCTCAAAGCCAATGCCCGCCAGTCCCGCTTCGGATGCAAGGTCGACCGTCATCATGCCGATCGTGGGGAGATCAACGCGGCGCTCCTGCTGAGGCTTGGGACGTTTCACCAAAACACCCTTCCGAGCAGCCTCGGAGCCCCGAATTTGAACCGGTAGGTCTGCACAACGGCGCAGCATTTCGTCGGTGCCTTCTTGAGCTTCCACACACAGCACAAGCCCGCCCGCAACGATCGCGCCCTGTCCGATGTCCAGCCGTCCCATTTCGCTCGCAACTTTTGCGGCTTTCTTCAGGTCTTCCAGCTGATCCGCATCCGGCGCGTTGCCAGCGAGGATGCCTTCTCCTGCTGTCAGAGACCCTGCAGCTTCATCGGCCCCGATCACGTCGAAGCCTTCGCTTTCAAACGTCTTGATCAGGAAACTAAGTAAGGCATCATCGCCTTCACGCGCCGCCGAAATGGCTTTTGGAAGGAGAGAAATTCCTTTGAGATCGGGCTTGAGCGCTTGAAAGTCAGGACGTTTCACAATCCCCGCAAAGCAAACCTGCTCGCATCCAGCTTGTTTCAGCGCCTTGAAGGTTTTTCCAATTTCAGCAACCCCAGCGATCGTACCAGGATAGTTCGCAAGACCCGGTTCTTCAAAGCCCTTCATCCGGAGCACGAACACACCCTGCCCGCGCTCTGTCGCCGCTTTGGCAACCTGCACTGGAAGGTCGCCCAATCCTGCTATGATTCCGAGTGGCGCCAACGCGGCCTCCTATCGCGGCAAACAGAGCGCGCGATTTTTGCTGTTCCGGATAAAGTTGACGATCTGCATCACTTCAGCCGCTTCGGCGAACGTTGCCGCGGTATCTTCCAACCGCTCAGAAAACGTCCCTTCTTTCGCATATAGCATGCGATAAGCCGATCTGAGGCTGCGGATGGTCTCGCGTGAGAATCCTCGTCGTTTCAAACCGACAACGTTCAATCCTGCGAGGTGAGCGTGATTTCCGACAACCGAACCAAATGGGATAACATCAGACACAAGGATCGAGCCGCCACCAACAAAGGCATGATCCCCGATACGGCACCATTGATGCACCGCCACGGCGCCGCCAAACCAGACTTGCTCACCCACCGTCACATGCCCGCCAAGATGAGTATTGTTGGCGATGACGCATTTGTCGCGAAGCACACAATCATGCGCCACATGCGTGTGAGCCATAAACAGGCAGTCTGAGCCGACTTGAGTGACCCCGCCATGCTCCGGCGATCCTGTGTGAAGCGTCGTATGCTCGCGCAGGACCGTGCGATCGCCAATCTCAAGGCGGGATTCATTGCTTTGCTTAAAGCCAAGCACCTGCGGCGGACCGCCGACGACTGCCCCCGGAAAAACCTCGACACCCGCCCCTAACTTGGAATGGCCGAACACGGTCGCTTTGGGATGCAGCACTGCATTGTCGCCGAGTTGAACATCGGCTCCGACATAGGCAAGCGCCCCAATCGATACGTTTTCACCCAGCTGCGCGCCGGGTTCAACAATGGCTGTGGGATGGATGCTGACCGTCATTTAGGTTTCTTCTTCGGCGCGATTTGTTTTTGGATCCACGCGATCTCGCGCAGATATTGTTTCAAGGGCTTGGCTGGAACACCGCCCCATGTCTCACCTGCTGGAATATCACGGAATATGCCGGATGAGGCAGCAAGTTTCGCACCGGCACCAATATGGACATG
>JALUWJ010000003.1 GCA_027019605.1 Henriciella sp. | reverse complement strand
TCGTTCGAGGCGCGTTATGATGGGGGCGAGCGGAGGACATTATGTCAAACCAGAGCATCACATTATTGCCGCCAAAATCTACTTCGGATTGGAGGGTGATTGCGAGTTTTGATGACAAGAACCGGCTCGTGATCAATGAAGGCAATCTGGATGACGATTTCTACATTCAAGTCACAGCCGGGGAAATCGCGGCATTGACCCGCGTGCTGAACCGCGTGAGCAAGCCGGGCGCAAATTCCGGGGATGTGCAGTCCGATGTTCTTGTCATGCTCAACACGCTGTTCGGCGGAGAGGCAAACGCGTTTTCGAAAATCGAAGCCTTTTTCAAGGAAACAGGCATTCGATTCAGCAAGTCTCACTGGATCGGGACTTAGCTAATAAACCGCGCGCCCACCTTCATGAAGGCAAGCACGCGGCTTTCCGATCAATTCATTTGTTGGCCGCTTAGAGCGTCCGAAAACGGACGCTCAGCGTTTTTTTACTCGAGGCCCGCAAGGCGGTTTAGAACGCCCAGCCGATCTCAACGCCATAGACGCGCGGCTGATTGAAAATGCCTGAAAGGTTGTTGAAATCGATCGCGCTCACCACGCCGACTTCGTCTGTGATGTTGCGGCCGAAGGCTGTCGCGGTCCATGGACCTTGCGCATAGCCAACTGAAACGCCGCCTTCCCACCAACCATCTGAGGTAAACTCAACCGACTCATACAGGAACACGTTCGCATCGCTGCGATAGGACCAATCGGTCGAAGCGAACACTTCGCCTTGGAGGAATGGACGACGATAATCAAACGCAAAGTTGGCGATCCATTCCGGCGCCTGCGGGAACGGATTGCCATCAATCAAAGCGCCGCCTGTGACCGGATCAATCGGGTCAAGCACTGTACAGGGCGATCCACAAATCCCGGCGGTCAGGCCTGAATCCTGGATTTCAGTGTCATTGTAGGAGACGCCAGCGCTGAAGGTCAGCTCTTCAGTGACCAGAGCGCGGATGTCCAGCTCAAAACCTTGTCCGACGCCTTTGTCGGCGTTCAGAAGCTGGTTGAAGTTTCCGGCCCCGCCAATCGCTGTCAGCTGCTGGTCTGAAACCTCGTAATAGAAGACCGCCGCATTTGCATCGACGCGCCCATCCAGGAGCGTGGATTTCACACCGGCCTCGAAGGAATCAACGATCTCAGAGTCTGCCGTCGTCACGGCATCGCCGAACAGGATACGTCCCTGAATACTTGGCGCCCGGTAGCCGCGAGCATAGCGGCCATAGATATTGGTGTTGTCATCAACCGCATAGGTCAGGTTGAGATCACCGCTGACTTGCTCATCGCCAACCGAAACACTGATTGGACCAAGCGCCCCTGCCGTCCCGACAAACGGAGCAATCGGGCGAATAGCGGTGAAGTCTTTGCTGTCATCGCTATAGCGCAATCCAACCGTACCGGTCAGGCGATCTGTAAACTCGTAAGATGCAGATCCAAACAGCGCCCAAGCTTCCGTGTCCTGACTCTGGAACGCTTCGCCATTCGGCGCGCCGCCCGCAATCGTGTCGAAGTTGAACGAGGCGATGTCGAGTTCTTCATCAAACAGATAAAGGCCCACGGTCCAATCCAACACGCCGTCTTCAGAGTTGGACAAACGGAACTCGTGAGTGATTTGCTGATGGTCATCAATCGCGTCTGCGGTCTCAGCTGGGAATGGAATAAAGCCTGGTCCAAAATTCCCTTCGCCAAGGAAGGCCGCGCCAAACCCGCCATCGACATCGCCGCGCGAAAAGACTTCGACAGATTCATAGCCGAAGACATATGTGCCGGTGACGCTGCCAAAATCATATTCGGCCTTCGAGGTAATCCCGAATGTGTCGGTGTCGAGCACGCTGTCTGCAGCGGCGTCTGAGAAGCTGATCTCGCGATCAAAGCCAGAGCGCGGGCCAGAACGACCTGTCTCGAAGGCATTGGCCTGGAAACTTACTTGTCCACCGTCTAGCGAGCGGCCATGGGCGTTGAGGAGCCAGTCAAATTGCTCATTTGGCTCAAACAGAACCTGCGCGCGCCAAGCAAAATCTTCATAGCCGCCTGCATCGCCAGCCGCGCCGATGGCCTGGTTGTCGATATAGTCGTCGCGTTCCTGGTACTGCGCCGACAGGCGCACAGAAATGCCGTCACTAATCGGTCCACCGATCGCACCTTCGAGCTGGACCGTATCAAAGCTCGCATAAGACCCCTTCACATAGGCGTCGAATTCATCCGTCGGTTTGACGCTGTCAAACTTGATGACGCCAGCCGGTGTGTTGCGCCCAAACAGGGTGCCTTGCGGACCGCGCAGCACTTCGATTTGCTGCGTGTCAAAGACCGGGAACCCTTTCAGCACCGGGTTCTCGAACACGACTTCATCATAGATGAAAGAAACCGGTTGAGAGGCGTTCAAATCGAAATCGGTGTTGCCGAGCCCGCGAATGTAGGGACGCGGGAAAATCCGACCAAAAGAGGATTCGATCACAAGCGATGGCACCCGCGCTGACAAGAACTGGATATCATCGCCGGCAGCGCCAAACGCATCGATCTGCTCTTCGCTCAATGCGGTAAGCGATGACGGAACATCTTTGATGTTCTCTTCTTTCTTGGTCGCCGTAACCGTAACAGTCTCAAGCTGGAGGCCTGTTTCTTCTTCCTGCGCGCTCGCACCAGGCGCGAAAGAGAGGCAAATGAGAAGGGCGAGAGAGCTAGTCGCTGACGCAGATTTTAACATGGGAAGCACCTTGTTTTTGATCACCGCCCTCCCTCTTCCATCGCGTTGGCTTTTAAAAGAGCGGGATGCGGTCAACTTTTTGAGAGCATGAGTTGAACACGTGTGTTTCTCAAGCGAGGAAGTAGCCCCCAAGCGCCTCAAAGCAAATGGGTCTGAACGGCTCAGTTGCCGTTTCTCAAATTCAGCCCGTTTCGCATGCACGGCTGCGCTCTGATTGCCCAATTGGGCACCTTCGCGAAACGATTTGTTATTACCCCAAATCTATACTTGGGGTTGAAATCCAGAAGGTATTTGTTTCGTGTCAGACTCGTCCCTCGCGACCAAGGATAGTGGTTCCTGGGCGGCTTCCAGCCGACCGGCGGAAACCTGGACGCCGGGTCCGAATGCCGTGGATGACACCAATGTCGCGACGCTTGAGATCATCAATTCGATGGAACAAGGCATCCTTGTTTGGTCGAAAAATGGTCATTGCGAAATGCATAATGACCGGGTCTTCGAGATCTTGGAGTTGCGCAAGGATGATTTGTTCAAAGGTCGACAGCGCAAGGAATTTCTGAACCTGGCGGTTCAACGCGGAGAGATCACGGCTGAGGTCGCCGAAACCACAGAGGCGCGCTTTCATGAAGCCGCGCCATTTGCATTTGAACGACAAATGCCATCCGGGCGGGTCGTGAACACGACGGCTCGCCCAATGTCTTCAGGGCGGTTCGTCGTCACCTTCAGCGACGTCACCGAAGCCCGAAAAAACCAGCAAGAACTGAAAGCCGCCAAGCAAAAAGCTGAGCAAGCTGTCGAGCAGTCGCGAAAATCCCTGGCGCTGGAAAAAGCCCGGCGGATTCAAATGCGGATGCTGTCCGAGTTCGATGAGTGGCTACATTGCTGTAAATCGCTCGACGAGCTTTTGCGCGTTCTCGAAATCTTCATGCAGCGCTTACTGCCCGGCTCTGCAGGGCAGCTTTATGTCTATAGCAACTCGCGTGACGTGCTGGACGGTAAATGTGCGTGGAATTGTCAGGGTTTGATGGATTTCATCGAAGCCGATGATTGTTGGGCGCTTCGGCGCGGCCGGCCATATTCTTACGGCACGGGCAAAGTCGACCTGACCTGTAACCACGTTCAGACGCCGCAATCTGGCGCCGATCTCGGGGAATATCTGTGCATCCCCATCCTTGCGCATGGCGACACGGTTGGCCTCATGCATGTTCGGTATCCCCCAGGCGCCAATAAGCTGAGGGTCTCAAACCCGGTCGACGGCCAGGTATCCGCCACACAGCAGTTTGCTACCCAATGCGCCGAACATATCAGCCTGGCGATCGCCAATGTGAAGCTGCGCGACGAGTTACAAGACCAATCAACCAAAGACGCACTGACCGGGCTCTACAATCGCCGATACTTCCTCGAAAGCGTGCGCTCGACGATTACGCAGGCGAACCGCAAAGACGGCAAGTTCTCCGTCCTGACCCTCGATTCAGACAATTTCAAAAAATTCAACGACATGCACGGTCATGACGCTGGCGACCTCGTCCTCAGAATGGTTGCGGACCGGATGTCAGAGAGCTGCAAGAGCGGGCAAGTGCCTTGTCGATTAGGCGGCGAGGAGTTCGCGATCCTGCTACCGGACATGCAAATCGACGAAGCAGAACGTTTTGCGGATCGGTTGCGAGAGCAAATCGCGGAACAGGTTGTCCGCTATAGCGGCGCCGATCTTCCAAGCGTCACCATCTCGGCAGGTGTTGCGGAATATCCAGCTCACGGGACCGAGCCACAAGAGCTGCTCAAGTCAGCCGATGTCGCGCTTTATCAGGCGAAAGCGGACGGCCGAAACCGAGTCTGCACTCCTGCTGCCGGCCGCGCTCACACGCCTCTGGAATAGTCATCGCAACGCGCCAAATGGCTCGACAATCCCTGGCACGAACCAAACTGGCGTCTGCCGAACACCCAATTGTGCGCCCTATTGCTCGGGTGTTTCCGACAAGATTTTGTCGACCATGGCGCTTGCATTTGCATTGTCTGGGTCGAGCGCCAGAACCTGCCGATAATTCGCCAGTGCGCCGTCCCGATCACCGTGATGTGCCCCTAAGAATGTAGACGCCCTGCGGCTTCATTGTGCTGTCATTTCGTACTCGGCGGGTGACAGCATCCCGTTCTTAGCATGCCTGCGCTTCGGATTG
>JALUWJ010000002.1 GCA_027019605.1 Henriciella sp. | reverse complement strand
GCCAGCCGGCTTACCTTGGATCGCCCCGGGCGTTTTCGAAAAGCGCGGCGCAGGCCCTGGCTGCACGACCCCATCAATGGTCTCGAACGTGCCTCGATCCGTATTGTGCTTATAGGATGGCGCTTCTGCCATTGAGAGGACCGGCGCAAAGCAAATATCTGTGCCTTCCATGATCTCGCACCATTCATCACGCGATTTGGTCTTGATCACCGCGATCAGTTTTTCTTTTAAACTCGGCCACTTAGAGCGATCCATTTGCGCTTGAAATTCAGGATCCGTAAGCCCCGCCTTTTCGACCAGAAGCGCATAGAATTGCGGCTCGATTGACCCGATCGAGACCCATTTTCCATCTGAGCATTCATAGGTGTCATAGAAGTGCGCACCGCCATCCAACAGATTCGCCTCGCGCTCATCCGTCCAAATGCCCATGGCGCGCATGCCGTAGAACATGGTCGCGAGCGACGCGGCGCCATCCGACATCGCACAATCAATTACCTGGCCGTCACCGCCATTCTTCACATTGATGATTGCCGCGAGCAGCCCCATCGCGAGGTAGAGCGCACCGCCGCCATAATCGCCAATCAGGTTGAGCGGCGGGCGTGGACGGCCATCCTTGTCGCCCATCGCATGCAGAGCGCCCGTGATTGCGATATAATTCAGATCGTGCCCGGCGGAATGGCTAAGCGCGCCATGCTGCCCCCATCCGGTCATCCGCCCGTAGACAAGCTTCGGATTGCGCGCGAGCACCACATCCGGCCCGAGGCCATTGCGCTCCATCACACCAGGGCGAAAGCCTTCAATCAGCCCATCGGCTTTTTCCAGGAGCTTGAGCGCGGTTTCGCGGTCCGCATCATCTTTCAGATTGAGCGCAATTGACCGACGCCCCCGGCTCATCACATCGGCTGGATTACCAGGGCGTGCGCTGCCGGCACGATCAATCCGGACCACATCAGCCCCCATATCGCTGAGTAGCATCCCGCAAAAGGGACCGGGGCCGATCCCCGCGAATTCAACAATCTTCACACCTGAAAGCGGCCCTTGCGCCATAACAATCTCCCTAAAAGCCGGGTTTAAACCTCTTCGATCAACCAGACTTTAAGACTCAAGCTGGCAAAGAAAAGGCTGACGCCACGTCGCCGCGGGACAGAAACTATGTTCAATGATCAAAGCTTTGATGCTCCGATTATACATGTTGTATCAGAAAGTCCTCGGCTAGAGATGCTGCAGGCGCGGCTGCGTCAGAGCGGCGTTCGACCGGTTCCTGTACGTGGCAGCTACCTCCCCCCTGATACCGCGCCCGCACTGATCGATCTCTCAACACGCGAAATGACGATCGAGCCCGGCGATCAAAGATTGATCGTGACGCTCGGCAAAGATGAGCACGCTTCCATTCACAGCGACATTCACCTCACCGATGTTACAGAATTAGGCACGCTCGCCGCGCGCATCTCCATTCGCCAGCGTGAAAAGCAACGCCGGCGCGAAATCGATCTTCGTTCACAAACGCTTGCCGAGTTCGGGGTGGAACAGCCACGCGCCCGACCGCAAGGCAAAGCGCGATTGCTTTGGCTTGGCCACGATGCACCGTTCCTCAACGCCATCAAAACCAGCCTCAAAGAGAGTGACATCAATCTGGTTGCCGCGATCAGCTGTTTGACCGCTGAAGACTATCTTGAGAGCGGGCGTTTCAAGGCGATCGCACTCTGCCCGTCTCGTGCCGATGACGAGGCTTGCAAACTGCTGGCGCGGATCAAGCAAATCCCACTCGCGCAACCTCCGCAAACGCTTTTGCTCCTGCGCCGCGACGTGTCCGTTCAATTGGATCAATCGCTGATCGAGAAGGCCGATCAAATCATCGACGTCGGCGGTGATCTCGATACGGTTGCTGCGAGACTGAAGAATGCTTGCGCAGAGCTCAGCATGACCACAAGCCCGCGAGAGGGGCTGGTCTCGATTGCCAGAGACGCAACCAGCGGATTGGTTTCGCGGGCCTATCTTGAAACCCATTTACAAGCGCAAATGGATCAAGCTGACCAATTGGCGATGCCCCTGTCTGTCATCTCTATAGATCTAAAAAGCGACGATGACGTTCGCGATGTGGCACACAAGATCAAAGCGTTGCTGCGCGATACCGATCTCGCGGCGCGCCTGGACATGAACCATATTTGCATCACCTTGCCAGACACGCCGTATCGCGGCGCGGTCGTCCTGGCGCGGCGGATTGAGGAAGCCATGGCGCGGTCGGTTGCTTGGCGGGTGATTGAAAAGCGTCAGTTCCATACGCTCAAATCACTTCTGGGCGGCTTAACCGCACGCTCAGGTTTTTCCGCCGAACGGCGCGCTTAAACCGGCTGACCTGCCGTGGCTTGAAGTTCTTTCAACAAACCTTTGACAGCGTTCATACGCGGCGCCGCATCCGCAGGAACGCCCATCACCACAAGCTTACTATCCGGTCGTAGTTTCATTTTACCCGGACGTGAGCGCACCAGCATCATGAGCTGAGCCGGATCAACCGCTGTGTCGTCTCTGAACGTGATGACCACGCCTTTCGGTCCAGCATCCAGCTTGGAGATACCGAGAGCCTTACACGCCACTTTCACCGCCGTAACATCCAGCAATTGCTGAGTTTCATTCGGGAGCGGCCCGAAGCGATCAATCAGCTCCGCGGCAAACGCCTCGCGCTCTTGCTCGGTCGCGAGATCCGCCAAGCGACGATACAGACCAAGGCGCACACCAAGGTCTTCAACATAGCCGTCCGGGATCAGGACGGAGAGGCCAAGATTGATTTGCGGTGACCAGTCATCCGCGACTTCGTCTTCCGTATTCGAGCCGGATTGAAGTGCTTTGACCGCGTCTTCGAGCATTTGTTGATAAAGCTCGACCCCAACTTCTTTGACGTGACCGGATTGCTGATCGCCGAGCAGATTGCCGCCGCCGCGCATATCCAAATCGTGGCTCGCGAGTTGGAAGCCCGCGCCGAGGCTGTCGAGCGATTGCAGCACGCGTAGGCGCCGCTCCGCCGCAGGGGAGATGACCCGATCTGCAGGCGTTGTCAGGTAAGCATAGGCGCGGAGTTTTGAACGGCCCACGCGTCCGCGCAATTGGTAAAGTTGCGCCAAGCCGAACCGGTCGGCTTTATGGATAACCAGCGTATTGGCCCGCGGAATGTCGAGCCCGCTCTCCACAATCGTTGTCGAGAGCAAGACATCATACTCGCCTTCATAGAAGGCCGTCATCAGGTCTTCGAGTTCGCCAGATGGCATTTGGCCATGCGCCACGCAGAACTTCACTTCCGGCACGTTGGATTTGAGGAAATTCTCCAAATAGTCGAGATCGGAAATACGCGGCGCTACATAATAGCTTTGGCCGCCGCGATACTTCTCGCGCAGCAACGCCTCTCTGATGGTGACCGTATCGAACTCGGTGACGTAGGTGCGTACCGCGAGGCGATCGACGGGCGGTGTGGCGATGATGGAAAGGTCGCGAATACCCGTCAGCGCCATTTGCAGCGTTCTTGGGATCGGTGTCGCTGAGAGTGTCAGCACATGCACGTCAGACTTCAGCTCTTTCAAGCGCTCTTTATGCTTCACACCAAAGCGCTGTTCTTCATCGACGATGAGCAGCCCAAGTCGTTTGAACTCGACATTTTTGGCCAGCAAAGCATGCGTGCCGACAACGACATCGACAGTGCCATTCGCCATTCCGGCCTTAGTCTCGTTCATTTCTTTCGTGCTCACAAAACGCGAGAGCGGTCGCACATTGATCGGCCAGCCGGCAAAACGCTCAGCGAACGTGTTATAGTGCTGACGCGCCAGCAGTGTTGTCGGCGCAATGACGGCAACTTGTTGACCCGCCATCGCCGCGACGAAGGCCCCACGCAACGCAACTTCGGTCTTACCGAAGCCGACATCGCCGCAGACCAGGCGATCCATCGGTTTGCCGGAGGACAAATCCCCGAGCACATCTTCGATCGCGTTCAGTTGGTCATCAGTCTCCTCATATGGGAAGCGCGCCGCGAACTCTTCATAGAGGCCATCACCGGTTACAACCGTATCGGCTTTGCGCATTTCCCGCGCTGCCGCGATGGCCATAAGCTCGGCCGCCATTTCGAGGATTTTCTTTTTGGCGCGCGCTTTCCGCGTTTGCCACCCGACTCCGCCCAGGCCATCAATGGCACTCTCAGCATCTTCGCTGCCATAACGACTGATCAGGTCGATATTTTCGACCGGGAGGAAGACTTTATCGCCCTTGGCATAGCCAAGCTCGAGACAATCATGCGCCGCGCCTGCGAGATCCAGGGTCTTCAAGCCGACATAGCGCCCGACACCATGATCCACGTGAACAACGAGATCGCCCGGGTTGAGGCTTGCGGACTCGGCGATAAAGTTCGCTGCCTTGCGTTTGCGCCTCGGCGCGGCGAGCCGATCGCCGAGAATGTCGGGCTCGCCAATGATCACGAGGTCCTCGGTCTCGAAACCTGACTCCAGGGGCAGCTCGCAAATCGCAATTTCAGCGTTTTGAGCGGCTTCCAGCGAATAAACGCGCGTCGCGTCCGGCAAGCCGTGATCCTCTAAAACACCCTCTAGCCGGCTTGCCGAGCCATCGGTCCAAGCGCCAAACACAACCGTCTTGCCCGCATCATGGATGGCTTTGGCATGCGCCGCTGCGACCTCGAAGATATTGATTTCAGGTTGCGCGCGTTCCGGTGCAAAGTCGCGCCCTTGGGCCCCGCCAAGATCGATACCGCCCTCGCCCTGCCCGGAATGGAAGCGTGCAACACCGCTGCTCTGCAAAGCGGCTGAAAGTTGCCCATCGGTGAGGTAGAGATGCTCAGGCGCCAATACCCGCGCCTGACGCTCCTCGCCAGCCGCTTCCAGGCGCGCATCATAATAGTCTTTTGCTTGCGATAGACGC
>JALUWJ010000001.1 GCA_027019605.1 Henriciella sp. | reverse complement strand
CAGAAGTGGTTGAAGAAGGCGATGCTGAAGAAGCAGCAGGCGATCTCGCTGAAACCGATGAGACTGTTATCGAAGGCGCAGCGGATACCGCAGGAGACGCGGCTGAAACAGCAGAAGCAGCCGCTGATGCGGCCATTGAAGCGGCTGCCGATGAAGGCACTACGGCGATTGCAGAAGCAACTGAAGCTGCAGAAGAAACAGTTTCAAATCTAACCGAAGCGGCAACCGAAACTGCGACAGAAGCTGCAAGCGATGTTGTTGAAACAGTTTCGGAAACGGTCGAAGACACAGTCGCCGAAGCAACCGACGTTGCTGAGGATGCGGTGGAAGAAACCGTCGAAGAGGCTACCGACGAAGAGTAAGCCAGTCTGGCACGACGCCTCTCAATTTAGAAACATCGACGCGGCGAGCCTCTAATGGCTCGCCGTATTCGTTTGCGATCCGCTCAATCGCAGGCGCCAAGGGCTCCGTCATCGTCGTCATGAACGTGCCATTGGCGTGAAGCAGTGTCTGCGGGTCCGTCAGCAGACCGACATGGCCGTCCCAGAAGATCAAATCACCGCGTTGCAAGACGCCAGCTTGGTCCCATCCAGCGATCGGATCGCCAAACCAGGCTTGCTGCATATCACTGTCACGTGGACAGATGACGCCGCAGGCACCAAATGCAATTTGAACCAAGCCAGAGCAGTCGACGCCCAAACAATCTCGACCACCCCAAAGATACGGCGTTCCTAAAAATCGCTCCGCCACGGAGATCGGATCATCTTCCACCGTGTCTGCTTCCGCCAGTAAGTGATCAACGACCCAGCCCAGGCGCTCAAACTCCAGGTAGCGCCCTTCGCGCTCTCCCGTTGCCGTGAGCTTTGCGCCAATCCCAAATGTCAGATACGGCGCCGCAGTAATCCTGGGCTCTGCATAGCTATGCGAACGACCGCTTCGAACGCGGTGGGTTACATTCAGAACCGGCGCAGAAAGCGCCTCCATTAAGACCCAACCGACATAACGATCTGCTTCGCACTGGACGAGGCCAAACTCGCCCTCTTCATGATGCAGCAGAACCGTCTCACCATGCAGGATTTGGCTGATTTGGGTACTATCCGGCGCCGGGGCCTTGCGCAGCGCAGCGACCCCCGCATTGACTTGCATGCGTGTCCGAACACCCCCGTCGGGCAGGGTCAGTCTTTTGTCATCAAAAGAGAGCAAGGCTTATCTCCCGCGAGTTTTGGCGATAGCACAAACACTATTAGCCCTCATCCTGAGCGAAGTCGAAGGACGAGGGCTGCACCTAAAGTTCGTACATCCTTCGACGTCGCTCAGGATGAGCATAATACGGGTTCTAGGTTTTCGAGAGGTTGATGGACGCTAAGCGACCGCGCGGCCAAGCTCAGACGCTTGGTCTTCGCCAATCTCACCGGCTTCAGCCGCTTGGATCTGGCCGCCAAAAGCGCGCAACCAATCCATCCCCTTTGTCGTGCGCTCAATGTGAACACTCCGCAGATCGTTCTCATCTGGGATACGCTTGATCAAATCATTGCGCTCGAGAACGTCGAGCGCGCGCGTGACCGCAGGCTTGGCAATGTTGAGATGGCCGGAAAGGCCGCGCACCGTATGCGGGCCTGGGGTCAGCGCAACCGTCATCAGAACGGCTTGTTGCCGCGCTGTCATATCGGACTCATCAGACCGCACATAAGCCGTCAAAGCGCAGCGCCAGAGATCCAGGGCCTGCCTTTGTGTCATCGCCATTTTCGCTCACCTTAATTCGTTTGATAAGCGAATCAGAATCCGATTTGCGACTCGCGTAAAGAGTCCAGTCAAAAGTTTTCAGCGGGTTTGGCTGGCGGCAGATTAGGTAAGCCAAACATCGCCAATTGCAGACTTTTAGCGATCCGGTCTGCGCGCTCCATAAAGTAAGAGACAACCTCTGGCGACGGTGCGAGCTCTTCCAAAGTTCGCTCGAACAAAGAAAGCCAGACGGTAAAGTCAGCCGCGCTCACACCGCCTAACTTACGATGCGCGGGCACAGGTTTCCCGGCATATCGCCCGGAGTTCAGCGCCACGGATGACCAGAAGTCTTTCATCTTTGGCAGATGCTCATCCCAGTCCTCAACCTGTCCTGCGAAGATCGGGCCGAGGGTCTCATCCTCACGGACATGGCCATAAAAGGTTTCGACCAAGCGTGAGATAAAGGCCTCATCAATCCCCATTGCCGCGGCACGCGCCTGGATTTCGGCGCGGCGTTGATCAGCGCTGCGAACACGAAAGGTCACGGATCACCTTCCCCAAATAAAAAACCGAGCATGCCCAGAGGCATACTCGGTTTCCATAAGGGTATTTGCTTAGAAGTTCAGCACTCTCGCATATCGTACGTGCGGCAATGCTTTGAGCTGCTTCACAAGATCTGTGCTTGGCTCGCTATCAATTCCGATCAAAGCGATCGCTTCGCCGCCGGCATCGGTCCGGCCAAGGTGGAAGGTCGCAATGTTGATATCTTCCTTGCCAAGCAGGGCACCGAGTGACCCAATAAAGCCAGGCTTATCGAGATTGTTCACATACAGGACGCGTGAATTGAAATCGCCTTCCAGCGCCATGCCTTTCACCTCGACGATACGCGGTTGGCCCGCGATCAGTGTTCCGGCGAGTGAGCGCCAGCCTGGCTCTGGATCATTCTCAGTCCGCTTGGTGAGCACTTTGATCCGGATCAAGCTGTCATAAACTGGGCTGTCTTCGGTTTTGGTTTCAGCCAGTTTGACGCCGCTCTCATTCAGCACTTCTGGCGCAGACACCATGTTCACATCGCCGCGCGAGGGGCGCAGGAGGCCAGCGAGCGCCGCAGCGGTCAGTGGCTTACGATTCAGCTCTGCAACCTCGCCCTCATACTCGATCACGACCTCTTCAAAGCCGTAATCGCTAATCTGACCGGCAAACAGACCAAGCTTCTCAGCGAGCGCAGCGAATGGTTTCAAACGCGGTGCTTCGTCGGCCGTAATTGATGGCATGTTCAGCGCGTTGGTCACCGCTCCGGTCAGCAGATAGTCACTCATCTGCTCTGCTACTTGAAGCGCCACATTCTCCTGCGCTTCAGTCGTCGCCGCGCCCAGGTGCGGGGTTGCGATAAAGTTTGGCGCCCCGAACAGGACATTCTCTTTCGCAGGTTCTTCAGCGAACACATCAAACGCAGCCGCGGCGATATGGCCAGACTTCAAGCCTTCAGCCACCGCAGCTTCATCAACCAGTCCGCCGCGCGCACAATTCACCAGGATCACGCCCTTTTTGGTCTTCGCCAGCGCTTCAGCTGACAAGATATTGCGGGTCTGATCGGTGAGCGGTGTATGCAGCGTAATCGCATCAGCGCGGGCCAGCATGGCATCCAGGTCAGCCGCCTTTTCAACACCAAGCTCGAGCGCACGCTCCTCAGTGAGGAATGGATCATAGGCCAGCACTTTCATTTGCAGGCCCTTGGCGCGTTCGGCAACGCGGGCGCCAATGTTCCCGCATCCGATCAGGCCGAGCGTCTTGTAAGAAAGCTCTGTGCCCATGAAGGCTTTTTTCGGCCATTCGCCAGCTTGCGTGCCGGCATTGGCCGCCGGAATTTGGCGGGCCGCTGCGAACATCATCGCAATGGCGTGCTCTGCGGTCGTCACAGCGTTGCCGAATGGCGTGTTCATGACAACGACGCCTTTGCCGGTCGCGGCCTTGATATCGATATTGTCGACGCCAATACCCGCACGGCCAATCACTTTTAGATTGGTCCCCGCAGCGATTACATCTGCATCCGGCTTACAGGCGGACCGAACCACCAACCCGTCGAATTCAGGGATCTTGGCGATCAGTTCGTCTTTAGAAAGACCGACAGCGGTTTCAGTTTCCAGGCCGCGATTTTTGAAAATATCTACGGCGGCAGGGGCGAGTTTGTCTGCAATCAGAACTTTGGGCATCATATGCTCCATATGCTCCGGACGATGGGTCCGAGGGCTTGAAAAAGTAAGATTTAGGAGTCGCTTAAAGGGCAGCGAGTTCTTCAGCGAAGGTCCATTCGAGCCATGGCGTCAGTTTCGCAACATCATCTGGCTCGACCGTGGCACCGCACCAAATGCGCAGTCCAGGAGGCGCTTTGGCATAGCCGTTCGCGTCGAAACAGGCTTCCTCATCCTCAAGACGTTTCATCATCCGCTTGATGAAGTCACGTTGGGCTGGCTCATCCATTTTCGCAAAAGTCGGGTGGACAATCGAAAGCGTGATCCCGGAATTCGAACGCACATTCTCATCGGCGCAAAGGAATTCGACCCAATCGGTTTTCGCAACCCAGTCAGTCAGAATTTCCAGCGATCGGTCAGACCGGGCTTTCAGACCTTGGTATCCACCGCACTCTTCGGCCCAATCAAGTGCCTGAAGGTAATCTTCGGTACACAGCAGAGATGGCGTGTTGATCGTATTGCCTTCGAACAGCGCTTCGTTGAGCTTGCCGCCTTTGGTCATGCGGAAAATCTTCGGCAGTGGACGCTCTGGCTTATAGCTTTCCAACCGGCGCACTGCGTTTGGTGACAGGATCAGCATGCCGTGTGCAGCCTCCCCGCCCAGCACTTTTTGCCAGCTATAAGTGATGACATCGAGCTTTTCCCACTCCATGTCCTGCGCGAACACCGCAGAGGTCGCATCACAAATAACAACGCGGTCTGGGTTCGGCTTAATCCAATCTGCGTTCGGGACGCGAACACCAGAGGTTGTTCCGTTCCAAGTGAAAACGATGTCAGCATCGTCGCGCGTCTGCTCAAATGGCGGCAACACGCCAAAGTCACCAACATGGATGTTACAATCGGCGAGTTTCAACTCATTCACGGCATCCGTGACCCAGTCCTTGCCGAAGCTTTCCCAAGCGAACACATCGACCGCGCGCTGGCCCAACATGGACCACATGCACATCTCA